>DATAAD010000031.1:0-26389 GCA_036260295.1 Acidimicrobiales bacterium | reverse complement strand
GCGTCGCACGGGGGTGGCCGGGCGGCTGACCGGGCGGCGGGCGGCCGGCGGGCTGGGAGGAGGGGGCGGCGGCGGGGCGGGGACCGGGAAGGGCGGGTCGTCGAGCAGGAGGCCGGCGACGAGGAACGCCTCCTCGACGGCGGCGGGAACCGGCCCGTACCAGTTGTCGGTCTCCAGCCGGGTCGGGATGCGGCCCTCGATCCGCACGTAGTCGTTGGGCTTGGCGTCGCTGGGCAGCCGGTAGCCGACCACCCACCGCTTGCCGTTGGTCCACCGGGCCAGGTACAGCTCGGGGGCCCGCCACACCCCCATGGCCACCCGCCCTCCCCCGTGGGAGGCGGCGCCGACGGGCGAGGCGGCCTGGGCCGTGCCGAGCACCCGGAGGACGGCCGATCCCGGGTCGCCGTTCACCGGGTCGACGAGCCGGATGGCCCGGTCCTCCACCTCGAAGGCCACCCTTCGCTCCTGGCGCAGTAGTTCGACGGCTTCGGCCATGTCCGCGTCCACCCGCCCATGTTGCCCTCCCCGGGCCCACGCATGGCAAGGTGAGGACGACGCCGGGGGACCGGCCCTCCCCGCGCGATGAGTCCCGCCCGCCGGTGGCGTCCTACCTGCGGACGCGCCGCGCCCGGCGGTGCGCCGCCGGAGGAGAGAGCCGTTCCTATGACCGCCGTCGTAGACTTGCCCGGCATGGCCGTCACCCCCGACACCGCCGTCCTCGACCAGCTGGAGCAGTACCGCCGGGAGCTGACCGGCTACTGCTACCGGATGCTGGGATCGGCGTTCGAGGCCGAGGACGCCGTGCAGGACACGATGGTCCGGGCCTGGAAGGGCATGGAGAGGTTCGAGGGACGGTCTGCGGTGCGGTCCTGGCTCTACCGGATCGCCACCAACGTCTGCCTCGACATGCTCCGTGGCCGCCAGCGGCGGGCGCTGGCCATGGACCTCGGGCCGGCCGGCATGGCCGACGCCTTCACCGGGGCGACCCGGCCGGAGGAGGCGTGGATGACGCCCATCCCCGACGCCCGAGTCGTCCCCGAGGACGGCGACCCCGCCGAGGTGGCGGCGACCAAGGAGAGCATCCGGCTGGCCTTCGTGACCGCCCTCCAGCACCTGCCCCCCCGCCAGCGGGCGGTGCTCATCCTCCGTGAGGTGCTGCGCTGGCAGGCCACCGAGGTGGCCGAGCTCCTCGACACCAGCGTGGCGTCGGTCAACAGCGCCCTCCAGCGGGCCCGGGCCACCCTGGCCACGCTCGACACCGGCGGGTCGCCGGCACCGGTGACCGCCGAGCAGAAGGAGCTGCTGGCCCGCTACGTCGACGCCTTCGAGCGCTACGACATCTCCTCGCTCGTCACCCTCCTGCGCGACGACGTGGTCATGTCCATGCCGCCCTACGACTTCTGGCTCAGCGGGCCGGACCAGATGGCCAAGTTCTTCCTGGGGCCGGGCATGGGGTGCGAGGGCTCCCGGCTCGTCGCCGTGGAGGCCAACGGGATGGCTGCGTTCGCGTCGTACAAGCCCGCTCCCGAGGGCGGGTACAAGCCGTGGTCGATCCAGGTGCTCGAGACGTCAGGCGACCGGATCGTCGGGCATCACAACTTCCTCGACACCGACCTCTTCGCCGTCTTCGGGCTCCCCGACCACCTCTAGGGGCCGGCGCCCTACCACCTCGTGCAGCCCGACCAGCTCGAGGAGCCCGACCAAGTCGGGACAGGCCTGGCGCAGCCAGATCGTGCATCCGGCCCGCCGGGCGGCCAGCTGCAGGCGGGCCACCTCATCGACCAGGCCGAGGTCCGGTCGCCCGGCGTGCAGGAGCGCCCAGCAGGCGAGCTCCTCGTCGCCCCGCAGCAGGACCACCTCGGCTCGGGGACGTCCTCGCTCCACGAGATGTAGGACGACGTCGGAGGCCAGGAGTCATCGTTGTGGCGGGCACCGACGGTCGCATGAGCACGTCGCTGCAGCCCGATCGAGCGGGGGGTCACGGCGCGGCCGACCGTTCCAGCAGGAGGTCGGCGAGGCGCCCGATGGCGGCCACCGCCGGCGAGTCGGGGCAGGCGTCGAACGGGGATCGCCCCTCCCGCTCGGCCTGGGTGAGGTCGGGGTCGAACGGGACACGGACGGCCGCCTCCAGCCCCGGGTGGTCCGGCTCGTCGCGGAAGCGGTTGCCCACGACCGTCAGGCGCCGGTCGCCGACCATGGGGAGGAGGCGGCGGGCGGTCATGCCCGACCGCCAGGCCGGTCCGACGACCACGACCACGTCGGTCGAGAAGTCGTGGTAGCCCTCGAACGGCGTGGTGGGCCCGGCCTCCAGGTCGGCGATCACGTCGACGTCGGGCGTGGTGAAGCCCTGGAGGATCTGGCGGATCGCCGCCACCGAGCGCCGGGCCTGGTTCTTGTCGATTGCGGACCGCCCGGTCGCCGTGTCGGTGGCCGACCGCCCGGTCGCCGTGTCGATGGCCGACCGCCCGGTCGCCGTGTCGATGGCGCCGATCTTGCCCAGGCCGAGGAAGCGGATGCCGTCGGGGCCCGGGGCCGCGAATCGTTCGACCGCCTCGTCCGGCGTGTAGGCGCCCGACAGCTGCCAGCCGTAGGGGGCGGCCGGCTGCTCCTTAACCGCCTCCGGTGGCAGCCCGGCCTCGGTCACGGGGATTCCGAGGCTGAAGGCCAGGCCGGGGTTGGTGTCGAGGTCCACGGCCAGGACCTTCCGGCCTCGCCGGGCCAGCGTCCGGGCCAGCGTGGAGGAGAGGACGGTCTTCCCGGCGCCTCCCTTGCCGATGAGGGCCAGCCGGAGGCCGAGGCGGCTGCGGGCCTCGCCCAGCTCGTCGGGACGGGCCGCCGACAGCGCGGCGCCCGCCCGTTCTTCCACCGCTCGTACGGCGGCGGCGTGGTCGTCGAAGGCGGTGCGGAGGGCATCGGTCATGCGGCCCCTCGGCGCCGCCTCTGCCAGGCTCCGGAAGGCCCGGGCCTGGCGCTGGACGGCCAGCCAGTCGAGGGGCTGGTGGGCGCGGCCCACGAGGCCCTCGAGGATCCGCATCCGCCGCTGGAGCGAGTCGAGCGCCCACGCCTGACGGGCGGCGATCTGCTCTTCCGTCGGCGGCGGCACGGGCGGCGACTCTACGCGCCTACGCAGAGGCGATGGCGGCCAGGACGTCGAGGCGGGCCGCCCGCCGCGCCGGGCGGACCCCGGCCAGCACCCCGGCCACCGCACCGGCGGCGACGACGACCAGGAGCTGGCCGGCGGGGGCGGCGAAGGACGCCGGGCCCTGGGCCGAGGCGGCCTGTACCAGCGCCCAGCCGAGGAAGACGCCCAGCCCGACGCCGCCGAGCGTGCCGAACAGGGCCACGACCACCGACTCCCACCTGACCATGGACCGCAGCTGGGCCCGGGTCTGCCCCACGGCCCGGAGGAGGCCGAGCTCGCGGGTGCGCTCGTGGATGGAGAGCGACAGGGTGTTGGCGATGCCCATGAGGGCGATGACGATGGCCAGGAAGAGCAGGACGTAGACGATGCCGAGCATCATGTCGACCCCCTGGGCGGCCGAGGCCACGTACTCCTCCCGGTCGAGCACGGAGGCGCCGCCCCCGGCCTCGGTCACCCGGGTGACGGCCGACTTCCCCTCGCCCAGGCTCGTCCCCGGCGCCAGCGCCACCAGGATCTGGGTGTCGAGGTCCGACGGCCACGCCTCCCGGTCGACGAGGTAGCTCCCGGCCACGTCGCCGGCGCGGTACACGGCGCCCACGGTGAAGGTGGTGGTCGTGCCGTCCACCGACCGGACGGGCACGGGGGCACCCATCGACCACCCACGCGCTTCGGCCTCGTCCTGGGAGACGGCCAGCCGGATGGGGCCGAGGCGCTCGATCGAGCCCTGCCGCACGTCGAGGTCGAGGACCCGGAAGAGGGACGCGGTGTCCACGACGGTGACCCGCTGGCCCTCGCCGTCGACCGCGGCGACCGCCTGGCCCAGGCCCACGGCGGTCCCCACCTCGGGCAGGGCCTCGAGCTCGCCGGCCAGCGCCGGGCTGAGCCCGCCGCCGCCGAAGCTCCCGGTGCTCACAACGAGGTCGCCGCCGAACGACCTGGACACGCTCTCGTCGATCGACGCCCGGGTGGAGGCGGCGAACACGGTGAACAGGGTGACCACGCCCACCCCGACCATGAGGGCGGCGGCGGTCCCGGACATGCGTCGGGGGTTGCGCACGGCGTTCTCCCCGGCCAGGGTGCCGGTGACACCCCGCAGACGGGACAGGGGCCAGCCGAGCACGCGGGCCGCGGGGCGGGCCACCACCGGGCCGAGGACGACCACGCCCACCATGGTGAGCACCGTGCCCGGCCCGGCCACGGCAAGGGTGTCGAGGGACGCCAGCACGACGGCCACTCCGGCGCCCGTGAGGGCCGCGCCGGCCACGGCTCGTGCCCGTGACGGGCGGACGGCCTCGGCCGCGCTCTCCCGCAGGGCGGCCACCGGTGCCACCCTGGACGCCTTCACCGCCGGCCAGAGGCCGGCGACCAGAGTGACGACCGCGCCGACCCCGAGGGAGACCACGGCCGTCGACGGCTGGAACACCAGCCCGCCGGCGGGCAGCGAGAAGCCGAAGCTGTCGAACAGCCCCTTGAGGAGGCCGGCGATGACCACGCCCCCGAGGAGGCCGGCGGCCGAGGCCAGCAGCCCGACCAGCAGGGCCTCGACCGCCACAGACGCCACGATCTGGCCGCGAACGGCGCCCAGGGCCCGCAGGAGCGCCGACTCCCGGCTGCGCTGGGCCACGAGGATGGAGAACGTGTTGTAGATGCTGAACGTGGCGACCAGCAGGGCCACCCCGGCGAAGACGGTCAGGAACGTCGTGAAGAAGTCGAGGAACTGCCGGCCGATCTGGTCGGTGCTCTCGGCCGTGAACTGCTCGCCGGTCAGCACCTCGTTGCCCTCGCCGACCAGCGGGCGCAGCCGGGCGGCCAGCTCCTCCTGGTCCACTCCGTCTGCGGCTCGCACCAGGATGCTGGACGGCTGGTCCGCCACGTGGAGCCGCGCGCCAGCCAACGTGAATGCGGTGAACGTCACCGCCCCGAACCCGTCCTCCGTACCGAAGGTGGCAATGCCGACGACGGTCACCCGGACGGGCTCGGGCGTCTGGACGATGGTCGTGTCGCCCACCCGCAGCGCGCCGGCCTCGGCCGCGCCCCGGTTGACGACGACCTCGTCGTCGGCCTCGGGAGCGCGGCCGGCGACCAGCCGGTACGGGTTCAGCTCGGGGTCGGTGACCCAGTTGCCGGCCAGGCGGGGCGGGCCGTTGCCTCCGACCGCCTTGCCGTCGCGGCCGATCAGCCGGCCGTAGCCTTCGATCGACGGCTCGGCCGCGGCCACCCCGGGCAAGGCGCGCAGGCGGTCGGCCAGCGACAGCGGCGCCGTTGCCCGCTCGTCGAGGTCCGGCCCCATGCCACCTGAGGCCTCGATGGTCGCCGCAGCGCGGACCACGGCGTCGGTACCGGCGCCGGACTCGGCGAAGAGGGCGTCGAAGTTGGCCCGGAGGGTGTCGCCCAGCACGAGGGTGCCGGAGAGGAAGGCGATGCCGAGGAAGACGGCGAGGAAGGTGGCGGCCAGGCGGCGCTTCTGGGCGAGCACACCCTTCACCGTGACGTTGACCACGGCCCTCACCCCTTCAGGCCCTTGAGCGCGTCCAGCACCGACTGGGGCGTCGGCTCGTCGAGGTGGCCGGCCACCCGGCCGTCGGCCAGGATCACGACCGAGTCCGCGTAGGACGCGGCCACGGGGTCGTGGGTGACCATGACCACCGTCTGGCCCATGTCCTCGACGGCGGCGGCCATGAAGCCGAGGATCTCCGCCCCGGCGCGGGAGTCGAGGTTGCCGGTGGGCTCGTCGGCGAAGACGATCTGCGGCCGGCTGGCCAGGGCCCGGGCCACCGCCACCCGCTGCTGCTGGCCCCCCGACAGCTCCGACGGACGGTGCGACAGCCGGTCGCCGAGCCCCACCCGGGCGATCAGCTCGTCGAGCCAGTCCCGGTCGGCCCTTGCGCCGGCCAGGTCGAGCGGCAGGGTGATGTTCTCCAGCGCCGACAGGGTGGGGATCAGGTTGAACGACTGGAACACGAAGCCCACCTGCTGCCGGCGCACGAGGGTCAGCTCATTGTCGGACAGCGCGCCCAGCTCGAGCGCGCCGAGGTACACCTCCCCGGAGGTGAGGGCGTCGAGCCCGGCCACGCAGTGCATGAGCGTCGACTTCCCCGAGCCCGACGGGCCCATGACCGCGGTGAACCGGGCGCCCGGGAGGTCGACGGTCACGTCGTCGAGAGCCCGCACCTCGGTTGTCCCCGACCCGTAGATCTTGGTGGCGTGCACGGCCCGGGCCGCCACACGCGTCGCTGTGGTGATGGTTGTCATGCGCCCATCGTCCGCTCGGAGCCCGTCGCGGTCGTCCCCCGCGCGGAGGCTTCCGTGCTGCGCCGACGGTGGTAGGGGCTACCCGCTCCAACCGGGCCGGACCAGCCCCGACTCGTAGGCGAAGACCACCAGCTGGGCCCGGTCGCGGGCGCCGAGCTTGACCATGGCCCGGCTCACGTGGGTCTTGGCCGTGGCGGGGCTGAGGTAGAGCTTCTCGGCGATCTCCTCGTTGGTCAGCCCGGCGGCCGCCAGGGCCATCACCTCGCGCTCCCGATCGGTGAGCCGCTCCAGCTCGCCACCGAGGGCCGGCTCCTTGGCCCGGCTGGCGAACTCGGCGATCAGCCGGCGGGTGACGCCGGGCGAGAGCAGGGCGCCGCCCGCGGCGACGGCCCTCACCGCCCGGAGCAGCTCCACCGGCTCGGTGTCCTTGACGAGGAAGCCGCTGGCCCCGGACCGGATGGCCTCGAAGACGTACTCGTCGAGCTCGAAGGTGGTGAGGATGACGATGCGCATGTCGGCCAACCGGTCGTCGGCGGCGATGAGCCGGGTGGCGTCCAGCCCGTCCCGGCCGGGCATGCGGATGTCCATGAGGACGACGTCCGGCCGCAGCTCCCTGGCCAGGCGTACGGCCCGGTCGCCGTCGCCCGCCTCGCCCACCACCTCGATGTCGCCCTGGGCGTCGAGCAGGGCGCGGAAGCCGGCCCGCACCAGGGCCTGGTCGTCGGCGAGGAGGACGCGGATCATGCCGGCAGCCGGGCGGTCACCCGGAACCCGCCACCCGGCATGGGCCCGGCCTCCAGCACCCCACCCAGGGCTGCCGCCCGCTCGTGCATCCCGCGGATCCCGTTCCCGGACCCGTCCGGCGAGGACGAACGCCCGCGCCCGTCGTCGTCCACCTGCACGGTGAGGTCGTGGTCGCCGTAGGTGAGGGACACCGAGGCCCTGGCCTGGCCGGCGTGGCGGGTGACGTTGGTCAGCGCCTCCTGGACGATCCGGAAGGCGGCCAGGTCGACACCGGGGGGCAGCGGGCGTGGCGTCCCCTGGGTGACCACGCGGACCTCGATCCCCGCCGCCGCCGCGCCCGAGACAAGGCGGTCGAGGTCCTCCAAGCCGGCCGTCGGCGCCCGGGGCGGTCCCTCGTCCGACTGGCGCAGCACGTCGAGCACCGAGCGCAGCTCGCCCAGGGCGTCCTTGCTGGCCGCCTTGATGGCCGTGAGGGCGGTGCGGGCCTGCTCGGGTTGCTCGTCGATCAGGTGCAGCGCCACCCCGGCCTGGACGTTGATCAGCGAGATGTTGTGGGCCAGCACGTCGTGCAGCTCTCGGGCGATGCGCAGCCGCTCCTCGCCGGCCCGGCGGCGGGCCTCCTCCTCTGCGGCGCGGGCCGATTCGATGCCGCGGTCTCGGCGACCCCGCACCACCTCGGCCGCGGTGGCCAGCGCGATCAGCCAGGCCAGCAGGCCCAGGGCGGCGGCCAGCGACGGGGGATCGCCCCGGTCGACGAGCCAGAGGAACGACACGTAGCCGACGGCGAGCGACGCCCAGGCCACCCGTCGCCGGCCGGCGAGCGCCGCGGTGAAGAAGGCGGCGATGAGGGCGAAGAAGACCGGTCCGCGGGGGTAGCCGAGGGCGAGGTACAGGAAGGTGGTGACGAGGGCCCAGCCCAGGACGGCGGCCGGGAAGCGCCGGCGGACGACGAGGGTGGCCGGGCCGGCGGCGAGCAGCAGCCCGGCGAGCACGTCGAAGGGCTCCCGCTCCGGCTGGTGGCGGCCGGTGAGGAACGTGCCGGCGACCTGCACGGCGGCGATGGCGAACGCCAGGGCGGCGTCGCCCGTCCAGGATCGACGCGTCACCAGCCCACGGTACGGCAGGGCAAGGGGGACGTCGTCCCCCGTGAGGAGGCCCTGCGTCTACGCCTTCCCGACTAGATGCACACGACATCCATTGAGCCCGGCGGCGACGACTGGCTAGGTTTGCGGCCGGCTGGGAGGGTCGGAGGTCGGCTCTCGGCGGGAGCCGTGGACGTGGGGAGGAAGCGCCGGATGCTGAAGGGCCGTTGGCAGCACAGCCGCGGGGCGGGAGGGCTGGCGGCCCTCGCCTTGTCGGGGTCCCTGGCGGGCGTCTCCGTCACTCCCGCGGGCGCCGCCTTCCCCGGCATCAACGGCAAGATCGCCTGCTCCAGCAACCGGTCGGGGAACTTCGACATCTGGACGTTCGACCCCACCGGCACCGAGGTGAACCCCACCAACCTCACCAACCACCCCGCCAGCGACGGGCGGCCCCGCTGGCGCTCCGACGGCCGGAGGATCGCCTTCGAGAGCAACCGCAACTCGCCGTCGGACATCTACGTCATGGACGCCGACGGGAGCAACGTGACCCGCGTCACCTTCACCGGCGACGCCAGCAGCCCGGCTTGGCACCCCGACGGCTCCCAGATCGTTTACCAGCGCAACATCCCCGGCCGGTTCTTCGACGTCTTCAAGGTGAACATCGACGGGAGCGGCGTGACGGCGCTGTCCCCGACGCAGGTCGAGGACGCCCTGCCGTTCTGGTCGCCCGACGGGACGGTGATCGCCTTCAACAGCCGCCGCGACGATCCCACCTCCGACGTCCACCTCATGGACTCGTTCGGGAACAACGTGGTCAACATCACCAACAACCCGGGGGAGGACGCCTGGCCGAACTGGTCGCCGGACGGGTCCCAGATCACCTTCCACAGCCGCCGCCACGACCCCGCCGGTGAGGAGATCTACCGGATGAACGCCGACGGCTCCAACGTGGTCCGCCTCACCAACAACATCCAGGCCGACGTCCAGGCCACCTTCGACATCTTCCCCGCCTGGTCGCCCGACGGAAGCAGGATCGTCTGGAACAGCGGCCGCAACGCCTCGAACTTCGGCGAGGTGTACCACATGAGCGCGACCGCCGGTGACCGCGACATCGTCCGGGTCACGAACAACCCGGCCACCGACCAGCGCTGCGACTGGCAGCCGGTGTGCACCATCTACGGCAGCGGCGACATCGCCGGCACCGAGGGCGACGACATCATCTGCGGGTCGGAGGGCAGGGACCGCATCGCCGGCCTGGGTGGCGACGACGTCGTCTACGGGTTCGGGGGCGACGACGACATCACCGCCGGCGGCGGCGACGACCACGCCTTCGGGGGCATCGGGAACGACGACATCACCGGCCTCGACGGGGCCGACTTCAGCTCGGGCGGCCCAGGTGCCGACCGCATCGTCGCCGACACAGGTGAGCGGATCGACGTGGGCGCCGGTCCGGGCGACCTGTGTGCCATCGGGGGCATCGCCGCTCCCTGCCCGCCCCGTCTCTCGTAGCGGCTCGGGCCGGGCCCGTTGGTCGTCCGGCAACGGTCCAGGCGGTGTGCTGGACGGGGCGCATAGGCTCGCCCGGTGCTCGAGTTGCTGACCGTCTCGGACTTCGCCCGGCGCGTGGGCGAGCGGTTCTCCATCGCCGCAGGGGACGGGGCCAGGATCGACGCCGAGCTCATCGAGGCCACCGCGGTCGGCGAGGGGGCGAGACCCGGGAGCCGCCTCCCGTTCTCCTTGGTCTTTCGCGGCCCGGGTGACCCGGTCCTCGCCCAGAGGATGTACCGGGTGGAGCACGCCAGCCTCGACAGCCTCGACATCTTCCTCGTCCCCATCGGTCCCGACTCGACCGGCATGCGCTACGAGGCGGTCTTCACGTGAGGGCCGGTAAGGATGCCCCGCCCGTGGACCTGCTGACCGCCGGCAGCATCGACGGTTCGTTCGTGCCCCGGCGCTCGGCGGTGGCCAGCGTCGAGCTCGACGGCGAGACCGTGCTCGCTGGCGGTCGTACCCGCGCCTACTACCGGCTCGATCCCGTGGCCAGCCTGGTGTGGTCCTGCTTCGACGGGTCCGGGACGGCCGACGAGATCGCCCGGGACCTGGCCGCCGAGCTCCAGGCACCGGCGGACGTCGTCCGCGACGACGTCGTCGCCCTTACTCGGACGCTCGGGGGGCTGTGCTTCCTCGACGGGGTGATGTGCGCCGAGGCCGAGACGCCGGTTGTCCACCCGGTGACCCTCGCCGGGGGGCCGGCGCCGAGCGGTCCCCGGCGGGTCGTCGAGCCCCCGAGCGGCTGACGGGCCAAGCTTGACCGCCTGGTCTGGGCGGGTCTGAGCACGTTCCGGGTGGGTGAGTGGGAGCTCGGGGTCCGCTCGACCAGCGCGGCCGTGCACGACGTCCTCCGCCGGGCGCTGGCCGCCCACCTCGTCGACCCCGACGACGACCCGGCCTCGCCGAACTTCTCCCTCCACGTGGCCGACGACGCCGGGGAGCGGGGCGCCAAGGAGTTCCACCTGCTCCACCACGGGACGACCGCCGTGGTGCGCACGAGAGACCTGCGGCGCCTGGTCGACGGTCTCCTCGGCTATCTCTCGGCCGCCGTCGAGCGGCCTGACGACGACACCCTGCGCCTCGACGTCCTCGCCCTGGTCAGGGACGGTGCTGCCGTGCTGGCGCCTGCGGGCATCCGCCCGCTGCTGCCGTCGGTCGAACGCCGGCTCAACGCCAAGGGGCTCCGCGTGGTCGACCGGCCCTGGTCGTGCGTCGACGTGACGACCGGGGAGCTGGTCGTCCCCGAGCCCGAACTGGCGGTCGACCGGTCGGCGCTCGAGCCGCTCGGTAGGGGGAGTCGACACGACGGGGCGGTCCCTCCCGGCCGGTACCCCGTCGTGGGCTGGGCCTTCGGTGCCGGCCGCGAAGCCCAGGGACCGATCTCGCGAGCGCTCGCCCTCACCTTCGCCGGGGGCCGGCTCCTCGACCGCCGCACCCTCGACCCCCAGGCCGCCCTCGACCGGCTCGCCGCCGTGCTCGGCCGCCTCCATCCCGTCGGCATGTGGGTGGAGCGACTCGAGGGCGTGGTGGACCCGCTGGCCGCGCTCGCCTGCTCGCCGAAGGCATAGGCTGCGGCGAACTGACGCGGAGGAGGTCTCGGTGGGGGACGACTACGTGGACGACGGCGAGCCGACCGGTCCCAGTCGGCGGGAGTTCATCCGGCGGGGAGCTCTCCTCCTCGGCGTCGGCGCGTGGGCCGCGCCCCTGGTGCAGGTCGTCGCTCAGCGCGGGCACCGCGAAGGTGGCGACGGCGACAGCGCGCCGGACGTGATCGGCGTCCAGCAGGTCGTCGACCCGACGTGCGCCACCTGTCCCGCGGGGTGCGCTGAGGTCGTCTTCTGCGGCGAGCCCGACCCCCTCGGCTGCGTCTGCGTCCCGAGCCCCGACCCGTACCCCATGGCCGCGTGCATGTGCGCCGCCGTCCTGTTCTGCGACGAGGCCCAACAGTGCACCACCGCTGCCGACTGTCCCCCCGGCCAGCCGTGCCTGCAGGGCTGTTGTCCTTTCCCCATCTGCCTGCCGCCGTGCGAGGAACCGGCCCCGATCGTGGGTCCCGCGCCCGAGGGGATCCAGGCGAGGAGTACCAGCCCACGGCCGACGTTCACCTCGGCCGGCTGAGCCCGTCGCCGTCGCCCATCTCGCCGGTTCGACCTATCGACGCCACCTAGAGCATCCGCACGGGTCCACGGCGGCCACGATGGCGGCCGGCCCAGGCCCCATGTCGGCCCGCGCCCCTTGACGCGTGCCTTAGCATCCAAGAACGGTGTACGGCGGGCGACGGCGACCCACTCGTGCACTCGGGGGAGGGGACCAAATGGCTGGTACACAGCAAGCGTCGGGACGCCGGCTCACGCCTTTGCACACCTTGCTACTGGGCGTGAGCGGTGTGCTGCTGGCCGCGGGGCTGCTCGCTCAGGGAGCGTCGGCCGCCACCTTCGCCGCGGAGGCGGCGGTGGACGTGCACGAGCAGTTCGTCGGTGACACAGGGAAGGTGTTCAGCTTCAGTGTCAGCAACACCGGCACCACGGACAACATCGCCTCGGTGCTGATCTCCAGGCCCACGTCCCGGTGGACCATCACCGCGTGCCCGGGCGGTCCCGCAGGCTGGACGGTGACCAAGGCGCAGACCTTCGTCGACGTGAAGTGCCGCTACGTGAGCGCCGCCGGTCCGGCCGACGACATCACCCCCGGCAACTCGTCGTCGGCCTTCCAGGTCCAGGCCGACTCCGCCCCCGGCGCCGAGAACGCCACCGGCGACTGGAAGGTGGCCGTCAGCAAGACCACGTCCTTCTCGGGAAGCGACGCCGTCAACGCCATGGCGGGCGCCGGCCAGCTCACGACGACGGCCCACGTGTGGGAGATCACCGACGTCGTCGTCGCACAGTTGGGTCTCGGAGCCCGGGCCCCGTGCCCCGCGCCGAACAAGCAGGCATTCGCGGGGTCCTCTCAGTCACTGATCGTCTGCGGTAGGAACCATGCCAACGTCGCCCTTGCCGCGGGGGCCGGGTCGTCGCTGGCCGGCACGTTCGTGGCCTCGCCCGGCACCTTCATGACCGGCAGTGACCCCCTCGTCACCCCCGGCTCGGCGGCGCCCGTCGTGCTCGGCAGCTGGCTCGGGGTGACCATCACCTCGACGCCGGGCACGGGTCATACGGTCGTGGCGACCATCGCCTCCAGCGCCACCGCCACCTCGCCCGTCACGACGTTCACCGGGTACACCGCGACGGGCGGCAATGTCGCCCCCACCCTGGCCAATGTGGGATCTGGTGCGGTCACCTTCACCGAGAACGGGCCTGCGGTCGCCATCGCCGCCCCGTCGCTCACCCTCACCGACCCCGACAGCTCGACGGTCGCCAGCGCCACGGTGCAGATCACGGGGAGCTACGAGAGCGGACACGATGTCCTCAGCTTCACCCCGATCGGCGGGAATCCGGTGACGGGCAGCTTCGCCCCTGCATCCGGCACGCTCACCCTCACCGGTCCCGCAACCCTGGCCCAGATGGAGGCCGCCCTCGAGGCGGTGAGGTTCGGCAACACCAGCGACACCCCGAGCACGGCCACCCGCACCGTCAGCTTCCGGGTGAACGACGGGGCGGCCGTGAACAACCTGTCGAACGTCGTCGCCCGGGACGTGAACGTGGTGGCGGTCAACGACCTGGTGGCGACCAACGACACCTTCTCCGGCGCCATCGGCAACACCAAGCTGGCGGTGGGCGTAGCCGGCCAGACCGGCCCCGTCGTGCAGATCTCGGGCAACGTGCTGTCGAATGACTCCGACGCCGACGGACCCGGCCCACTGACCGCGAGCTTGGCCGGATCGAACCCCCCGGGCGGACGCGTCGTCACCATGAACAGCGACGGCACCTTCGTCTACGTGCCGCCCCCCGGCCTCAAGGGCGGCTCCGACTCGTTCCAGTACAACGTGAGCGACGGCGCCGGCACGGCCACGGGGACGGTCACGATCAACATCCAGAGCGTCCTCGTTTGGTACGTCGACGCCACCGCTCCGGTCGGCGGCCTGGGCCGGTCGACCGACCCCTTCCAGAACCTGACTCCGTTGCGAGGCCCCTCCGACGTCGACGGGCCGGGCGACATCATCTTCCTCTACAGCGGCTCGTACTCCGGCGGCCTGCCCCTGGAGAACAACCAGCACCTGTTCGGTGCGCCCCATGGCCTGGTGGTGGGGTCGCCGCCCTCGGTGACGCTTGTCGCCCCGAACGCCGGCGCCGCCAACCCGACCATCCAGGCGGCGGGACCGGTCATCGTCCTGGCCCAGAACAACGTCATCCGCCGGGTGAACGTGGGGGCCCCCGGAAGTGCGAGGTCGGGCGCCGGGATCACTGGCACAGGGATCCAGAACGCGGACATCGGTTCCAACGTCACGATCACCAACACCATCGGACCGGCGTTCGAGTTGACCGGCAACGCCGCGGGCACCATCGCCGTGGCCGCGTCGATCGTCCAGGGCGCGGGAAACGGAGACGCGGTGGTCGTCCAGAACCGTACCGGCGGCTCGGTCACCTTCTCTGGCCCGGTGTCGGGTACCGGAGAGGACACCGACATCGTCCTCGCCAACAACGCCAATACCACCACCGACTTCTCGGCCGGCGTGACGCTCGCCGGCGCCGGCTCCACGTTCTCGGCCACGGGCGGCGGCACGGTGACCGTCAGGGGGAGCAACAACTCCATCGGCCAGGGGACGCCGCCGACCGGCCCCGCGCTCAACGTGGTGAACACGACGATCGGCCAGTTGGGCCTGACGTTCAAACACATCTCGGCCACCGGCGGCGCCAACGGGATCGTGCTCGACAACACGGGTTCGCTCGGGGGGCTCACCGTGACCGGCTCCGGCGGCACGGGCGGGACGATCCAGGGCATGTCCGGACCCGACGGGAGCACGGCTGGCGTCGGCGTGTACCTCAACAGTACGAAGGCCGTCTCGCTCAACCTCATGGACCTCATCCAGAACGCGACCCACGGCATCCAGGGCAACAACGTCTCAGGCTTCACCATGGACAGCTCCGTCGTCCGGTCGAACGGCACCACCAACAGCCCGGACGAGGGGAACATCCGCTTCACGGGACTGGCCGGCACGGCCTCCATCACCGACTCGGACATCCGGGACGCCAGCGAGTACAACGTCCAGGTGGTCAACGGCGGCGGCTCGCTGAACCTCACCTTGGACAACGTCACCGTCGGGCCCAACCACTTTTCCCTCGGCGACGACGCCGTCCAGCTCGAAGCCACGGCGGGCACCTTCAACGTCACCGTGACCGACAGCACCTTCACAGGCGCTCGGGGCGACGTCTTCAACCTGACCGTGGTTGGGACCGCCTCGTCGGCCTTCGTGTTCACGGGGAACACCCTGAACAACGCTCACCCCAACATCGTCGGCGGGGGCGGCGGTATGACCGTGGCGGTCGGTGGCTCGGGCGACATGACGTACAACATCTCCGACAACACCTTCCGCGGCTCCAAGGGGACGGCGCTGCTGGTCTCGAAGGCGTTCGGGGCCCCGCCGGGCGACGGGACCCTGAGCGGGAGGATCGAGCGCAACACCATCGGCGTCTCGGGAGTGCCGAACTCCGGCTCCTCCGAAGGGTCGGGCATCGAGGTCATCGAGCTGGCCCGGGGGAGCCACACGACGTTGATCAAGGACAACCAGATCTACCGCTACAGCAACTTCGGCATCCTGGTGACCGTCGGGGGGGCAGACGAGGGCGTCACCGGGCTCTCACACGACGGGACCATGAGCGCCACCATCCAGGGGAACACGATCGCCCAGCCCAACGCCCCGACCGGCGGCTTCGCCCAGAACGGCATCCACCTGAACTCCGGGACGAACACCGGGGACGCCTACCAGGTGTGCATGAGCATCGGAGACCCGACGGACGTGGCCAAGAAGAACACGCTGACCGGTTCGGGGGCCCTCGGCGGGACCGACTACCGGCTCCGCCAGCGGATGGGCACGACGGTGAGGTTGCCGGGCTACACGGGTCCTGCGGACGGCTCCGGCCTCCCCGCCTATCTGAACCCACGGACGAACGGCGCCGCCACCGTCAGCTGGGCGGCCGACAGCAACGGGTTCCTGAACACGCCCGGCGGCGCGGCCTGCGCGCTGCCGGCCTGAGCCTCGAGGAGGACGATGGCCGAGCCGTTCCTGTCCGAGATCCGGATCATGAGCTTCTCGTACGCGCCCAGGGGGTGGGCCTTCTGCAACGGCCAGGTGCTGCCCATCAACCAGAACCAGGCCCTGTTCGCCCTGCTCGGCACCACGTTCGGCGGGAACGGCCAGACGACGTTCGCCCTGCCGGACCTCCGGGCCCGCACGCCGATCCACGTCGGCCCCGGGCACATCCTGGGCCAGGCGGCCGGTGAGCCGGCCCACACCTTGACCCTGGCCGAGCTTCCCGCCCATACCCACACGCTCAACGGCACCAACGAGAACGGGGCCGCGGCCAACCCCTCGGGCGCGGTCCTGGGGGCGGTCAACAACGTCTACCACGCGCCCGCCGACACGACGACGATGAGCCCGGGGTCGGTCACGACGGTGGGAGGCTCCCAAGCCCACGACAACATGCAGCCGTACCTCACGCTCTCGTTCTGCATCGCGCTGCAGGGCATCTTCCCCTCGCGGAACTAGGAGGTTCGCGTGTCAGATCCCTACGTCGGCGAGATACGGATGTGGCCGGGCAACTTCGCGCCGGTGGGGTGGCTGTTCTGCCAGGGCCAGCTCCTGCCCATCTCGGAGAACGAGACGCTCTTCCAGCTCATCGGCACGACCTATGGCGGTGACGGCCAGTCCACGTTCGCCCTCCCGAACCTCCAGGGCCGCCTTCCTGTCCATCAGGGGAACGGGATGGTCCTGGGCCAGCAGGCCGGCGTCGAGGAGGTGACGCTGACCGTCAACCAGGTACCGGCCCACACCCATCCCCTGACCGCCGCCAAGACCCTGGGGAACGCCAGCTCGCCTGCTGGGAACGTGCTGGCCGAGTCGCCCGGAGGGGTCAAGCCCTACATCCAGGGCAGCCCGTCGGTGCCGATGGCGGCGACGGCGATCGGGACGGCTGGTGGCAGCCAGCCGCACACCAACCTCCAGCCCTACCTCTGCATCAACTTCATCATCTCCCTCTTCGGGATCTTCCCTCCGCCGTCCTAGGAGCGCCCTGTGGCCGACCCCTTTCTCGCCGAGATCCGCATCGTCCCGTTCAACTTCGCGCCCAGGGGGTGGGCGTGGTGCAACGGCCAGCTGCTGCCCATCAGCCAGAACACCGCCCTGTTCGCCCTCCTCGGAACGACCTACGGGGGCGACGGGAGGTCGACGTTCGGGCTGCCCGACCTCCAGGGCAGGGCGGCCATCCAGCCCGGTCAGGGTCCGGGCCTTTCGCCGTACGACCTCGGGCAGACGGGTGGCACCGAGACGGTGACGCTCCTCGCGTCGGAGATGCCCGTCCACCCGCACGGCCTCCAGGCCTCTCCCGACCCGGGCGACAACACCGTCCCGGGGCCCACCGTCTCACTCGCCGGCTCGGTCGGTGGGAACGCCTACGTGGGGGGCAGCCCGCCGCTGGCCCCCGCGGCGCCGGCGGCGCTGGCGGTCTCGGGCGGCGGCCAGCCCCACAACAACATGCAGCCCTACCTCACGCTGTTCTTCTGCATCGCCCTCCAGGGCATCTTCCCCCAGCGTCCTTGAAGACCGGCTCGGTCGTCCTCCGCCCGGCCGGCGAGGGGGACGAGGCGATCCTCCGCCGCGTCTACCGCAGCACACGCGAGGACGAGCTCGCCCTGACCGGCTGGGACGAGGCGCAGAAGGAGGCCTTCGTCTCGATGCAGTTCGAGGCCCAGCGCCGGTACTACGTCGAGCAGTACGCCGGTGCCTCGTTCGACGTCGTCGTGGTCGACGGCGAGCCGGCCGGCCGGCTGTACGTCGCCCGATGGCCGGACGAGATCCGCATCGTGGACATCGCCCTGCTCCCCGCCTACCGGAACCGGGGCGTCGGGGGCCTGTTGCTGCGGCAGGTCCTCGCCGAGGGCTCGGAACGGGGCCATCCCGTCACCATCCACGTCGAGCGGTTCAACCCCGCCCTCCGCCTCTACGACCGGCTGGGGTTCGTCCCCGCCGCCGACCGTGGCGTGTACCTGCTGCTGCGCTGGGACCCGGCTTAGCGGGAGGCCCACCACTGGTCGAGGCGGCGGCGGGCCTCGTCCTCGCCGAGGGGGCCCTCCTCGAGGCGCAACTCGTAGAGGAACCTCCACGCCTTGCCCACGTCCGGCCCGGGGCCGATCCCCAGGTGCTCCATGATCTGGTGGCCGTCGAGGTCCGGGCGGATGCGGTCGAGCTCCTCCTGCTGGCGGAGGTGGGCGATCCGCTCCTCGAGCATGTCCATGCGCCGGGCCAGCTCGGCCGCCTTGCGCTGGTTGCGCGTGGTGCAGTCGCAGCGGGTCAGCTCGTTGAGCTTGTCGAGCAGGTGGCCGGCGTCGTTGGCGTAACGCCTGACCGCGCTGTCCGTCCAGACGTCGTCGCCGTAGCCGTGGAAGCGCAGGTGCAGCTCGACCAGCCGGCGGACGTCGGCGATCTCGTGCTCCGGGTAGCGCAGAGCCCGCATCCGCTCCTCCGCCATGCGGGCGCCGACCACCTCGTGGTGGTGGAACGACACCCCTCCCTTTCCGAACGAGCGGGTCTTGGGCTTGCCGATGTCGTGGAGGAGGGCGGCCAGCCGGAGGATCTTGTCGGGGCTGGCCTTCTCGACCACGGCGATGGTGTGGGCCAGCACGTCCTTGTGGCGGTGGACCGGGTCCTGCTGCAGGGCGAGGGCCGGCAGCTCGGGGAGGAACTCCTCGGCCAGGCCGGTGTCGATGAGGAACCACAGGCCGGCCGAGGGCGACTCGACCACGAGCAGCTTGTCCAGCTCGTCCCGGATGCGCTCGGCCGACACGATCTCCAGGCGGTGGCGGAGCGACTTCACCGCGGCGACGAGGTCGGGGTCCGGCTTCAGGCCGTAGCCGCTGATGAAGCGGGCGGCCCGCAGCATGCGCAGGGGATCGTCGGTGAACGACTCGGCCGGCGACAGGGGGGTGCGGAGCCGGGAGGCGGCCAGATCGGCAATGCCGCCGAAGGGGTCGATGAGCTCGGCGTCGGGCAGGCTCAGGGCCATGGCGTTGACCGTGAAGTCGCGGCGGGAGAGGTCGGCCTCCACGGCGTCGGCGAACCGGACTTCGGGCTTGCGGGAGTCGGGCGAGTAGGCCTCGCCCCGGTGGGTGGTGATCTCGTAGACCACCTCGCCCTTCTTGGCCCCGATGGTGCCGAAGCGCCGGCCCTGGTCCCAGACGGCGTCGGCCCAGCCCTTGACCACGGCCTCGATGTCGTCGGGCCGGGCGTCGGTGGTGAAGTCGAGGTCCTTGGTCCGCCGGCGGCCGAGGATGGCATCGCGGACGCTGCCGCCGACCAGGTACAGCCGCCAGCCCGCGGCCGCGAAGCGCTCGCCCAGGGGAGCCGTCTCGGCGAGGAGGGGCTGGAGGCGTTCGGGGACCACCGGTCCACGCTACTGCCCGGTCCGTCGACACCCTCCGCCGGTACGCTTGACCCACCCATGACCACCGTCGCGTCCGAGGTCCTGCAGTGGGGCTGGGAACGGGCTCGGACCGGTCCCTGGCGGGGTGACGGCCGGATCGCCTACCTGGCGCCCCTGCCTCCGGCCGGCGCGCCCTCGGTCGACTTCCTCCGGCGCTGCCTCGACACCCTGGCCGCCCGCGGCTACACCCGGGTGCTCACCAGTGCCCTGGCGCCCCCCGAGCAGGCCGGGTTCCTGTCCCTCGGCTTCGAGGAGTACGAACGCCTCCACCTCCTGAGCCACGACCTCCACGACATTCCCCGCCCCGACCGGGAGGTCGCCAAGCTGCTGCGCCGGGGGCGGCGGGGCGACTGGCCGGCGGTGCTGGCCGTCGACGCCTCCGCGTTCTCCCCCTTCTGGAGGCTAGACGCCGCCGGCCTGCACGAGGCCATCGAGGCCACCCCGGCGACCCGCTTCCGGATCGCGGCTCACGGTGGCGACGTGCTGGCCTACAGCGTCACCGGCCTCAGCGCCACCCAGGGCTACCTGCAGCGTCTGGCCGTGCACCCCGGCCACCGGCGCGAGGGGCTCGGCCGGTCCCTGGGCCTGGACGGGCTGCGCTGGCTGCGGCGCAAGGGCGTGACCGAGGTCGTCGTCAACACCCAGCTCGGCAACGAGCCCGCCCTGGCCCTGTACCTGTCCCTCGGCTTCCGCGTGGAGCCCATGCAGCTCTCCGTCCTCCACCGGGGGCTGGGATGAGACGGGCCCTTGTGCTCGTGGCTCTCCTGGCCGCCCTGGCCGCGGGCCCGAGCGGCCCCTGGAACGGGATCGCGGGGCCGTCACCGGCCGGCGCCCAGCAGCCCCCGTCCCGGGGGCGGATGACGTTCGTCGCCCAGACGCCGTGGGTGAGCGCGGGGGGCGACTTCCTCGTCCGGGTGCGAGTCGACCGCCCGACGGGGGCGTCGAACCTCGAGTTCGTCCTCACCGTCTTCCCGGCCGTCGCCACTCGGTCGGAGTTCGTCGAGACCCTGGCCGACCAGATGAGCGACACGGCCCTGGTCACCCTCCAGCCCGTGCCCCTCGCCGGGGCGCGCACCGAGGCCAACGGCGACGTGGTCCTCACCGTACCCGTCCGCGATCCCAACCTGCCCAGGGACCCGGCGCGGCTCCTCCTGCCCCCGAGGGACGGCGTCTACCCGGTCCGGGTCGAGCTCCGTGACCGGCTGGCCGGGTCGACCGTCGACCGCTTCGTCACCCACCTCCTGCACATGCCCGAGATCCACGCCACCCCCAAGCTGGGCGTGTCGCTCGTCTTCCCGGTGCACGCCCCGCCCGCCCTCCAGCCCGGTGGCAACCGTGACCTGCCCGACGCCGACACCCTCACGGCGATGACCCAGGGCGTGGAGGCGGTGCGGGGCACCCCGTTCGCCATGGCGCCCACCCCGGAGACGGTCGCCGCCCTGGCCGCCAGCAGCGACGCCAAGGCCAAGGCCCTGCTGTCCAGCCTCAAGGCCGCGGCCGCCGAGCGCCCGACGCTCAGCGCGTCCTACGTCCCGTCCAACCTGGCCGCCCTGCTCGACGCCGGCCTCGACGGCGAGGTGGCCAGCCAGCTGGGCCGGGGAACGTCCACCCTGGTCGACGCCCTCGGCGCCCGCCTCGACACCCGTACCTGGCTGGCCGAGGAGGCCCTGGACCCGAACGTCGTCGACACCCTGGCCGGGCGGGGCTTCGACCGCATGCTGACCGGTGAGTCGCTCCTCGTCCCCGTCCCCGAGCAAAGGCTGACCCTCACCCGGCCGTTCGTGCTGGCCGGTCGCCAGACCCGGGTCCAGGCCGTGGCCGCCGACGCCGGCCTGGCCGCCCACTTCGACGGTGACCGGAACCAGTCGCTGCTCGCCTACCAGCTCCTCGCCGACCTGGCCGTGATCTACCTCGACCGCCCGGGCGACGACGAGCGCCGCGGGGTGGCGGCCGTCGCCCCCCGCGAGTGGCGCCCCACCCGGCAGTTCCTTGACGTGGTGTCCGCCGGGCTGGCCCAGTCGCCGATCGTCGAGGCCATCTCCCTGGACACCCTCTTCGGCGCCGTCCCGACCGCCGAGGACGACACCGGCGCCACCATGGTGCGCAAGCCTGCCGTCCCCGTCCCGGGCACCCTGGCCGAGGTGGCGGACGACCTGCGCGACGCTCGCCGCAACCTGGACTCGCTCGGGTCGGTGCTGGGGTCCGGCAACACCACCTCTGCCGTCATCGAGGAGCACCTGCTGGTGGCCGAGTCGTCGGACCTCAAGACCCGCCGCCAGCGCGAGCTGTACGTCGACCGCGCCGACCGGCTGGTCGAGGCCGAGCTCGACGAGATCGAGATGCCCGAGGGCCGCTCGATCACCCTGACCGCCCGCACGGGCGAGATCCCGGTCACGTTCAGGAACGCCACCGGCAGCCCGGTCCGGGTGGTGGTCAGGATCGAGAGCGACAAGCTCGACTTCCCCCGGGGCACGGTCCAGAACCTCGAGCTGACCCGGCTGAACACCACCGAGCGCTTCCCGGTGGTGGCCCGGGCGTCGGGCGCCTTCCCCATCCGCATCACCCTCGAGTCACCCGACGGGCACCTGGTGGTGGGCCGGGCCCGCATCACGGTACGGTCCACGGCGGCGTCGGGCGCCAGCCTGGTCGTGGCCATGGGCGCGGCCACCTTCCTGGCCGTGTGGTGGGGCCGCAACGCCATGAAGGGCCGCCGAGCGAGAGGGTTGGTTCCCGAGGAATGAGCGTGAAGATCGTCACCGACAGCAGCTGCGACCTGCCCGATGCGCTGGTGTCGGAGCTGGGCATCGACGTGGTGCCCCTCAAGATCCGCTTCGGCAGCGAGGAGCTGGTCGACCGCGTCGACCTCACCCCGGCCGAGTTCTGGGCCCGGTGCGGGGCGTCGCCCGAGCTGCCGTCGACCGCGGCACCGGCCCCCGGCGCCTTCGAGGAGGTGTTCCGCGAGGCGGCGGCCGAGGGGGCGGAAGGCGTGGTGTGCGTCAACCTCTCCTCCAAGCTGTCGGCCACGGGGGAGGCAGCCCAGGCCGCGGCCCGCGCCGTGGCCGACCTGGTCCCCGTCCGGGTGGTGGACTCCCTGTCGGTGACCCTCGGCGAGGGGATGATCGCGGTGGCGGCCGCCCGGCGGGCGGCAGGCGGGGCCGGCCTGGAGGAGATCGTCGCCCTGGCCGAGGACATGGCCCGCCGGACCAAGGTCTTCGGCAGCCTCGACACCCTGGAGTACCTGAAGCGAGGCGGCCGGATCGGGGCGGCCCAGGCCCTGCTGGGGTCGATGCTCTCGATCAAGCCGTGCATCGAGGTGGTGGACGGCAAGGTCGAGCCCGGCCCCAAGCAGCGGACCCGCTCCCGGGCGCTGCAGTGGCTGGCCGACCAGGTCGGCGCCCACCCGGGCGCCGAGAACCTGGCCGTGCTCCACGGCGACGCTCCCGACGTCGACACCCTCATGGGCCTTCTCGACCGGCACTACCCCCGCGACCGGATCGTCGTGGGCCAGCTGGGGGCGGTGGTGGGGGCCCACACCGGTCCCCGGACCATCGGGGTGGCATTCCAGACCCCTTCCGGGACCGGTACCGTCTCCTAGGTGTCAGATGCAGCGCCCCTGGGGGGGCCGGCCGGCGTGCACACCGAACGCGTCCTCGCCGGGCGCTACCGGCTCAAGCGGCTGATCGCCAAAGGGGGGATGGCCGAGGTCTGGGAGGCCTTCGACGACATCCTGGGCCGGCCGGTGGCGGTCAAGATCCTGCTCCCGCACCTGGCGGCCGACGACTCGTTCCGAGAGCGCTTCCGGCGGGAGGCCGTCGCCGCCGCCCGCCTGGCCCATCCCAACGTGGTCGCCACCTTCGACACCGGCACCGACGACGGGATCACGTTCATCGTCATGGAGCTGGTCGACGCCCCCAACCTGCGCCACGTCCTGAACGAGAGCGGGCCCATGCCTCCCGGAAGGGTGGTGCACATCGCCGCCCAGGTGGCCGACGCCCTCGACTACGCCCACAGGAACGGCGTGGTCCACCGGGACGTCAAGCCGCCCAACATCCTCGTCTGCCCCGACGGGCGGGTGAAGGTGGCCGACTTCGGCATCGCCAAGGCGGTGGAGGACACCCAGGCCGGCCGGGCCGCTCCCTCCGACGCCCTGACCAGCACGGGGTCGATCATCGGGACGGCCCAGTACCTGTCCCCCGAGCAGGTCGACGGACGGGCGGTCGACGGCCGGTCCGACGTGTACTCCCTGGGCGTGGTCCTCTACGAGATGCTGTGCGGGCGGCCGCCCTTCTCGGGCGAGACCGACATGGCCGTCGCCCTCAAGCACGTCACCGCCCACCCGCTGGCCCCCCGCCAGGTCCGGGCCGGGATCCCCAAGGCCATCGAGGAGGTCGTCCTGCGGGCCATGGCCAAGGCCCCCGAGGCGCGCTTCCAGACCGCGGGCGAGCTGCAGACCGCCCTGCTCTCGGTGGACCTGGGCACCCAGGACGCCACCAACGTGGTGGTCGCACCCGCTCCGGCCGCCCCGCCCGTGGCTCCTCGGTCCGACCACACCCCGCCCCGCGGGGTCCCGCCGAGCTTCGTCCAGAGCGAGCGGAAGTGGATGGTACCCACCATCGCCATCGTGGCCGTGGCCCTGACCCTCGGGGTGGTGGGGGTGCTGTTCGCCCGCTCCGACACCGGCCAGCGCCTGATCGACGACATCACGCAGGAGGAGGCGGGCGGGGGCCAGCGGGCCATCCCCGCGCCCACCCCCCTGGCCTTCGACCCGCCACCGGGCAGCGGCGTCGAGCACGACGACGAGCTACCGTTCCTGGTCGACGGTGACGCGACCACGCAGTGGACGACGGAGAGCTACGCGTCGAACCGCTTCGGCGGCCTCAAGCCCGGCGTGGGCGTGATCCTGCAGCTCGAGGGCCAGCACAAGCTCGAGGAGCTCCGGGTGACCTCGCCCACCAACGGGTGGGCGGCCGAGGTGCTCGTCGCCGACACGGCCAAGCCCAGCCGTCAGGCCTGGGGCGAGCCGGTGGCCACCAGGAGCGGGATCGGCGAGGGCTCGACCACCTTCGACCTCAACGGCAGGACGGGTGGGGCCGTGCTCCTCTGGATCACCGACCTGGGGCAGGGAAACTCCTCGGTCGGCATCGGGGAGCTCGGCCTCGCCTGACCGTCGCTTCACTGCCGCCAGGCGCGGCCTACCCTCCGGGCATCGACCGCGACGACTCCCAGTTGGTGCAGGCCGCTCGTGGCGGCGACCGGGCGGCCCTCGACGCCCTGCTGCGCCGCCACTACGACCGGCTGTACGCCCTGTGCCGGCGGATGACCGGTGACCCGGCCGACGCCGCCGACGCCTGCCAGGAGGCCCTGATCGCCATCGTCCGGGGCCTGCCCGCCTTCGACGGCCGGTCGGCCTTCGGGACGTGGGCGTACCGGGTGGCGACCAACGCCTGTCTGGACGAGCTCCGCCGCCGGCGGCGCCGCCCCGAGCCGGGACTGCCCGAGGGGTCGGCCGAGATGGCGTCCCCGGTCGACGCCGTGGAGTCGTCGACCACGCGGGTCGACCTCGACCGGGCCCTCCAGACGCTCCCCGCGGACTACCGGGCTGCGGTCGTCCTGCGGGACGTGTGCGGGCTGTCCTACGAGGAGATCGGCGAGGCGCTCGTCATCCCCCCCGGGACGGTCCGCTCGCGCATCGCCCGGGGCCGGGCCGCCCTCGTCCCCCTTCTGGCCCCCGGACGGAACCCCGGCCCGTCGGCCGAGCGTCCAACGACAGGATGAGCGAGCACGCCGACCTCGAGGCCCTGAGCGCCTACGTCGACGGGGAGGCGCCCGAGTGGGCCGCCCACGTCGCCTCCTGCGCCTCGTGCCGGGCCTCGGCCGAGGAGCTGCGGGGCGTGGCCTCGGCCGTGGGGGCTCCGGTCGAGCCCGCCGACCCGTCCGTCCGCGAGGCCGCCGTGGGCGCCGCCCTGGGCGACCTCCACCGGCGCCAGGTCGCCGAGCGGGCGCGGTCCCGGCCCCGCCGGTACCAGTGGCAGTTCGCGGCCGCCGCGGCGGCGGCCATGCTCGTCGTCGCCGTCGGGTTCACCGCGCTCCTGTCCAGGACCTCCGACCGGACGACCGTCGCCGGCCCGGCTCCGGAGGCGGCGACGAGCCGGGACCAGGCGCTGTCCGAGTCCTCGGCCGCCGCCTCGGTCCCGCCCGCCGACCTGGGCGACGTGCCCGACGCGGCCACGCTCCTGGCCCGGGCCCGCCCCGCCCCGGCTGGGACCGGTGCCGGGTCAGGAGGGGCAGGAGGCGCAGGCGGAGCGGCGGCCATGTCGGGAAACTCCGGCGCCGCGTCCACCCCGGCCGTCCCCCCGGTCGGCGGTCAGCGCTCGGCGGCGCCCACCGTGGCCGGCACGCGCCCGTGCGAGGAGCAGGCCCGGGCCCGGGAGCCGTCCCTGGGCCCGGTCGTGTACTTCGCCACCGCGCGGCGCGGCCCGGTCCCCGCCGTCGTGCTGGGCTTCTCGACCGGGCCGGCTCCGGCGCCAGTCACTCTGCTGATGCTGGCGCAGGACGGGTGCTCCGAGCTCCTCCGGGCGGCCGGGCCCTGAACGCCCCGGCGGCGGCGGCCAGGGCGACGGCCAGCCACCCCTTCCAGCCCACACTCCCCAGCCGGTGCCCGGTCGAGATCCACCCGGCCCACAGCATGGCGCCGGCGCCCAGCGCGGCGGCCACGGCGGCCGTCCACCGCGAGCCGTTCCTGAGGACGGCGACCATGGCCTCGGCCACGAACAGGCCCACGAGGACGCCCGACCCCACCACCGCCCATCCGTCGAAGGCGTACTCCCCCAGAACGGCGGCGGCGATGACCGCCACGGCCGCGCCGGCGAGCACGGAGACGGGAGCGCGCACGGTGCCGAGGGTAGGCTCCCGGCATGGCGCAGGAGGCAAAGGACTGGACGACCGACCTGCTCGACCGCCTCGACCACTACATCGACGTCGTCCGGAGCAACACCACCGATCGGCTGGTCCGCGTCGCCCGCCTGCTGGTCTTCGGCCTGATCGCG
>DATAAD010000030.1:0-6285 GCA_036260295.1 Acidimicrobiales bacterium | reverse complement strand
CTCGAGGTGGGACGGGTTCGACGCCAGGGTGACCGGGATGCCCTGGCCCGAGCGGCCGACGAACTTGCCCACCGCCCCGAGGTGGTACTTCACGTCGCCGGTGCCCTGGGTGGTGGCGGGGTCGAGGTCGCCCTCGAACTCCCGGAAGATCTGGCGGAACGACTTGCCCACGATGTTGGCCAGCAGGTTCAGCCGGCCCCGGTGGGCCATGCCGAGGACGGCCTCGTGGTACCCGGCGGCGGCGGCGGCGTCGAGGACCTCGTCGACCAGGGGGATCAGGCTCTCGGCCCCCTCGAGGCCGAAGCGCTTGTGCCCGGTGTACTTGGTGTGCAGGAACCGCTCGAAGGCCTCGGCCGCGTTGAGCCGGTCGAGGATGTGCAGCTGCTCGTCGGTGCTGAAGGTGGTGTGGACGCCCTCGACCTGCTGCTGGATCCAGTGCTTCTGGTCGGGCTCCTGGATGTGCATGTACTCCACGCCGACGCGCCGGCAGTAGGCGTCGCGCAGGATGCCGAGCAGCTCACCGAGGGGCATGACGTTGCGCCCGGCCACGCCGTCGGTGAAGAACTCCCGCTCCAGGTCCCAGATGGTCAGGCCGTAGGTGGCCGGGTCGAGCTCGGGGTGGGTGCGGGGCTCCTTCCAGGACAGGGGGTCGAGGTCGGCGATGAGGTGGCCCCGGACCCGGTACATGTTGGTGAGGGTCTGGACGTGGACCTGCTTCTCCCGCTGGACCCCCCCATCCCCGAGCAGCTGGTCGAGGGGGTTGTTGTCCGGGCGCCACCGCACCGACTCGTACGGCACGCCGAGGGAGCGGAACACCTCGTCGTAGAAGCCGTCGGCGCCGAGGAGGAGCTGCTCCACCCGCTGGAGGTACAGGCCGGACTCGGCCCCCTGGATCACCCGGTGGTCGTAGGTCGAGGTGAGGGTCAGCACCTTGGAGATGCCCAGCTGGGCCATCACCTGGGGGTCGGCGCCGGCGTACTCGGCCGGCCAGCCCAGGGCGCCCACGCCCACGATCACGCTCTGGCCGGGCATGAGCCGGGGCACCGAGGAGACGGTCCCCAGCGTGCCGGGGTTGGTGAGGGTCATGGTGACCCCGGCGAAGTCCTCGGGCGTGATCTTGTTGGTCCGGACCCGTCGGACCACGTCCTCGTAGGTGGCGTGGAAGGTGGCGAAGTCGAGGGTGTCGGCCTCGCGGATGCAGGGGACCAGGAGGGTGCGGGAGCCGTCCGGCTTGGGCACGTCGATGGCGAGGCCGAGGCCGACGTGGTCGGGACGGGCGATGCCCCCGCTCCCGGCCGCTGAGGCCTGGCCGCCGTCCACGTAGATCGAGCGCATGGCCGGCACCGCGGCGAGGGCTCGGACCACGGCGTAGCCGATCAGGTGGGTGAAGCTGACCTTGTTGCCGCCGATGCGGGCCAGGTGGCCGTTGAGCACCTTCCGGTTGACCTCGAGCAGCCGGGCCGGGACCACCCGGGCGCTGGTGGCGGTGGGGACGGCCAGGCTGGCCTCCATGTTCGCCACCAGCCGGGCGGCGGCACCCCGGAGCGGACGGGACTCGACCCCGTCGGACGCGGGGTGCGGTTCGGGCCGGGGTGGCGGTGCCTGGGGCGCAGGCTCGCCGTCCCTGCGGTAGTCGGCGAAGAAGTCGCGCCAGCTCTCGGTGACGGAGGAGGGATCGGCCCGGTATTGGTCGTACATCTCGTCGACCAGCCAGGCGTTGGGCCCGAAGGTCGCCTGACGCTCTTGTGCCATTCGGCACCAGTCTACCGGCACCCCTCCGTCGGCCGGACCGGACTAGCCTCTTGCCACATGCCCGGTGCAGTCACTGCCGGCCGCCTGGTGGACGACCGCTACCGCCTGCTCGAGCCGCTCGAGGAGGGGGGCATGGGGATCCTCTGGCGGGCCGAAGATCTCATCTCCGAGCGGTACGTCACCGTCAAGGAGCTCCGCTTCCCCGACCCGCTCGACCACATGCAGCGCCGGGCGCTGGCGGCGCGGGTGCGGCGGGAGGCCCGGGCCATGGCCGCCGTGCAGCACCCGGGGCTGGCCCGCATCGTCGACGTGGTCGACGACCTCGACCGCCCGTGGGTCGTCAGCGAGTTCATCGACCACCCCACGCTGGCCGACCGGGTGCGCCGGGACGGCCCCCTGCCCCCCGAGGAGGCCGCCGCCCTCGGCCTCCGGCTGCTCGACGTGCTGGAGGCGGCCACCGACCACGACATGGTCCACCGGTTCCTGCAACCGTCGAAGGTGTTCGTGGGGCCGGAGGGCGAGGTCCGGGTGGCCGACTTCGGGATCGCCTCGCTGATCGGCGACGCCACCGTGGCCCGCGATGGGGCCGTCGGCAACGTGTCGTTCATGTCGCCGGAGCAGGCCGGCACGCGCGAGGCCGACATCTGGTCGCTGGGCGCCGTCCTGTACTTCGCGGTGGAGGGCGTCGCTCCCTTCGGCGGCGGCACCTCGGCCGCCATCCTGGAGGCGGTGGCGTCGCAGCCGCCCCGCCCGCCCGAACGGGCCGGCGCCCTGGCCCGGGTCCTCGCCGTCACCTTGCAGAAGGACCCCTCCGAGCGCCCGGCCTCCGACGAGCTGCGCACCCTGCTGGAGGTGGCCGCCGGGCCCCTCGCCTCCCAGCCCCAGCCGGAGGCAGGGCCCGAGCGGCCCGACGCCGACGAGGCCATCGTCTGGGGCGACCCGGATGGCGACCGCCACCGGCCCATGGACCTCGAGCTGGGGCTCGACCTGGCCACCGACCCGTCGCGGAACGGCGACGCCGCCGTCGAGCCGCGGGCCGAGGAGCCGGCCGCCGAGCCCGAGGAGCCGGCCGAGCCCCCGCCGCCGGCCCCGCCCCTGCCGCCCAAGGTGGCGCTCGAGCGCATGTTCATGCCCGACCCCGGGGCGCCGCCCGTCGTGTTCACGCCCGAGGAGGAGCACCGCGAGCCCCCCGAGCCGTGGCCGGTGCCTCGGAAGAAGCGCAAGCTGACCGTCGTCCTCAGCGGCGCGGTCGTCCTCGTCCTCCTCGCCATCCTGTTCACCAACGGCCGCGAGATCCTCACCCGGGAGGCGCGCGACAACCTGATCGTCTCCATGGTCGACTGGGACGAGTACGTCGACCCCGACACCGGGTTCCGCATCGAGCACCCGTCCGACTGGCGGATCAGCCGAGACGGCCAGTACACCGACTTCCGCCACCCCAACGATGCCGCTGCCCTGCGCGTCGTCGTCCAGGACGCCAACGGGCGCACGGCGGTGAACGGCTGGATCGAGCTGGAGCGCCGGTTCCGTCAGGCACAGCCCAGCTACAGCCGCATCCGCCTCGAGCCCACCGAGTTCCGCGGCTACGACGCGGCCGAGTGGGAGTTCACCTACAGCCGCAACGACGTCCAGCTCCACAACCTCGACCTGGGCGTGGTCACCGGGACCAAGACGTTCACCCTGAACTTCGAGTCCCGGGCCAGGAACTGGTCGCTCGTGCAGCCCTTCGTGGAGCGCTTCGAGTCGTCCTTCGTGCCGCCGAAGACCTGAGAGGTCGGGGCTGGGGTGCACGGCGGACGCACCCCGGGCCCCGACGGCGGGAAACTTAAAGACCTTCGGACTCCCTCGTCAAGTCCAGACGGGGCGAATTCGCTCAACCTGGCCCGTCCGGCGGCCGATAGGTCGAACATGACGGTTCAGAGCATCTTCACCAGCCGTGCCGTGACGCGCCTCATCGAGGCCGGCAACTCGGCCACGTGCGTGGTGTGCCGGCTCCCGGTCAAGTTCCGGGCCAAGAGCCGGCTCCAGCAGGTGATCGCCAACGTGTACACCGACGGTGTGTGGAACCGCGTCGAGCACTACCACGTCGACTGCTACGAGAACGCCGGCCGGCCCTACGGCCCCGCGGCCTGACGCCCCGGTTGACCCGGCCCCAGGGGCCGGGTTGTACCGTCGGGCCATGGTCCCCGACGGGTTGCTGGGTGTCGCCGAGGTCGGCCGCCGCACCGGCCTGACCCGCAAGGCGCTGCGCGTCTACGAGGAGCTCGGTCTGGTGGAGCCGGCCGCCCGCACCGAGGCCGGCTACCGGCTGTACGGCGAGGAGGCCCTCCGGCGCATCGAGCTGGTCAACCGGGCCAAGGTGCTCGGCCTGAGCCTGACCGAGGCCAAGGAGTTCCTCCACGTGGCCGAGGGGTGCTGCGGCGACCACCATCCCGAGCTGGCCGCCCTCGTCGAGGGCAAGCTGGCCGAGACCGAGCGGCGCATCGCCGAGCTCCAGTCGCTGCGGGGCACCCTGCGGGACACCCTCGGGCGCCTGGCCAGCAACGAGGGCGTGCACCGGTGCGAGGAGTCCCTGTGCACCTGCCGCTCGCCCCTTCAGATCGGGAGGAAGCCGACGTAGGCGGGCCGCAGCGGGCGCGGCCCGAAGGACCCGGGTGCCCGCGGCTAGGACAAGGCCTCCTGGACCGCGGCCCAAAGGGCGTGGTTGAGGGCGGCCTGGGACTCCTGGATGCGGTGGACGCTGTCGGAGCGGGCCACCAGGCACTGCTCGACCGGCGTGCCCTCGGCGGCCATGCGCCCGCCGTCGTAGCCCGACAGCCCCACGGTCAGCATCCCCTGCTTCCGGGCCTCGGCGAAGGCCCGCATGAGGTTCTCCGAGTTGCCGCTGGTGGAGAAGCCCATGGCGATGTCGTGCGGGCGGCCGTGGGCGATGAGCTGCCGGGAGAAGACCAGCTCGAACCCCACGTCGTTGCCCAGCGCCGTCATCACCGCCTGGTCCTCGGCCAGGGAGCGGGCGGGCAGCGGCCGGCCGTAGGGCGGCTGGGTGTAGAGGTGGGCGACCGCTTCGGCGTCGGTGGCGCTGCCCCCGTTGCCGAAGGTGAACAGCCGCCCGCCGGCGTGGAAGCGCGCGGCCATGGCCTCCGCCGTCTCGCGGATCTGGGCCTCGCACCCGGCGAGGGTCTCAGTCCGCAATCCCGAGCTCTGGGCCCACTTGCCCTCGGCCGACCGGGTGAGGTCGGCGAGGAGGGTGTCGGAGTCGGTCTCGTCGCCCTCGATGAACGGGTACAGGAAGTCGGTGGTCTCGGGCATGGGCTAGCTCGACTGGATGGCGAAGCCGGCGTGGACGAGGACGAGGTCGCCCGGCGCCGGCGTGTCGATCAGGGAGACGTCGATGCGCTCCTGCCCGTCGGGGGTGCGCACCAGGGCCTCGTCGCCGTCGACGGTGACGATCTCGGCGGGGCGACCCTCGTCCGAGCATGTGATGCATACCTCATCCGTGCACTCGGGCTCGGGCTTCAGCAGGCCCGGGTGCTCGAAGCACACGTGGGTGAGCTCCCACAGCAGGTGGTAGATGCGGACGAACAGCTCGGAGGCCTCGAGCGGCTGGTCGGTGTCGAGCCAGATGATGTGGTTGGCCGCCCCGGCCTCGGGACGGCGAGGGCCGGCGCCGATCCAGACGGTCTCGACCCCCCACGCCGGGCCCCGGCGCATGGCGTCGAGCACCCGCGGGTCGTCGGCGTCGGCCAGGACGAGGACGATGTCGCCGGGGACGACGGAGGCCCGCAGCGTGGCCACCAGGTCGGCGGCGGGGGGGACGGTGACGGCGGGCAGCGCCCGCTTGCCGACGATCACCGGGTGCACGAACTCCACGGCCACGTGATGGGCATGGAACGGCCAGTTCGGCGACGCGCACCACATGGTGGCCCCAGCCGAGAACCGGCGGGCCAGGGCCAGCGAGGCCCGGGCCAGATCCTGGGCGACGGCCTCCGCTTCGCCCGTCGCCGTCACGCTCTGTGCAATGTCGACCACGGTTCCAGTGTCGCACCGGGGAACGGGGTTCGGAGAACGAAAGTTCTACCTGAAATCCGGTTCGAGTAGATGTAGCGTACATCTAGAGACGCAAAACACCGTCTCTGGACACCTACTCGTCCAATCACGCCGAGAACCCTGCAGGAGATCTTGCATGTCAGACATGAGGACACGGCGGTCAACCGCTCGGACCCGTGAGATTGTTCCCGACCCCGGCTCGGAGCGGAGTGTCGCACCTGCCGGGACGACGGGCCTGGAGGACTGGCGGGAGAACCCGCTCGACCCGATGGCCCCCATCGGCGTGCGCTCCCGGGCCGTCGAGCCCGACTCGAGCCGCATCCGCCTGGGCCCGCTGGAGAAGATTTACCTGATCTGGATGGTGGGGGCGTCGTGCGACGGCTGCACCGTCGCCGTCACCGGCGCCGTGCACCCCCGGGTCGAGCACCTGCTGGCCGGCATCATCCCCGGCCTCCCCCGGGTGGAGCTGATCCACACCGTGGTCTC
>DATAAD010000029.1:0-8783 GCA_036260295.1 Acidimicrobiales bacterium | reverse complement strand
CTTGTGGATGGGGTCGGCGTCGGGCAGGGCGTGGCCGACCAGGGCGTGCCCGCCCTCGTGGTAGGCGACGACCCGCTTGTCGTTCTCCGACATGATGCGGGACTTGCGCTCGGGCCCGGCGATGACCCGGTCGATGGCCTCCTCCAGCTGGGGCATGCCGATCTCGGCAAAGCCTCGGCGGGCGGTGAGCAGGGCGGCCTCGTTCATGAGGTTGGCCAGGTCGGCACCGGTGAAGCCGGGGGTGCGGCGGGCCAGCACGTCGACGTCGACCCCCTTGGCCAGAGGCTTGTTCTTGGCGTGGACGTTGAGGATGGCCTTGCGTCCCTCGAGGTCGGGGCGGTCGACGACGATCTGGCGGTCGAACCGGCCGGGGCGGAGCAGGGCGGGGTCGAGGATGTCGGGACGGTTGGTGGCGGCGATCAGGATGACGCCCGACTTGGTGTCGAAGCCGTCCATCTCCACGAGGAGCTGGTTGAGGGTCTGCTCCCGCTCGTCGTGCCCGCCGCCCAGGCCGGCGCCACGGTGGCGGCCCACGGCGTCGATCTCGTCTACGAAGACGATGGCCGGCGCCGAGTTCTTGGCCTGCTCGAAGAGGTCGCGCACCCGGCTGGCGCCCACGCCGACGAACATCTCCACGAAGTCGGAGCCCGAGATGGAGAAGAAGGGGACGCCGGCCTCGCCGGCCACCGCTCGGGCGAGGAGCGTCTTGCCCGTGCCCGGGGGCCCGAAGAGCAGGACGCCCTTCGGGATCTTGGCCCCCATGGCCAGGAACTTGGTCGGAGCCTCCAGGAACTCCTTGATCTCCTGGAGCTCCTCGACGGCCTCGTCGGCACCGGCCACGTCGGCGAAGGTGACCTTGGGCTGGTCCTTGTTCACCTGCTTCGGACGGGCCTTGCCGAACTGCATGACCCGGCTGCCCCCGCCCTGCATGGTGTTCATCACGAACAGGAAGGCGCCCACGAGGAGGACGAACGGCAGGAAGGTCTGCAGGATCGTCCACCAGATGGGGTCCTTCTGGTGGTCGACCTTGGTCTCCACGCCGGCCTGGCGGAGGATGTCGACCACCTTCTCGGCGTCGTCGCGGACGTAGGTGACGCGGTACTTGTCGCCGTTGACCAGCTCGCCCTCGATGGCGGCGTCGCGGTCGGCGATGGTGGCCTCCTTGACCTGCCCGGCGGCCACCGCGGTCTCGAACTCGTCGAGCCGCAGCTTCTTGCGGTCGCCCCCGCTGCGGAACACGCCGCCGGCCACCAGCACGGCCACGAGGGCCACCGCCACCCAGAAGGGCGCGCTACGAAAAACCTTGGGCAACCGCGTCTTCACCCGACTCAGGGTACCGACCCGGCCCAGGTACAGACGAACGGCAGGTTGCGGTACCGCTCGTCGACGTCGAGCCCGTAGCCGATCACGAACGCAGGGGGGATGGTGAAGCCCACGTACTTCAGGGTGGGCGAGCGCTTCTGCCGGCCTTCCCTCACCAGGAGGGCGCACACCTCGAGGCTGGCCGGGTTGCGGGCCTTGAGGTTCTTGCGGACGTAGGACAGGGTGAGCCCGCTGTCGACGATGTCCTCGACGAGCAGGACGTGGCGGCCGGCGAGGTCGATGTCGAGGTCCTTGACGATGCGGACCACGCCGCTGGTCTTGGTGGCGCTGCCGTAGGACGACACGGCCATGAAGTCGAACTCCACCGGCAGGTCGATGGCCCGGGCCAGGTCGGCCATGAAGACGAACGCGCCCTTCAGCACGCCCACGAGGAGGATCGTGCGTCCGGCGTAGTCGGCGGTGATCTGCTTCCCGAGGGCGGCGATGCGCTCCTGCAGCTGCTCCTCGCCGACGACGATCTCGCCCAGGCTGGGGTCGTCGAGCTCGGCCACGGACGACGACGTTACCGTCCGCGTCGAGTGAGCAAGATCGTGCCGATTTGGCCCAATCTTGCTCACTCGAGCCGGAGCACCTTGGCCGTGCGGGCGACGCGTCGCCCCTGGCCCGCATCGGTGGCCCTGGCCTCGCCCCGGGCCACGGCCAGCACGCGTTCCACCGTCGCCGCGTCGGGGGGATGGTCGGTGGTGAGCCACCGGCGAACCGCCCGCCGGGCCAGGGCGGGAGGGGCGGCGGCCAGGGCGGCGGCGTCGGTGGGGTCGAGGAGGGCGTCGTCAAGGGCCTCGGCGTCGTCGCGCAGGAGGGCGGCCTGGCGGGCCAGGACGGGGATGACGTCGCGCTGGGCGATGTCGTCGAGCAGGGGAATGAGCTCGTGGCGGACCCGGTTGCGCCGGTGGAGGGGGTCGGCGTTGCTCGGGTCGGCAATCGGGGTGAGGCCCTCGGCCCGGCACAGGGCGTGGGTCTCGGCCCGGCGCAGGGCGAGGATCGGGTGGCCCTGGGGGCGCATGCCGGCCAGGCCGTCGAGGCCCGCGCCCCGCAGCAGGTTCAGCAGCACGGTCTCGGCCTGGTCGTCGGCGGTGTGGCCGGTGAGGACGTCTGGCGGGAGCACGGCGTAGCGGGCGGCCCGGGCCCGGGCCTCCAGGTTGGGCCCGGGGGCGACGTCGACCTTCTCGGCCCGGAAGGCGGCACCGTAGCGGGCCGCCGCCTGGCCGACGACGTCGGCCTCGTCGGCCGAGCCCGGGCGCAGGCCGTGGTCGACGTGGACGGCGGTGGCGCGGCACCCGGCTTCGACGGCCAGGACGAGCAGGGCCAGGGAGTCGGCACCCCCCGACACGGCGCACGTGACGTCCCCCGTGGGGAACGTGCAGCGGGCCAGCAGGTTCACCCGGTGCCTCTTTCGTTCACTGCGCCCGCCGGCCCACAAGGCCTTCCGGCAGGAGCCTCGCGTGCGCTCGGCAGGGCCGGCAGGCCCGGCCGGCGTGCTCGCTCACGCGGTGGCGGCCGGCGCCTCTGCCACTCGCGAGAGCCAGCGCTGAGGGTCGCGGATCTCCGACAGGTCGGGCAGGTACTCCGGGCCCTTCCAGAGGAGGTCGATACCGCCGCCCCCCGCGTCCTCCAGGGCCTCGAGGAAGCGCTCGCCCTCCTCGTACTGCCGCAGCTTGGCCTCGAGCCCGACGAGCTTGCGCACCGCCTTGGCCGCCCCCTTGGACTGGCGGCGGTCGTGGAGCACGGTGCTGAACCGGTCGGCGCTCGGCACCCGGTCGGTCGCGGCCCGGTCCATGACCAGGTCGCCGTGGCCCTCGAGCACGCTCATCAGTCCGCCGATGCGCTGGATGGTCGCCTGCTGCTCGGGGGTGGCCAGCACGGTGACGATGCCGCCCTCGTCGAGGGGGTTGCGCCCGGCGCGGGCCTCGGCCACCGCCCGCTTGAGGCCGTCGAGCATGCGCTTGGGGTCGGGGTCGAAGGACGACAGGGTGTTGTCGACGAGCGACAGGAAGTAGGGGCGCAGCCACGGGACACCCGTGAACTGCATCCGGTGGGTGACCTCGTGGAGGGCGATCCACAGCCGGAACTCCCGGGGCGGGAAGCCGTAGCGCTTCTCGAGGGCCAGGATGTTGGGGCCCACGTAATAGACGAGGTCCTGGTCGTCGGGGTTCTCGTTCTCGATGACGAGCATGTCGTACTGGCCCAGGACGCGGGTCGACATCCAGCCCAGCAGGGCACCGACCTCGGCGCCGGCGATCTGGCGGCCGACCGGCGCCACCTTGGTGTTGCCCATGCGGTCGGCCAGCCGGTCGGTGAGAGGACGGAGCAGGCGCTGGAACGACTTCAGGTTGGCCCGGATCCACCCGGCCCGGTCGGTGACCCGGGCCCGGGCCGGGCCGGCGAGCGACGTCAACCCGGTCTCGGCCTCCACCAGGGCCTCGGCCTCGGCCGTGAACTCGCGGAAGTCCGGCTCGAGGGAGGCGTAGTGATACGAATCGGCCAGGGGCTCGCGGCCGGCGACCCGGATGGCGACGCGCTCGGCAGTGTCCCAGGCGATGGGGTCGGTCATGGAATCGGGTCAGGTCTTCGGGTACTTGGCGGCCACCACTTTGAACACGTAGCTCAGGATCACCCCGAGGATGGCGAGCACCGAGATCGCAGCCAGCATCGGCGAGATCCAGTAGGCCCACGGCTTCGCGGCCAGGATCGGCAACAGGTCCATGCCCCGGACTGTACCGGCCCGGCCCGGAACCCAACCCTCGGCTTCTGGAGGTCGGCAGCGAGCGGTAGTCCTTCACGGAGGCCTCCTGCCTCCACGTCGTCCGTGCGGTCGCGGTCGCCGAGGAGGTGGAGGGCGAGGGCGCGCGTAGTGGCCGACGATCTCGGCGAAGGCGTCGGCGTCGCCTTTCGGCGCCCGGGCCGCGACCAGCTCGTCGACCTCTCCGACCGTGCCGGGGCCGGCGGCGCGCAGCAGGAATGGAAGGGCCACACCCGCTGTTCGACGGGCCCCGAGCCGGATCCCCTCCGGCGCCGTTACCGAACTGCAACGGAACATCCGGGTCGCAACCGACGTCAGACCGAGTGAAATGAAGACGAAGAAGAAGAGGATCATCTCAACGCTCGCCACCCTCGCGGTGGCCGTTGCCGGCGCCGCCCTCGTGCTGGACCTCGCCGACCACGACCCCGTCGCCGATGCCGAGCCTCTGCCCCCCGTCACCCAACCCGTCGACCCCACGACGACCACGACCAGCACCACCGTGGCGCCGACGACCACCACCACGATCAGGCCGACCACCACCACGTCGGCGCCGCCCACCACGTCGACAACCGTGGCGTCGAACTCGCTGCGCCGGGGCGACACCGGAGCCGAGGTGACGGCGCTGCAGCGGCGGCTGCGCAGCCTCGGCTACTGGCTCGGGGCCGTGGACGGCAGCTACGGCTACACCACCGAGCAGGCCGTCACCGCCTTCCAGAAGGTGGAGGGACTGTCGCCCGACGGCGTGGCCGGCCCCGCCACCCGCGCCGCCCTGGCCGCCGCCGACCGTCCGTCGACGTCGGCCGGCGGCGACCTCGTCGAGGTGGACAAGGCCCGCCAGGTGCTCTTCGTCGTCCGTGACGGCGAGGTGGCCTGGACGCTGAACGTCTCGACCGGCACCGAGAAGCCCTACTACGTGAACGGCCGGATGGAGATGGCCGATACGCCCGAGGGCCGCTTCAAGGTGTCGTGGGTCGTCGACGGCGTCGACGTCGGGGAGCTCGGGGCTCTGTACCGGCCCCGCTACTTCCACGACGACGGGATCGCCGTCCACGGCTACCACTCCGTCCCGCCCTACCCGGCCTCCCACGGGTGTGTCCGGGTGACCGAGGCGGCGATGGACTGGATCTGGGCCGACAACCTCATGCCCATGGGCTCCACCGTCTGGGTCCACTGAGCACCGGTTGAACGTGGGTGATCCGGGTCGAACACGACCGCGGATCGCCCACACCCGTGTGCTGCGACCGGCCGGTGCACCCCGGCATCCGGCGGGTAGGAGGTCCGGGGTCGAGGGCATCCCGGACGTGACTCGGGAGCCCCAAGTGGCTTCCCGCCCAGGTGGCGTCCGGGTACCGGTACGGCGGCTGCAGGCCTTGCCCTACGCGTAATGGAGAGGCGGCCGGCTCGGGCACGGCGGCCGAAGGCCTCGCCGTGCCGAAACAACTAAGGACGCCGGCCGTCAGGCCGGGCGTCGCCGTTGTGCCGGCCGCGAAGGCCGACCTACGCGATCTTCTTGCCCCGCACCCGGGGGACGACCATGGGCGCGTGCCGCGAGCAGTAGGTCCCGTCGTTGTAGATGGACAGGATGGTGGCGCACCCGGGCTCGCGGCAAGTGCGTCCGGCCTTGTACGCCTTCGACGGCCGGTCGTTCCCCGAGATCGGGTGGGCGGCGACAGATCCTTCGGACATGCTCAGCCCAACCGGGCCGAGGGTGCCGCTATTCCGGGCTTTCCTCGACTTCTTTGAGGGCGGCGGCCACCCGCAGCACGAGGCTGTCCGGGACCCGGTCGCGGCACTTCTGGCGGACGACGATCCGCAGCTCGGCCTCGAAGTCGTAGGCCTCGAAGCACGGAGGGCAGTCGTCGAGGTGCCGCTGGATGAGGACCCGTCGGTCATCGGTGAGCTCGCCGTCGAGGTAGTGGTACAGCAGCTCCACCGCCTCTATGCAGTGCTCATCCATGTGTCCCCTCACGCTCGGGTACCAGTCCACGCTGACGTCCGAAGTCGTACAACCGCTTCTGGAGCGCCCTTCTTCCGCGATGCAGGCGGCTCATCACCGTTCCGATGGGTACGTCGAGGATCTCCGCGATCTCCTTGTACGAAAATCCTTCCACGTCACCCAGCAGCACGGCCATGCGGAACTGCTCGGGCAGGGCCTCGATGGCCTCCTTCACCTCGGTCTCGGTGAAGTGGTCGAGCACCTCGTCCTCGGCGCTGCGCCCGGCCGTCGACCCCTCGAGACCGCCCAGCCGCCGGTAGAGGTAGAAGTTCTCGAGGTCGTCGATGTCGGACTCCTCGGGCCGCCGCTTCTTCGCCCGGTAGGAGTTGATGTAGGTGTTGGTCAGGATGCGGTAGAGCCAGGCCTTGAGGTTGGTGCCCTCGGTGAAGCTGCCGAACGCCCGGTACGCCTTGAGATAGGTCTCCTGGACCAGGTCCTCGGCGTCGGACGGATTGCGGGTCATACGCAGCGCCGCGGTGTACAGCGATGGCATGTGCTCCATTGCCAGCTCGCTGAACTTTGCCTGGTCGGCCACCGCGGTCACGCTACCCGCTGGGCGGTTGACGACCCTCTCTGCGGGGGTAGGTAGGCAGCATGAGCGAGCAAGGAAACCGTCAACCGAACGTCGCCGGCGACACCGACCACCCCCAGAACCGAGCCGGCGAAGGTGAAGGCGTCCGGGCGCCGTTCGCCACCGAGACCGGCGTCTCCGAGATCTCCGTTTTCGACGGCAAGGGCAACGAGACCGTCGTGCGCACCGAGACCGATTCGTCGGGTAAGCGGGTCCAGGGAACGGGGCCGTCGTCGGCCGACGCCGCCGCCGACGCCGAGAAGCTGCTCAAGGACGACAGCGGGCAGAACATCGGCGAGGGCCTCGGTCCCGCCGGTCACAAGTAGCGTCACCCTTCGGCGCCGCGCCCTCGCCTGAGGGCGCGGCTGTCTCACCCTCCTGAGACCATGCCGGCATGGCCACCCGTGCCGGCAGCGTCGTTCTCGTCCTGCTGGGCGCCGTCCTCCTCGTCGCATCGCTCTTCCAGTCGGACGGGAACGACGTCTACGCCGTTGGCCTGCTGGTGTTCGGCAGCGGCCTGGTCGTGCTCGGCGTCGTCCTGCCCCGGCTCCTGAACGCCGAGGTGGGCCCGGCCACCGGGTTCAAGCTCACCCTGGCCGAGGAACGGGCCGTGTCCACCGGGCTGGCCGAGTCCGACGCGGTGGACAAGGTGGAGACGAGCCAGGTGGTGGCCGCCACCCGGGTCGTCCTGGCTTCGGAGGTCCTGGGCCGGTTGTTGGCGCCGGAGAACGGCCCGCTGGCCGGCGCGTCGTTCCACCTGTACCTGTTCGACGAGCAGCGCGACCTCCTGCTGCCCGCCTTCGAGGGCCGGCCCAGCCCCAGCCGGGGATGGAAGGTGGGGACGGGCGCGGTGGGGGAGGCGTGGGCGTCGGGTGAGTACGTGCTGGTGCGGGGGCCCGAGGTGTCCGACGACACCTACGGCTTGACCCCGGCGCAGCAGCGCCGGGCCCGCGACCTGGCCGTGGTGGCGGCCATGCCGGTGACCAACGCCAGCGACGAGGTCATCGCCGTGCTGGCCGGGTCGTCGGTGGACCCCGACAGCCGGCTGGGAACGGCCGAGGCCTTCGACGCCCAGCTGCTGGTGGCCCAGGAGGTGGCCCGGGTGCTGGTGGACCTGCTGCGGTGGTTCGCGGACTGATACGCTGGGTATGTCGAAAGGCAAGGAGAAGCCATGGGTACCGGTTCTGAGCGTCACCAGGCCACTCCGGTGTCGGCCGACGACGTGGCCCGGGTGGTCAGCCAGGCCCTGGCCGAGCGGCCCTCACGGCTCCGGCTGACGTCGGGCCAGCGCCTGGCCATCCTCAACCGTCGGCTGCGCCCCCGAGCGGCCCGGGCCTGAGGGCCGGGTCGCGGGGCGGCCAGAATGGCGGCCTGACCCGCGGTCCCGCACGCCTGTCGTCGTCCGATCTCCAGCTGCCTGCACCGCTGCGCCGGGTGCTGGGCGGGGTGGTCGCCGCCTTCGTGGTGGCCACGATCGTCGGTTTGGTCGTGCTGTGGCCGCCGTCGACCACCATCCGCGTGGGTGGGGAAGACCTGGGGACACCGGTGGATCTGGTCGACGCCACCGTGGTCGCCGCGCCGGTCGTGCCCTGCGGCTCGGCCCTCCCGGGGATGTCCGTCACCTGCCGGGAGGTCACCGCCCGCCTCGACAGCGGGCCCGAGGAAGGCCAGACGACCGTCCTCGATATCACTGAGGGTCCTGACCAGCCCACCCTACGTGAGGGCGACCGGATCGTGCTCGGCCGGGCGGACGATCCCGGGGCCGGCGTGGCCTACTACTTCTCCGACTACCAGCGCCGCACGCCGCTCCTCCTCCTCGGCCTGCTGTTCGCCGGCGCCGTGGTCGCCCTGGCCCGCTGGCGGGGGGCGCTGGCCCTGGTTGGCCTCGGCGTGAGCTTGCTCGTGCTGGTGCGCTTCGTCCTCCCGGCCATCCTGGCCGGGGAGAGCGCCCTGGCCGTGGCCGTGGTCGGCTCGTCGCTGATCGCCATGGTCATCATCTACCTGGCCCACGGGGTGAGCGCCCGCACCACCACCGCGGTGCTCGGCACCCTGCTCGCCCTGGGGCTGACCGCGGGCCTGGCCGTGGTGTTCGT
>DATAAD010000028.1:0-24420 GCA_036260295.1 Acidimicrobiales bacterium | reverse complement strand
CCGGATGAGGCCCAGGTTGCCCTCCTGGATGAGGTCGAGGAACAGCAGCCCCCGCCCCATGTACCGCTTGGCGATGGACACCACCAGGCGCAGGTTGGCCTCGATCAGCTGCTTCTTGGCCTGGAACCCGTCGGCCACCAGCCGCTCGAGCTGGCGGCACTCCCGCTCGGGGATGGGGACGCCGGGGCCGTAGCGGTCCTCGAGCTCGGCGATCTGGGCCACCGCCTGGAGCCCGGCCTCGATGCGCTTGGCCAGGGCGACCTCCTCGGCCCCGCTCAGGAGGTTGACCTTGCCGATCTCCTTGAGGTACGTGCGGACAGGGTCGGACGACCCTCCGCGCCCACCGTCGGACCGGCCCAGCCCCTCGTCGGCCTCGACCTCCCGGCGGGCGTGACGGGCCGGTGGGGCCACCGCCGGCGGCACGGGCGCGGCGGGCAGGAACGGGGCCTGGACCGTGCCCGCGGGCGCAGGTGCGGGAGCGGGGACGGCGAACCCGGGCCGCCGATGGGCAGCAGGCTCCTCCGGCGGCACCAGGTCGACGGCCTCGAGCTCGACGTCGTCGCCCTCGTCCAGCTCGATCCCCTCGTCGGACAGCCGCTTGCGGACCTCGTCGATCAGGTCCTCGCTGAGCTCGACGTGCTCGAGCACGGCCATGACGTCGTCGACGCTCAGGGCCCGGCGCGCCCGGCCTTGGGCCAGGAGGCGGTTGAACTCCGCCTCTGACACTCCCGCCGGTGGCGTGAGCGCATTGCTGCTATGGCTCATGCTTCCACCTCGAAACGGTCGACGAGCCAGAGTACCAACCTGCCCGTGGCGTCGACGGCCGTTGCCGGCTCCCGCAGCTCGGCGATGGCGAGCTTCAGCCAGGCGATGTCGTCGCTGACCCGCCTGAGCCACGCCTCGTCCGACAGCCGGCCCGAGTGCCGAGCGGCGGCCTCCAGCTCGGCGACGGCCCGCTTGGCCGCCTCCTCGGCCAGCCGGGCCAGCACGTCGGCCGAAGCCGCCTCCGGCTCCTCCACGGCCAGGCGCCGCAGCAGCGACGCCACCTCGGGCTCGGCCGCGTCCACCGCCTGGGCCAGGGTGGTCGCCCCGCACAGGGCCCGGTAGCCGGCCAGCACCAGGGGGTCGGCGAACAGGGCCTCGTGGAGGGTGTCGGCCACCTCCTCGGGACGGTGGACGGCCAGGCGCAGGGCCTCCACCTCGGGCCCCTCCGGCCGGCGACCGGCGGGTGCCGCGGCCACCCGCACCGGGCGGCGCTGATGGACGGCGCGTTGGAGCTCCTGCACGGGCATGTCCAACACCGTCGCCAACCGGCCCACGTACTCGTTGCGGGTCATCTCCGAGGGGTGCTCCCGGATCAGGGCCAGGGCGGCCTCGGCGGCATGGGCCTTGCCGCCCGGCGTGCGCAGGTCCGACCGGGCCAGCAGCCGGTCGATCCGGAAGGACAGGAACGGGCGCGCTCCCTTGACCGCGACCTGCAGGGCGGCCGGGTCACGGGCCGCCAGTTCCCCCGGATCCGTACCGGCAGGGAGGTCGGCCACCGCCAGGTCGAGCTCGTAGCGCCGCTCCCACTCGTAGAACTTCTCGGCTGCGTTCTGGCCGGCGGCGTCGGCGTCGTAGGCCAGGACGAGCCGCCGGGCGAAGTTCTTGAGCACCCGGACGTGGTCGTCGGACAGGGCCGTCCCGCACGTGGCCACCCCCCGGGGGATCCCGGCGCGGGCCAGGCCGATCACGTCGGTGTAGCCCTCGCAGACGACGACCTCGCCCGTCTCCACCACCGCGGCCTTGGCCCAGTTGAGCCCGTACAGCACCCGGGACTTCGAGTACAGGAGGGTCTCGGGCGAGTTGCGGTACTTCGGGCCCTGGTCCCCGCTCCGAGGGCCGCTCGGGCCCTGGTCCCCGCTCCGAGGGCCGCTCGGGCCCTGGTCCCCGCTCCCCTCCAGCCGCCGCCCCCCGAAGGCCACGGGGTCGCCCCGCACGTCGAAGATCGGGAACAGCACCCGGCCCCGGAAGAAGTCCTGCATGCGGCCCCGCTTGTTGACGAAGGCCAGACCGGTGTCGCGCAGCACGTCCTCGGGCAGCCGCAGCGCCCGGGTCATCTCGTCCCACCCTTCCGGCGCCCACCCCAGGCGGTAGGTCCGCACGGTCTCCCCGTCGTACCCCCTCGACCGCAGGTAGGCCCGGGCCGGCCTGGCGTCGGCCGCGCTCAGCAGGCGCTCGTGGTACCAGTCGACCGCCTGGGACATCCCGGCCACCAGGCGGCCCCGCCGCTGGCGCTCCTCGGAGACGGCCGCGGTGTCGTGGCGGACCTGGATCCCGGCCCGGGCGGCCAGGCGCTCCACCGCCTCGGCGAAGTCGAGGTGCTCGACCTCGCGCACGAAGGTGATGACGTCGCCCCCCTTGCCACAGCCGAAGCAGTAGTAGAGGCCCTCCTCGGCGTTGATCGAGAACGACGGGGTCTTCTCGGCGTGGAACGGGCACAGCCCCTGGTACCGCCGGCCCACCCGCCTGAGGGCGATGTGCTCCCCGGCGACGGCGGCGAAGTCGGTCGCGGCCCGGACCCGCTCGATGTCCTCGGCCAGGATGCCCATTACCCGGGGACGGTAGTGGGAAGGGGACTTCCATGACTGACGCAGTGGTGGTGGGTGCCGGCCACAACGGCCTGGTGGCGGCGAACGTGCTGGCCGACGCCGGGTGGGACGTGACCGTGCTCGAGGCCCAGCCCGAGCCCGGGGGTGCGGTGCGCTCCGGCGAGCTGACCCTTCCCGGCTGGACCCACGACCTGTTCAGCGCCTTCTACCCCCTGGCCGCCGCCTCCTCGGTGCTGCACGACCTCGACCTCGGGGTCCACGGGCTGCGGTGGCGGCGGGCGCCTGCCGTCCTGGCCAACCCCACGCCCGACGGCCGGTGCGCGGTCCTGTCCACCGACATCGACGAGACGGCCCGGTCGCTCGACGCCTACGCGGCCGGCGACGGGGACGCCTGGCGGCACCTCTACGGCCTGTGGCAGCGCATCGGCGACCAGCTCGTCGCCGCCCTCCTGGCCCCCTTCCCCCCGGTGGTGCCCGCAGTGAGCCTGGCCGCCCGCCTCGGGGGCCCGGCCGGCATCGTGCGCTTCGCCCGCCACCTGACCCTGCCCGTGCGACGGCTGGCCGACGAGACCTTCGCCGGGGAGGGGGGCGGGCTGCTGCTGGCGGGGAACACCCTTCACACCGACCTCCCGCCCGAGGCCGCCGGCAGCGGGCTGTTCGGCTGGCTGCTGGCGTCGCTCGGCCAGCAGGTCGGCTTCCCGGTGCCCGAGGGCGGGGCCGGGCGGCTGACGGCGGCGCTGGTCCGGCGGCTCGAGGCCCGGGGCGGCCGGGTGGAGTGCGATGCGAGGGTCACGCGGGTCGAGGTGCGGGGCCGACGTGCGGTGGGTGTGGTGACCGCGGACGGCACCCCCTTCGCCGCCCGCCGGGCGGTGCTGGCCGACGTCATCGCCCCCAAGCTGTTCCTCGACCTGGTCGGAGCCGCCCACCTGCCACCGGGGTTCGTCGACGACATGGGCCGGTTCCAGTTCGACCACGGGACGGTCAAGGTCGACTGGGCCCTGGACGGTCCCATCCCCTGGTCGGTCGAGGGGCCCGCCCGGGCCGGCACCGTCCACCTGGCCGACAGCATGGACCACCTGACCATGTACTCGGCCGAGCTGGCGACCGGCCAGATCCCGGCCGACCCCTTCCTCCTCCTGGGCCAGATGACGACCGCCGACCCCTCCCGGTCGCCGGCCGGCACCGAGACGGCCTGGGGCTACACCCATGTGCCGCAGTACGCCAAGGGCGACGCCGGCGACGACGGGCTCAAGGGGACGTGGGACGACGACGAGACCGAGCGCTTCGCCGACCGCATGGAGGCCCGGGTCGAGCGGTACGCCCCCGGCTTCCGGGACCGAATCCTGGCCCGCCACGTCTTCACGCCCCGCACCCTGCCCGAGGCCAACGAGAGCCTGGTCCGGGGAGCGGTGAACGCCGGCACCGCCCAGCTCCACCAGCAGCTGGTGTTCCGTCCCGCCCCCGGCCTGGCCCGTCCGGAGACCCCGGTGCGCGGGCTCTACCTGGCCTCGGCCTCGGCCCACCCGGGAGGTGGGGTGCACGGGGCGCCCGGGGCCAATGCGGCCCGGGCCGCGCTGATGGGCGACCGCTTCCGACGGCTCGGGCTCAGGCGGTGAGGACGGCCTCGGCGGCCAGCTGCCCCGAGATCACCGCCCCCTCCATGCTCGACATCAGCTTCTGCTTGGTGTAGTCGCCGGCCAGGCTGAGGCCCGGGACCGGCGTCCGCTGGTCGGGCCGCAGGGCCAGGTGCCCGGGCTCGAGGGAGTGGAAGTCGTGGGGGTGGGCGACGACCCGGTAGGCGGTGACGTGGCCCTCGATGTCGATGCCGAGGCGGCGGGCGTCGTCGACGACCAGGGTGAGGATGTCCTCGGGTGCCATGTCGAGGAACGGCTCGGGCGGGGTGAGGATGATCGACAGCCGCCCGGGCGCGTGACGGAACGTGGTGCGCGACTGCTCGGCGAAGCAGGCCAGGGCGGTGCCCGGACCGAAGATGGTGCGGTCCACGTCGGTGGCCGGCCGGTCGAGCTCGAGCTGGACGGTGACCGAGGGGGTGGTGGGCATGGACAGCCATGGTGTGAACCAGGGGTGGTCGCCGAAGGCCGGGCGGAGCAGGCGCTGGGCCGGCTCGATGGAGGTGGCCAGCACCACGTGCTCGGCCTCGACGGCCTGGCCCCCGACCACCACGCCGGTGACCCGCACGCCGTCCACCACCAGCGCTTCCACCGCGGCCCCGGTCCGCACCTCGCCGCCCTGCTCGGCGACCTTGCGGGCGATGGGCTCGCACATGACCTCGGTCATGCCGCCCATGTAGGCCCCCAGGCGCATCTGGTGCAGGCGGGGCACCCCGGGGGCCAGCAGCCCGAAGAAGATCGCCGCCGAGAACCGCTCGGGGGGGAGGAAGAACAGCCCCGCGGTCAGGGGGATCAGCAGGTTGTGCAGCGCCCGGTCGCTGACGCCGTGGGCCTTGGCGAACTGGGCCACCGTCTGCCGGTCGAGCCCCTCGGGGTCGCGCAGGTACTGCCGGAGGCCGGCGGTGAAGAACCGGCCCAGGCCGAGCTTGTCCAGCGGGCCGAACAGGTCGTTGTTGGCCACCAGCCCGCCGAGCGTGCGGACGGGCTTGTGCAGCGGGGACATGCCCACGATGCCCTGGGGCCCGCCGTCGGGCACCCGGATCTCGAACTCGTCCTCCCAGCACACCATCTGGCCCAGGTCCACGCCGCAGCGCTCGAGGAGGCGGGGCAGCTCCTTGAAGAAGCCGAGGAAGCGGTGCAGTCCCGACTCCACCGGCATCCCGTCCTTCACCCACGATGCCGTGCGCCCCCCGACCACGTCGCCCGCTTCGAGCAACAGCACGGGCACGCCCCGCTCGGTGAGCTCGAAGGCGGTCGCCAACCCGGCCAGCCCCCCGCCGACGACGACCACGCTCACAACCCGGCCACTTCCCTCCGCCGGGCCAGCCGTCGCTCGGCGATGCGCTTCAGCCGCCGCAGCATCTCCTGGTTGCGCAGGCCCATGGCCGCCTCGAGGACGGGGTTCCAGACCGCGGCTACGGGGCCCTCGACGGCGTACTCCTCCACCTCTACCTCCGTATTTGGCACCTCTGTATTCGGCACCTCGGTGCCCTCCGGCACCGGGTGCAAGGTGAAGGCCACCCGGTTCACGGCGAAGGGCCGCATGTGGGCGAGCAGCACCAGCCGCCTTCCCTCCTCGACCTCCTCGACGCACGTCTTGTCTCTCAAAATGAGCGGGCCCACGCCCAGGGTGTGGTGGAAGCACGAGCCCAGCTCGGGGTAGTTGGGCTCGAAGCGGCGCACGTGCTTGCTGCCCACCACGAACGCCCCGTAGGTCGCCGGGTCGGCCAGCACGGCGAAGACGGCCTCGGGCGGGGCTTCGACGACCATCTTGTTGACCGCCATGCCGGCGCTACCTCCCCAGGACGGCCCGGACCAGGCGGTCGTGGGCCCGGTCGGGCAGGAGGCGTTCGGACAGCCGCACGAGCGGTGCGTCGTACCCCACCGTGTAGCGCACGTCGGGACGTCCGGCGGTCAAGGCCCTGCCGATGACCTCGGCCGCCCGCTCCGGCCCGGGCATGTAGGGACGGGTCGTGCGCAGGAGCTTCAGCGAGCGGTCGTACGGCGTGGGGTCGCCCGCCTTCTCGCGGCGCCGGAGCAGGTCGTCCTCGGCCTTGTCCCAGATGCCGGTGTCGAGGCCGCCCGGCTCGACGAGGACGACGTCGATCCCGTCCTCGGCCACCTCGCGCCGGAAGGCGTCGGTGACCGCCGACAGCGCGTGCTTGGCCGCCTGGTACCAGCCGGTCATGGCCGCGGTGCCGTGGGCGATGGACGACGAGACGTTGACGATCCGCCCGGACCCGCGCCGGCGCATGGCGGGCAGGGCCAGGGCGGCCAGGTGCATGGGGGCGACGACCAGGGCGTCGAGCTGGCGCAGGGCCTGGTCGGGCTCGACGTCGACCACCCGGCCCACGTTCATGTAGCCGGCGTTGTTGACCAGGCCCCAGGGCTCGACCCGGCCCACCAGGGCCTCGCACCCGGCCCGGTCGGTGACGTCGAGCACCGCGCCCTCGATGCCCTCCTTCTCGAGGATCTCCAGCTTCTCCTCCGACCGGGCCGTGCCGACGACGTGGAAGCCGAGCTCGGCCAGGTGGAGCGACGTGGCCAGCCCCAGCCCCGAGTTGGCCCCGGTGACGAGGACCGTCCTCACCATTCCCGCCGTCTACCCACGCGCGCTGTGGGCCTACCCCTCATCCGCCGCGGGCAACACCGCCTACCCCTTCGCCCCTCCGGTGAAGTTCCAGGACGCCAGGCGGATGGTGGGGACGTGGTACGTGCCGTCGAACAGGCGGGCGTCGTTGCCCACGCCCAGCACGTTCCCGGCGCGCAGGGCGTCGACGTAGGACTGGGTGAAGCGCAGGTTGGGCACGCCGCCCACGACCTGGCCCCCCTCGATGAGGAACGTCCCGTTCCTGGTGAGCCCGGTGACCACCTGGGTCTTGGGGTCGAGGATGCGGGTGTACCAGAACTCGGTCACCAGCAGGCCCCGCTCGACCGATGCGACCAGCTCCTCGGGCCGCCGCTCGCCCGGCGCCATGAACAGGTTGGTGGCGATCCCGCCCGAGTGGCCGCCGCCCAGCCCGTGGCCGGTGCTCTCCGTGCCCGCCTTGGCCGCCGTCCGCCGGTCGTGGCAGAGGGCGGTGGGCACCCCCTTGTCGACCAGGTCGACCCGCCGCTTCGGGGTGCCCTCCCCGTCGAACCCCCGGCTGATGGCCCGGGGGTCGGTGGCGTCGTCCCAGATGGTGACCGCGCGGTCGAGCTGGGCCTGGCCCAGCTCCACGAACGACCGGCCCTCCTCGAACGTCCGGGCGTTGAACCCGTCCCGCAGGAACTCGAGCATGTTGGCCAGGCAGGAGGGCTCCAGCACCACCTCGTAGCGACCCGGCTCGACGTCGACCAGGTCGTCCCCCCGCCGGGCCTTCTCGGCCGCGGTGCGCCCCGCGGCGTCCCCGTCGATGTCGGACAGGCGGCTCGAGCTCTGCCAGCCCCGGCCGTCCGAGGCAGCCGTGCGGTGGATGGCCTCGATGGTCGCCGAGCTGGTCCGGCCGGTGAGCCGCTGGCCGAGGGAGTTGGCGTAGGCCGAGAGCGAGCCGTTCGAGTCGCAGAACCCGGCTCCCCGCAGCTCGGGGCCGGCGTCGACGAACCGCCGGACCACCTGGGCCCGCTGGGCCGGGTCGGCGTAGTGGGTGTGCTCGTCGTAGGAGTGCGTCCGGGGCGCCGGCGCCGGCGGGGCCAGGCCCGGCCACTCGGGGTCGACGGCCCGCATCTCGGCCGCGGCCAGGGCCCGCTCGACCAGCCGCTCGAGGCCGGCGTCGTCGGGCCGGTCGGTGCCGACCGACGCCACCCGCCCGCCCACCGATACCCGCAGCCGGGCACCGAGGTGGTCGCCGGCCACGTTCTGGTGGATGAACGAGTTGGCAAACCGGGTGAGGGCCGACCGCCCCGCGCTCGAGCTGGCCTCGGCCTCCGCCCGGGCACCGACCAGCTCGACCAGCCGGTCGCAGATCTCGACGATGTCCCTCACCCGCCGGCGCTCCCGCTTTCCGGGCGCTGGAGTACCGCCACGGTACTCAGGAGACCGGAAAGCGTGCCCGCTGTCACCGGCCCCGCACCCCCACCCGCACCCCTCGGAACCGGCCGGGCACCGCGGGATGGCCGGTGTGGCCGTACTGCTGGGGCTGGCCCTTGCCGCAGTTGGGCGTCCCCCAGAACACCCACTCGTCCGGCCCGCCCAGCATGTCGAGCGACGCCCAGAACCGGGGGGTGATGCCCGTGTAGGTGGGGTTGCGCAGCATCCGGCCGAGCGTCCCGTTCTTCACCTCGTAGCCGACCTCGCAGCCGAACTGGAAGTTCAGCCGCTTGTCGTCGATCGACCACGATCGGTTGGTCTCCATGTAGATGCCGTCGTCGGTGGCGGCGATGATCTCCTCCAGCGACGACTCCCCCGGCAGCAGGCCGACGTTCGTCATCCGGACCATCGGGAGGCGGTTCCATCCCTCGCCCCGGACCATGCCGCCCGGTGGCAGCCCGGCCGCGTGCGCCGAGTCCCGGCCCGACAGCACGCCCACCCACACCCCGTCCTTGACGATGTCGACCCGCTGGGCCGGCGTGCCCTCGTCGTCGTAGCCGAAGCTGCCGAGGGCGCCGGGCAGGGTGGCGTCGGCGGTGATGTTCATCAGCTCGGACCCGTACCGCATCGTCCCGAGCTGGCCCAGCTCGAGGAACGACGTCCCTGCGAACGCCGCCTCCCACCCGAGGATGCGGTCGAGCTCGATGGCGTGGCCCACCGACTCGTGGATCTGGAGGGCCAGCTGCTCCCGGCCGAGGATGAGGTCGGTCGTGCCCGACGGGCACTCGGGCGCGCCGAGGAGCTGGACGGCCTCCTCCCCCACCCGCTGGGCGTTGCCGGCCAGGTCGGCGCCCCGGATCATCTCGTAGCCCCGGGTGCCCCAGATGCCCCCGATCCCGCCGTAGCTCCGGCGCTGGGTCTCCGTCTCGCCGACCGCGGTGGCCTCCATGGACGCCCCGCACTCGACCAGATGCTGGGAGATGCGGTGCCCCTGGGAGGAGACGAACCACTTCCGGGTGTCCCAGGCGTGCATGTAGGCCGACGCCACGCCCACCCCGTCGACCGCCTTCATGGTCCCGGTGACGTTCACCAGCAGGTCGCCCCGCTCGGACAGGGAGACCTCGAACGGGTGCTCGTCCCACCCCGAGTCCCAGTGGTCCTGGGCCGCGCCCACGTCGGCCAGCTGCATGGGGGGCCCGGCCACCAGTCCCGAGGCCCGGGCGACGGCCGCCGCCTGCTCGCCCGCGGCCCGGGCCGCGGCCACCGACGGATCGGGCGTGGCGAAGAACCCCCACGACGACCCGATCAGGGCCCGCACGCCCACGCCGGCCGACTCGTTCTGCGACAGCCCCTCGAGCACGCCGTTCCTCGCCGACAGCCCCTCGGTCGACGTCACCATGGCCCGGGCGTCGGCGTACGTCGCCCCCGCGGCCAGCGCCCCCTCGACCGCGGCCTCGGCGAGGTCGAACACCTACCCCGTCCCCGAACCGGTGGCGGAAACGGACGCCGGGACGACCAAACCGGCCACCGGTTCGCTCAGGACCGGGCGGCCAGGACGGCTTGGGCGGCGGCGAGGCGGGCGATGGGCACCCGGAACGGCGAGCACGACACGTAGTCGAGCCCGGCCTGGTGGAACAGGTCGATGGACTCGGGGTCGCCCCCGTGCTCCCCGCACACCCCCAGCTTGAGCCCGGCCTTGGCCTGGCGTCCCCGCTGCGCAGCCAGTTTTACCAGCTCGCCCACGCCGGCGGCGTCGATGGTCTCGAACGGGTTGCGCTTGAGCAGCCCCTGCTCCAGGTAAACGGGCATGAGCCGGGCCTCGACGTCGTCCCGGCTGAACCCGAACGTCATCTGGGTCAGGTCGTTGGTTCCGAAGGAGAAGAAGTCGGCCTCCTCGGCGATCTCGTCGGCCCGCAGCGCGGCCCGGGGCGTCTCGATCATGGTCCCGATGGTGACGTCGACGCCCGAGGACACGCCGGACACCGCCTCTTCGGCCCACCCCCGGGCCAGGGCCAGCTCCTCCCGCCCCACGGTGAGCGGGATCATGATCTCGACCACCGGCTTCCCGCCCGCCGCCACCCGGTCGGCCGCCGCCTCCATGAGGGCCCGCACCTGCATGGCGTACAGGCCGGGCTTGATGACGCCCAGGCGGACGCCCCGCACCCCGAGCATGGGGTTGAACTCGTGCCACGACTCGGCCGCCTTGAGCAGCCGGCGCTCCTCGTGGCTCAGGCTTCCGGCCTTGGCCTGCTTGACCAGCAGGTCCTCGGTGCGGGGCAGGAACTCGTGGAGCGGGGGGTCTAACAGGCGGATGGTGACCGGGAGCCCGTCCATGGCCTCCAGCACCTCGTAGAAGTCGGCCTTCTGGGCCACCCGCAGCTCCTCGAGGGCGGCCGACTCCTCCTCCTCGGTGCCGGCCAGGATCATGCGCCGGACGATGGGCAGCCGGTCCTCGGCCAGGAACATGTGCTCGGTGCGGCACAGGCCGATGCCCTCGGCCCCGAACCGGCGGGCGTTGGCCGCGTCGGCACCGGTGTCGGCATTGGCCCTGACCGCCATCTTCCCGGCCCGAATCTCGTCGGCCCAGGCCAGGATGGTCTCGAACTCGGGCGGGGGCTCCGAAACCGTGACCTCGACCGCGCCGAGCATGACCCGCCCGGTGGAGCCGTCCACCGAGATCAGGTCGCCCTCGTTCACCGTGACCCCGCCGGCCTCGAAGCTGCTGCCTCTTATGTGAACGCCGTCGGCGCCGACCACGGCGGGCTTGCCCCAGCCCCGGGCCACCACGGCGGCGTGGCTGACCAGCCCGCCCCTTGCCGTGAGGATGCCCTTGGCCACGACCATGCCGTGCACGTCCTCGGGCGACGTCTCGCTGCGGACCAGGATCACCGCCTCGCCCCGCTCGGCGGCGTCGGCCGCGGCGTCGGCCGTGAAGTAGGCCTTGCCCACCCCGGCGCCGGGGGAGGCGGCCAGGCCGGTGGCGATCACCTGCACGTCGCCCCCGCCCACCTGGGGGTGCAGCACCTGCTCGAGGTGCTCGCCCGTCACCCGCTGGACCGCCTCCTCGTGGGTGAGGTTGATGCGCTCGTCGGTCGTCATGTCGACCGCCATGCGCAGGGCCGCCCCGCCGGTGCGCTTGCCCACCCGGGTCTGCAGCATCCACAGCTTGCCCTGCTCGATGGTGAACTCGGTGTCGCACATGTCGCGGTAGTGGCGCTCGAGCCGGTCGAAGATGGCCAGCAGCTCGTCGTAGATCGGCGGGAACAGCCGCTGCATCTCCTCCAGCTTCAGGGTGTTGCGGATGCCGGCCACCACGTCCTCGCCCTGGGCGTTGACCAGGAAGTCGCCGTAGGCGCCGGCCTTGCCCGTGGCCGGGTCGCGGGTGAAGCCCACGCCCGTGCCGCTGTTGTCGTCTCTGTTGCCGAACACCATGGCCTGGACGTTCACCGCGGTACCGAGGTCGTGCGGGATGCGCTCCCGCACCCGGTAGGCCACGGCCCGGGCCCCGCCCCACGACTTGAACACGGCCTCGATCGCTCCCCGCAGCTGGTCGGCCGGGGCCTGTGGGAAGGGCTTGCCCGTGTGATGCTCGACCAGGGCCTTGTAGTCCTCGACCAGGTCGGCCAGGGCGTCGGCCGGGATGGTGGCGTCGGACGGGGCGCCCGAGCGCTCCTTGGCCTTGTCGAAGTGGGCGTCGAAGGGCTCGGCCGGGAGCCCGAGCACGATGCGGCCGTACATGGACACGAACCGCCGGTAGCTGTCGTAGGCGAAGCGCTCGTCGTCGGTCTGCTTGGCCAGGCCCCGGACCGACTCGTCGTTCAGGCCCAGGTTGAGGACGGTGTCCATCATCCCGGGCATGGAGAACTTGGCCCCCGACCGCACGCTGACCAGCAGGGGGTCGCCGGCGTCGCCCAGGCCCTTGCCCATGGACGACTCCAGCTTCTTGACCTGCTCCATGACCTCGTCGGCCAGTCCCTCGGGCCACCCGGCGTCCATGTAGGCCCGGCAGGCGTCGGTGGTGATGGTGAACCCGGGCGGTACGGGCAGCTCCAGTACCGACGTCATCTCCGCCAGGTTCGCTCCCTTGCCGCCGAGCAGGTCCTTCAGGCTCATGGGCGGCTTCCCGTGCGGGTGGTCAAAGGCGTAGGCGTAGGTCACTCGATCTCCTGGACGCGGCGGAACGACCCCTCAGCGTAGTTGGACCTCCCGCGCCCCTCCCGGGTGACACGGGAGGCCCCACCGCGTGGCGCCGCGTTAGCTCTCCAGGCGTCCCCGCAGCGCCTCGACCAGGCCCTCGATCGGCACCCGCTCCTGCTCCAGGCTGTCGCGGTCGCGGATGGTCACCGCCCGGTCCTCGAGGGTGTCGAAGTCGACGGTCACGCAGTAGGGCGTGCCCGCCTCGTCCTGGCGCCGGTACCGGCGGCCGATCGACTGGGTCTCGTCGTAGTCGCACATGAAGTGGGGCTGGAGGAGCTTGAGCACCTCCCGGGCCGTGGGCGTGAGCGTCTCCTTCTTGGACAGGGGCAGCACGGCCAGCTTGTAGGGGGCCAGCCGCTTGTGCAGCCTGAGGACCGTGCGCTTCTCCCCGCCCACCTCGTCCTCGGCGTAGGCGGCGAGCAGGAAGGCCATCATCGAGCGACCCACGCCCGCCGCAGGCTCGATCACGTGGGGGACGTACCGCTCCCCAGTCCCCTGGTCGAAGTACTCCAGCCGCTCGCCCGAGAACTTGGCGTGCTGGGTGAGGTCGTAGTCGGTGCGGTTGGCGATGCCCTCCAGCTCGCCCCAGCCCCACGGGTACTCGAACTCCACGTCGGCCGTCCCCGCCGAGTAGTGCGACAGCTCCTCGGGGTCGTGGTGGCGCAGGCGCAGCTTCTCCTCGGGGATGCCGAGGTCGACGTACCAGCGCAGCCGCTCCTCGCACCAGTACTCGAACCACTGCTTGCCCTCGTCGGGGGGCACGAAGAACTCCATCTCCATCTGCTCGAACTCACGGGTGCGGAAGATGAAGTTCCCGGGCGTGATCTCGTTGCGGAACGACTTGCCCTGCTGGGCGATCCCGAACGGCGGCTTCTTGCGACTGGTGGTCAGCACGTTGGCGAAGTTGACGAAGATGCCCTGGGCCGTCTCCGGTCGCAGGTAGGCCACGGCCCCGTCGTCCTCCACCGGGCCCACGTGGGTCTTGAACATGAGATGGAAGGGCCGGGCCTCGGTGAGGTCGGTCGACCCGCAGTTCGGGCACACCCCCTCGATCTGGTCCTCCCGCCACCGCTCCTTGCACTTGCGGCAGTCGACCAGGGGGTCGGTGAACGTGGCCAGGTGCCCGGACGCCTCCCACACCTTGGGCGCCATGAGGATCGCCGCGTCCAGCCCGACGATGTCGTCGCGCTCCTGGACCATGGCCCGCCACCAGGCCTCCATGACGTTGCGCTTGAGCAGCACGCCCAGAGGCCCGTAGTCCCACGTCGACCGGAACCCGCCGTAGATCTCGCTCGACGGGAACACGAACCCCCGGCGCTTGGCCAGGTTGACGACGGTCTCGGTGAGGTCGGGCACGGATTCGAGCGTAGTGGCCGAGGTCACGCCACCCGCCTGAGAATGGCCGCCGCGTCGGTTGCCAGCTCGCCGATGTCCTCGGGCGCGGCCTCCAGCAGCCGCCACCCCGCAGCCTCGATCCGGTTCCGCCGCAACCGGTCGCTCCGGAACGGCCTCCGCCCCGCGTGCCACCGGAACCCGTCGAGCTCGAGCGCGAGCCGGTGGTCGGGATAGGCGAGGTCGACCCGGGCGACGAACTCGCCCCCCACCCGCACCTCGTGCTGCCGCACGGGCTGCGGCAGTCCTGCGCCCAGCAGCGCCCGCACCACCCGCATCTCCGCCACCCCGGCCGGCAGGGCGTCGCCGTTCCAGGCCTCCACCACCGTCCGCAACACCCGGCTCCGCTGGCGCTGCAGATCGTCCAGCGACACCAGCCGCCGGCACAGCACGTCGTCGACCGCCTCCTCGAGCACATCGCCACCCACCACCCCGGCCAGGTCGCCCACCGTGCGGGCCACGGTCGTCACCGGCACCCCGTCGCGCCGCACACCCTTCACCGTCGACCGGTGCACCCCAGCGAGGGCGTTGCGGTTGCTCCGCCCCGGAGGCACGGTGATCTCGACCCGTCCGGGCCGGAAGCCCGAGATGGCCCAGAGCACGGCCGCCGACCGGTGCGACACCACCGCCCCGGGGCCGGCGACCAGGCAGGCGGCCAGCGCCCGCTGCCTCCACGTCACCGGCACGGCCGCCAGCCGGTACACGCCGACCGCCACCGACACCCAGCGACCCGAACCGATGCGACGGCGGATGACAGAGTCGGTCATCCCTACCGCAAGGGCCTGGCCCCGGGAGAAGCAGCCGTGCTGCCGGGCCGCCAACGTGACGATCGCCTCGTCCATGAGCCGCAGTATGACGAGAGGGTGCGACAGTGAGCAGGATCATGCCGAAACGGCACGATTCTGCTCACTCGGTGAGGACGCCGGCGATCGGCAGGGACCGGAGGCGGCGCTCGAGGTGGTGCTCCATGGCCCGCGTCGCCAGGCGCTCGACCTCGGTGACGGCAGATCCGGAGGACGCGTTGAGGGCGCCCGTCAGGTCACCGCCCAGGATGCGGCGGACAAGGTCGAGGCCGGGGGCGGACAACGACATGTCCCGGCCCCCACACCCACCACACAGGACGCCCCCGGCGGCCAGGTCGAAGGCCACCAGCCCGTACCGGTCCCCGCACGCCGCGCACTCGTCCAGCAAGGGGTGGAAGCCTTCCGACGACAGCAGCTTGAGGAAGAACGCCGGCACCAGCACAGGAGAGTCGTGGGCCGACAGGGCCCGCAACGCCCCCAGCAGCATGACGAACAGCCGCGGGTTCGAATGCCGCTCCTGGGCCAGCTGGTCGACCGCCTCCAGCAGCGAGGACGCCTTGGCCAGCCGCCCCAGGTCCTCCCGCACGGGCCGGAACAGCTCCACGACCTCGGCCTGGGTGACGATGTCGAGCTCCCGCCCCTCGTAGAACAACAAGGACACGTGGACCATGGGCTCGAGCCGGGCCCCGAACCGGCTCTTGGTCTTGCGCACCCCCTTGACCACGGCGCGCACCTTGCCGTGGCGCTCGGTCAGGAGGTTGACGATGCGGTCGGCCTCCCCGAGGCGCCACGTGCGCAGCACGATCCCCTGGTCTCGGTACAGGCCCACGGCGAATTACAAGCTTATGCTTCCAGGCGCCCGAAGCGGCGGTCTCTGCGTTCGGCGGGACGCCGACAGGCGAGCATCAAGCGTCGAGGCCGCCGAAGCGGCGGTCTCGACGCTGGAACTCACGGACGGCCTCGAACAGGTGCTCGCGACGGAAGTCCGGCCACAGGACCTCGGTGAACACCAGCTCGCTGTAGGCCAGCTCCCACAGGAGGAAGTTCGAGATCCGGTACTCCCCCGACGTGCGCACCACGAGGTCCGGGTCGGGCATGTCCGAGTGGTACAGGTGGGCCCGGATGGCCCGCTCGTCCACCGACCGGGCCGACGCCCCCGACGCCACCAACGACCGCACGGCGTCCACGATCTCGGCCCGCCCCCCGTAGTTGAAGGCGATCGTCAGGGTCATGGTGCGATTCGAGCGAGTCAGCTCCAGGGCCTCGTCCATGCGCCGGATCAACCGCCTGGGCACCCGCCAGTCGCGCCGCCCCAGGAAGCGGATCCGCACGTCCCGCTCGTTGAGCTCGTCACGGCGGCGCAGCAGCATCCCCTCGTTGAAGCGCATGAGGTACCGCACCTCGTCGGGCGGGCGCTTCCAGTTCTCGGTGGAGAAGGCGTACACGGTCAGCCACTTGACCCCCAGCTCGAGCGCCCCCTCGACGGTGTCGAACAGGGCCTCCTCCCCGGCCGCGTGCCCGTCGGTCCGGGCCAGCCCCCGCTTCTGGGCCCACCGCCCGTTGCCGTCCATGACGACCCCGATGTGGACCGGCACCGCTCGGGGGTCGATCTCGTCCACGGGGCCAGAGCGTAGGGCGGAGCCGGCGAGGGGTATGAGCGGATCGTGAAAGAAAAGCTCGATCAGCTGGGCGAGCGCTGGAGGTGGTTCGGGACGGTTCTCGCCGTCCAGAAGCGCTACAGCGAGCTCAACGGCAACTACCTGGCGTCGGCAGTCACGCTCTCCGCCTTCCTCTCCCTGTTCCCGCTGCTGCTGTTCGCCATCGCCGTGCTCGGCTTCGTCGCGGCCGACACCCCGAACCTGGCCGAAGACGTGGTCGCCGAGCTCGGTCTGGAGGGCGACGCGGCCACGGCGATCACCGGCGCCATCGACACGGCGCGGGACAGCCGGCGGGCCGCGTCGATCATCGGCGTCATCGGACTTCTCTGGTCGGGCCTGGGCCTGGTGGCCGCCTTCCAATACGCCATCAACGCGTCGTGGCAGGTCAAGGGCAGGGGTTGGCGGGACAAGCTGAGTGGGCTCCTCTGGCTCGGCGGGGCCACGCTCCTCTTCCTCACCTCGTTCGCCACCTCGACGGTCATCCACTGGCTGCCCACGTTCCTCGCACCCCTCACCACCCTGGCCGGGTTGTCGGTCAACTTCGCCCTGTGGCTGTGGACGTTCAAGGTCCTCGGCACCCGGGACGTGGGCTGGAAGGCGCTCGTCCCCGGCGCCGTCCTCGGCGCCCTCGGCTTCGAGATCCTCAAGGCGATCGGCGCCTTCTACGTCCCCGGGGCGGTCGCCTCGGCCTCGGCGCTGTACGGCACCCTCGGCGTGGTGTTCGCCACCCTGGCCTGGCTTCTGTTCTTCGGCCGGCTGGTCGTCTACGCGGCGGTGACCAACGTCGTGCGCTGGGAGGAGGACCACGGCACCGTCACCCTCCAGGTCGAGGTGCCCAAGGTCCACCCGGAGACCACCCAGCAGCCCGTCGACGTCACCCGGGCCGGGGAGACGACACCTGCGTCTGTCTAGCCCCTACGGCTCCTGGCCGTCCCCGATCACCGCTGCCTCCCTCGTGGAGAAAGCGGTCTCCCTGAACGGCCTCCACGCCTCGGGCGGCGCCCTGTTCTGGACCGAGGGCCGGCCGGCCGAAGCCGGTCGGGTGGTCGTCGTCCGGTGGGAGCCCGGCCGCGAGCCGGTCGACGTCCTCCCCGCCCCCTTCTCGGCCCGCACGACCGTCCACGAGTACGGCGGCGGTGCCTACTGCGTGTCCGGGGACACCGTCTACTTCTCCAACTACGCCGACCAGCGGGTCTGGCGCCTCGACCGGCCGATCACCCCCGACGACGGCGCCCGCTACGCCGACGGCGACGTCAGCCCCGACGGCACCTCCATCGCGTGCGTGCGGGAACGCCATCTCGACGACGGGGTGGTCAACGACATCGTGGCCGTGCCCGGCCTCGAGGTGGTCGCCGCAGGCCACGACTTCTACGCCGCCCCCCGCTTCGGCCCCGACGGCCGCCTGGCCTGGCTGGCCTGGGACCACCCCGACATGCCCTGGGACGGCACCGTGCTCGAGGTCGACGGCGAGCGCGTCGCCGGCGGCCCCGACGAGTCGATCACCCAGCCCCGGTGGTCGCCGGACGGCGCCCTGCACTGGATCTCCGACCGCACCGGCTGGTGGAACCTGTACCGCGAGGGGGAGCCGCTGCAGCCCATGGAGGCCGAGTTCGCCGTCCCGGACTGGGTCTTCGGCCAGTCGACGTACGACTTCCTCCCCGGCGGACGGGTCGTCGCCACCTGGACCGGCCGTCTCGGCGTCCTCGGGGAGGAGCCGCTCGACCTCCCGTACACGTCGTTCTCCTCGGTCCGGGCCTTCGGGGACAAGGTGGCCGCCATCGCCGCCTCCCCCACCCGGGCGCCGGCGGTCGTCGTCATCGACCCGGGCACGGCCGACGTCGAGATCGTGCGCAGCAGCCGGCCGAACGCCCCCGACCCGGGCTGGCTCTCGACGCCGAGACGCATCGACTTCCCGACGACGGGCGGGGCGACGGCCCACGCCCTCTTCTACCCGCCGCACAACCCCGAGTGCCAAGGACCGCCCGGCGAGCTCCCGCCCCTCGTCGTGACCAGCCACGGCGGCCCCACCTCACAGGCGTCCACCGCCCTCGAGCTGCGGACCCAGTTCTGGACCACCCGCGGCATCGCCGTGGTGGACGTGGACTACCGGGGCAGCAGCGGGTACGGGCGGGCCTACCGCCGCCAGCTGGACGGCCAGTGGGGCGTGGCCGACGTGGACGACTGCGTGGCCGCCGCCCGGTACCTGGCCGGCGCCGGCGAGGTCGACGGGCGGCGCATGGTCGTCCGGGGCAGCAGCGCCAGCGGCCTGACGACCCTTCTCGCCCTCACGAGAGGCGTCTTCGCCGCCGGGGCCAGCCTCTACGGCGTCGCCGACCTGGCCGCCCTGCGGACCGACACTCACAAGTTCGAGTCCCGCTACCTCGACCGCCTGGTCGGCCCCTGGCCCGAGGCCGCGGAGGTCTACCGGCAGCGCTCCCCCATCCACCTGGCCGACCGCCTCTCCGCCCCGCTCATCATCTTCCAGGGCCTGGACGACAAGGTCGTCCCGCCGGCCCAGGCCGAAGTGCTCGTCGACGCCCTGCGCAAGGCCGGGATCCGCTACGAGTACCTCACCTTCGAGGGCGAAGCCCACGGCTTCCGGAAGGCCGACACCATCCGCCGCGTCGTCGAGGCCGAGCTCGACTTCTACGGCCAGGTCCTGGGCTTCACCCCCTCATGATCCGCCCCGCTCTCCCGGCCGCCGCCGAACCCCACCAGGTCCCCCAGCGCCGAGCGCGTCGCATCGACGTCGCGCCCCATCTGGGCCACGAGGGCCTGCGTCGAGTCGTAGCGCTCCTGGTCGCGTAGGCGGCGCACGAACGACACCCGGGCCGCCTGCCCGTACAGGTCGCCGTCGAAATCGAGCAGGTAGGCCTCGAGCACCAGTGGCGAGCTCCCGTCGTGGAACGTCGGCCGGCGCCCGACCGAGATGGCGGCGGCCCGGTCGCCGCCGTACCACCCGGCGTAGATGCCGGGGGCGGGAATCAGGATGTCGGCCGGGACGCCGACGTTCGCCGTGGGGTACCCCAGCTCCCGCCCCCGTTGGTCACCCCGCTCGACCACGCCGCGCACCTCGTGGTACCGCCCCAGCAGCTCGGCCGCGCCTTCCACCTCGCCCGCCTCCACCAGCCGGCGCACCGCGGTCGACGAGATCCCGTGCAGCAGGGGCACGTGGACCACCTCGAACCCCAGGGACGACCCCATCTCCCGCAGCAGCTGGACGTTTCCCCGCCGCTGCCGGCCGAAGTGGAAGTCCTCCCCCACGACGACGACCCTGGCCCGCAAGCAGTCGACCAGGACCGAGCGCACGAAGTCCTCGGGCTCCTCCTGCGACCGGGCGTGGTCGAAGGTCAGCACCACGGTGGCGTCGACGCCCGTGGAGGCCAGCAGCTCCAGCTTCTGCTCCAGGTCGGTCAGCAGGCGGGGCGCCGACTCCGGGCGGACGACCGACGCCGGATGGCGGTCGAAGGTGAGCACGACGCTCGCCAGCCCGCCCTCGGCCGCCAGCCGCCGCAGCTGGGCGATGACCGAGCGGTGGCCCCGGTGCACCCCGTCGTAGGCCCCGATGGTGACCGCGGCGCCGGCGGCCGGCGCCACGAACGCCGCGGGGTCGGTCACCAGGTCCACGCCGCGCAGGCTACTGAGGGAGCACCACCGCAGGTTTGACCAGGCCGTCGCGGTAGCGCTCGTAGACGGCCAGCAGCTCGGCGCCGTCCCGCACCGCCCACGGCCCCTCGCCCGGCCAGTCGGCCTCGAGCACCTTGCCGACCCGCACCGCGTCGGGGTCGGCCGACACCAGCGGCAGGTGCGCCACCATGGCCGCGGGCGGCAGCACGTCACCCGGGCCGACCTCGTCCAGGGCGACGGCCCGCTCGACCGTGAACGGCCCCACGGCGGTGCGCCGCAGCCGGCGCAGGTGGGCCCCGCCCCCCAACGAGGCGCCCAGGTCGGCGGCCAGCGATCGGACGTAGGTCCCCGACGAGCAGTCCACCTCGATCCGGTACACCCCCGGCTCCGGCCCGGGCCCCACCTCGAAGCGGTGCACGGTCACCGGCCGGGCCTCCCGCTCGACCTCGACCCCGGCCCGGGCCAGCTCGTGCAGGCGCCGCCCCCCGACCGACACCGCAGAGACCATGGGCGGGACCTGAAGGATGTCGCCCACGAACCCGGCCGCCGCCTCCCGGACGTCGTCCAGGCCCACGCGGGACATGTCGTGGGTCGCCACCACCTCGCCCCCGTCGTCCAGCGTCGTCGTCTCGGTGCCCAGCACGACCTCGGCCACGTACGACTTGGGCAGCGGGGCCAGGAACCGGAGGAGTCGGGTGGCCTTGCCCAGCCCGACCAGCAGGACGCCGGTGGCGTCGGGGTCGAGCGTGCCGCCGTGACCCACCCGGCGCTGGCCGAAGATGCGCCGGCAGCGCCCGACCACGTCGTGGGATGTGCACCCCGCCGGCTTGTCGACGACGGCGAGGCCGCTGGTCGGCGGAGAGGCGCCCAGGGGCACCGTCAGTCGCCCACCACCCGAGGCAGGGCGTCGCGGATGGCGGCCAGCAGCTCGGGGATGGGCCGGGGGTCGACGAAGCCGGACGACGCCCGATGGCCCCCGCCCCCGAAGGCGCTGGCGACGCGGCCCACGTCGAACTCGTTGACCGCCCGCAGCGACACCTTGGTGCCCTCGGGCGTCTCCTTGAGGACGCAGGAGACGTCGGCCTCCACCGTGCGCCGCACCAGGTCGATGAGGCCCTCGGTCTCGTCGAGGCCCACGCCGAACTCGGCCAGGTCGGCGGCCGTGACCCAGGTGGCGACGAACCGGCGGTCGCCGTCGTACACCGCCCGCTGGAGGGCGGTGCCGGCCAGGCGCAGGTAGGCCAGGCGGTGCTCCTCGAACAGCTGGCGGTTCATGGAGCCGATGGGCAGGTCGAAGGTCGACAGCTCCCGGGCCAGGGTGAAGACCTCGGGCGTGGTGTTGTCGTACTGGAAGCGCCCGGTGTCGCAGATCAGGCCGGTGTAGAGGCATTCGGCCGCCTGGCGGGTGAGCCTCCAGCCCAGCTTGTCGAGCAGGCGGCGCACGACCACGGCCGAGGCCGCGGCGTCGGGGTCGACGAGGTTGATGGTGCCGAAGCCGTCGTTGGTGCGGTGGTGGTCGACGACGATCAGCTGGCGGGCGTTGCGGGCCGCCTGGCCCAGCTCGGCCAGGCGCTCGACGGACCCGCAGTCGAACGTGACCATGACGTCGGGGTGGGTCGGGTAGTCGGCCGGCTTGGCGGCCAGCTCCAGCCCGGGGAGGAAGCTGTAGTGGGGGGCCACGTCGAAGGGCTCCGGCCACGACGCCACCGACTGCTTGCCGGCGGCCAGGGCCAGCATGTGCAGGGCGAGCATGGATCCCAGGGCGTCGCCGTCGGGGGTGTGGTGGCAGGCGAGGGCGAGGGATGGAGCTGAGGCGATGGCGGCCGCGGCTTCGTCGAGTGCGCTCATGAGCCGTCCTCGTTCCTGTGGAGGTCTCGTAGTAGTTCCTCCACTCTAGACCCGGAAGCTATAGCGGGGTCGGGAACAAAGGCGAGGGACGGCGTCTTCCGGAGGCGGAGCTGGCGGGCGATGGCCCGCTGCAGCCGGGTGCGGTGCTCGCCGAGGGCCACGGCCACTCCGTCGGGGTCGCCCCTGGACAGGGACGAGAACCAGACCACGGCATGGCTCAGGCCCGGCTCGACCCGCACTCCCGTGATGGTCACCAGCTCCAGGGCCGGGTCGTCGATCAGCTCCAGCTCGTCGCCCAGCACCTCCTGGACGACATGGTTCACCCGGTCCATCCGGCTTGGTTTGCGGGGGCTCACGACCCGCCGACCCACTCGGTGCTGAACCCGCACACCTCGACCTCGGGCTTGCTCCACACCCAGCGCTCGACGGCGTCGACCACCTCGGCCGCGTGGGCGTAGGAGTCGGAGACCACGGCCATGCCGACCAGGGCCCGCTGCCACTTGTCCTGGTAGCCGACCTCGGCCACCGACAGCTGGAACCGGTGGCGGATGCCCTCGACGATCGGACGCAATGCGGCCCGCTTCTCCTTGAGCGATCGGCTGGTGGGGATGTGCAGCTCGAGCTGCACGACGGCTACGTGCACGCCGGTCCGCCGGCTAGGTACGAGGGACTTCCCGCTCCTCGTACGTCTCGATCACGTCGCCCGGCTTGAGGTCCTGGAAGTCCGAGAGGCCGATGCCGCACTCGTAGCCCGCGGCGACCTCGCGCACGTCGTCCTTGAACCGCTTGAGCGAGGTGATGGTGCCGGTCCAGATGATGACCCCCTCCCGGAGGAAGCGGACCTTGGACCCTCGGGTGATGACCCCGTTGCGGACGTAGCACCCGGCCACGGCCCCGACCCGGGGCACCCGGAAGACCTCCCGGACCTCGGCCTCGCCGGTGACCACTTCCTCGAACTCGGGCTTGAGGAGGCCGACCATGGCCTTCTCCACGTCCTCGAGGACCTGGTAGATGATCTGGTAGGTCCGGATGTCGACGTCGCTGGCCTCGGCCAGCTCGCGGGCCTTCCGGTCCGGGCGCACGTTGAAGCCGATGATCGTCGCGGTCGACGCCGACGCCAGCTGCACGTCGTTCTCGGTGATCCCACCCACGGCCCGGTGGACGAAGGCGAGCTTGACCTCGTCGCGCTCGAGCTTCTTCAGGCTCTCGGTGAGGGCCTCGAGCGACCCGTTCACGTCGGCCTTGAGGATGAGGTTGAGAGTGGCCTGCTCGCCCCGCTGGATCTGCTCGAACAGGTCCTCGAGGCGGGCGCCACCACCCACGTGGATGGCGGGGAGCTGGCGAAGGTCGCGCTGGCGGTAGCGCTGGCTGCGGGCCTCGGCCACGATCTTGGCCGTCTTGTCGTCGGGGGCGACGCGGAGCTCGTCGCCGGCGGTCGGCACCTCGGACAGGCCGAGGACCTGCACCGGCATGGACGGCAGGGCCTCCTTGACGTTGTCGCCCTTGTCGTCGATGAGGGCGCGCACCCGGCCCCAGGCCGCGCCGGCCACCACGGGGTCGCCCACCCGCAGCGTGCCCCGCTCGACCAGCACCGTGGCCACCGGCCCCCGGCCCACGTCGAGCTTGGCCTCCAGGACCACGCCCCGGGCCCTGCCCTCCGGGTTGGCGACCAGCTCCTCGAGCTCGGCCACCAGGAGCAGCTGCTCGAGGAGGTCGTCGATGCCCAGGTTCTGCAGGGCGGAGACCTCGACCATGATGGTGTCGCCGCCCCACTCCTCGGGCACGAGCCCGTGCTCGGACAGCTGCTGGCGGATGCGGTTGGGGTCGGCCTCCTCACGGTCGACCTTGTTGATGGCCACCACGATCGGCACCTCGGCCGCGTTGGCGTGGTTGAGGGCCTCGACGGTCTGGGGCATGACGCCGTCGTCGGCCGCCACCACCAGCACGGCGATGTCGGTGGCCTCGGCGCCCCGCGCTCGCATGGCGGTGAACGCCTCGTGGCCCGGGGTGTCGATGAACGTGATGAGGCGACCGTCCTTGTTGACCTGGTAGGCGCCAATGTGCTGGGTGATGCCGCCGGCCTCGTCGGCGACCACGTTGGTCTCACGGATGCGGTCGAGGAGCAGCGTCTTGCCGTGGTCGACGTGGCCCATGACGGTGATCACCGGGGGACGGGGGCGGAGGTCGGCCTCGTCGTCGTCCTCGTCGCTCAGGAGGTCGATGAGCTTGACCTCCTCCTCCTGGCCGGGGTCGACCAGCAGCACGTCGGCGCCCACCTCGGCGGCGAACAGCTCGATCATGTCGTCGGTCAGCGACTGGGTGGCAGTGACCATCTCGCCCTGCTGGAGCAGGAAGCGGACGACGTCGGCCGCCGTGCGGTTCAGCTTGGGGCCCAGGTCCTGGGCGCTCGACCCCCGCTCGATGACGACCTCCCCCTCGGGGACGGGTGCGTCCGAGCGGGTGTAGCTGGTGGCCTGGGTCGGCTCCAGCTCCTCGAAGCTGCGGCGACGGCGACGGCGGCGCTGCGGTGGGCGCCGGCCCTGACCGGGACCGCCACGGCCCGGGGGACCGCCCGGACCACCACCGGGACGACCGGGGCCGCCGCCGGGACCACCGGGACGGCCGGCGCCTGCGCCGGGACCGCCTCCAGGGCGGGTGAAGCCG
>DATAAD010000027.1:0-19312 GCA_036260295.1 Acidimicrobiales bacterium | reverse complement strand
TCGCATGAAGATCGGCGTCGTCGGCAAGGGCGGAGTGGGCAAGACCTCGTTGTCGGGACTGCTGTGCCAGGCCTACGTCGCCCGCGGCAAGAAGGTCCTGGCCGTCGACACCGACTCCAACCCCAACCTGGCCATGAGCCTGGGGCTCGACGAGAAGACGGCCAACGAGGCCCCGCTCGTCCCCCGCAAGCTCGTCGTCGGGCTGGGCGACGGCAGCCTCTCCCCAGGCGACCTCCTGGCCGAGTACGGCCTGCCCACCCCCTCGGGTGTCACCCTGCTCCACGCCATGCGGGTCGACCAGGCCGGCGCCGGGTGCAGCTGCGCCGACCACTACATGGTCCGCAGCCTCCTGGGGGCGGCCATCGACGAGGAGGCCGACATCACCCTCGTCGACATGGAGGCCGGCCTGGAGCACCTGAGCCGCTCGGGCGGCACCCTGGCCTATGCCGACGTGCTCCTCATGGTCATGGAGCCGACCCACAAGTCGGTGATGACCGCCGGGCGCACCGTTCCCCTGGCCCGTGAGCTCGGCATCCCCCGCATCTACGGCGTGGGCAACAAGGCCAAGGGTGAGGCCGACGTGGAGCTGTTCAAGACCCTGTCGGCCGAGTACGAAGTGCCCCTGGCCGCCATCGTCCCGTGGGACGCCGACGTGCCCATGGTCGACCGCCGGGGCGGCCCCCTCCGTCCCGAGGAGGCCCAGTCGGTGCGGGACGCGGTCGAGCAGATCATCGCCGTGATCGAGTCCGAGGAGGACGAGCGCGAGGCGCTCCTCGCCGAGCGCGACCGGATCGACCGGCGGATCGCCGAGCTCCAGCAGAGCTGACCGGCTTCTCGACCCGGGCCATCCACGCCGGGCAAGAGCCCGACCCCACCACGGGGGCGGTGACCACGCCCGTCTACCAGACGTCGACCTACGCCCAGGAGGCCTTGGGCGTCCACAAGGGCTACGAGTACGCCCGCACGGCCAATCCCACCCGCACCGCCCTGGAGACGTGCCTGGCCTCCTTGGAAGGGGCGGCGCACGGGCTGGCGTTCTCCAGCGGGATGGCCGCGGTCGACGCCGTGCTGCGCCAGCTGTCGCCGGGCGACCACATCCTGGTCAACGCCGACGGCTACGGCGGCACCCACCGCCTGCTGACCCGGGTCCACCGGGCCGACTTCACCCCCGTCGACCTGGGCGACCTCGGTGCGGTGCAGTCGGCCTGGACGAACCGCACTCGTCTGGTGTGGGTCGAGTCGCCCACCAATCCGGGCCTGGGCATCGTCGACATCGCGGCCTTGGCCGCCCTGGCCCGCGAGCGGGGAGCCTGGTGCGCCGTGGACAACACGTTCGCCACCCCGTGGCTCCAGCGACCCCTGGAGCTTGGTGCCCACGTGGTCGTCCACTCCACCAGCAAGTACCTGAGCGGCCACTCCGACGTCATCGGGGGCTTCCTGGCCACCGACGACGAGGACCTGGCCGGCGCCCTCACGCTGGTCCGCAACGCGGCCGGCTCCGTGCCCGGGCCGTTCGACTGCTTCCTCGTCCTGCGCGGGGTCAAGACCCTCTCCCTTCGCATGGACCGCCACTGCGACAACGCCCTGGCCGTGGCCGAGTTCCTCGGCGGCCATCCGGCGGTGAAGGACGTCCGCTATCCGGGGCTGGCCGACCATCCCGGCCACGAGCTGGCCGCCCGCCAGATGGGGGGCCGCTTCGGCGGCATGGTCTCGTGCGTGCTCGCCGGCGGTGAGGAGGCGGCTTCCGCCCTCCTCGCCCGGACCAGGCTGTTCACCCTGGGCGAGTCCCTGGGCGGCGTCGAGTCGCTCGTCGGCTACCCGGCCCGCATGAGCCACGCCTCCCTGGCCGGCACCCCGCTCGCCGCCGACCCCGGCCTCGTCCGCCTGTCGGTCGGCATCGAGGACGTCGACGATCTCCTGACCGACCTCGCCCAGGCCTTGCATCCACGCCCGTCCTGAGCAACGCCCGCCCGCCAGGGCCTCCGGTCGGCCCGCCGCTCCCGCCTTGGCCTTCTGGCCGGCCGCACCAGCCGACAGGCCTGGCGGTGATGGCGGCGCGTCCGAGGGGAGTAGCCGGCGCCGGGGATCATGGTGGGCGGATGGCCGGACCACTCTGGCTCGGCTGTGGCGAGACCGTCGAGAAACGGATGGCTCAGGGCCATGGCGCGCCGTCCGCCGCGGGCGTGGCATCGTCGGACGCATGAGGCCCAGTCGGACGATCGGGGAGAGGGGCGAAGGGCTCGGTGCACGGCGGCTCGTGCACCCGTAGGATGGCCGGGCCGCGACGGTTGAACGAACAGCTCGCGGGCCGCCCGTGCCGGCGCTTCCGGCCATGATCCGGTGGTGGGGTAGGGGTGGCGACGGTGCCGGTCGCCGGCCCGCTCCTACCTCGCCGCCGGGGTCGCCACCTGGCGACGAGGAGTGGTCCGGCCGGCCACGTGCTGGCCGAGCCCGAAGTGTGGGCCGTCGCGGTAGCGCCCTTCCTGGAGTAGCATGAGCCTGCGAGTTGGCCGTTTTTCGTTCAGGCCCAGGGATCTGCGACCGACTCCCATTTCGGGAGAGCCCATGTCAGATTCCCCGCTCGCCGGCCTGGAGAACGGCCGCGAAGCACTCCGGAGGTTCCTCGCCGGCGAGGACGACCTGAACGGAATGCTCACCAAGATCACCCTCATGGCGACGGAGACGGTGCCCGGGTGCGACCTGGCCAGCATCACCCTCCTGCGTCGGGGGGAGCCGAGGACCCCGGTCTTCACGGGCAAGACCGCGCTCGCTCTCGACGAGACCCAGTACCGCTTCGGCTACGGGCCGTGCCTCGCCGCCATCAGCCAGCGTGGCGTCGAGTGCGTGGACGTCGCCACCGACACCCGTTGGCCGGCCTTCGCCGACGCCGCCTCCGAGGCCGGTGTCCGGGCCTGCCTCTCGGTGCCGCTGGCCGACGATCACACCGTGCTGGGGGCCCTGAACCTGTACTCGACGACCGACACCGGCTTCGACGAGAACGCTCGCGAGGTGGCGTGCCTATTCGCCGACCAGCTCGGCCTGGCCGCGGCCAACGCCACCGCCTACGCCGAGGCGTACGAGCTGGCCCAGCAGCTCCAGCAGGCCATGGAGTCGCGTGCCGTCATCGAGCAGGCCAAGGGCATCCTCATGGCCGCCCAGGGGTGCGACGCCGACGAGGCGTTCCAGATCCTCGTACGGGCGTCACAGAACCAGAACCGGAAGCTGCGGGCCGTCGCCACCGAGATCGTCGCCCGGCGGGCCAAGCGGGACACCGACTAGGAGGAGAGCGACCTCGGGACCCTCACCGAGGGCGCCCACCCCTCCGACACCCTGCGGGTGCCGTAGTCGGGCGCGGGGGAGTGGACGGCCTCGCGCTCGGCCGCCACCGACGCCCGGTAGCGCTCGACCTGGCCGGCCTGCTCCTCGGGCGACCATCCCAGGGGGCCGGCCACGAGGGCGGCGACGTCCTCGGCCACGTCGGCAGTGGCGTCCCGGGCGAACAGGCGGGCACGGGTCCGGCGGGAGAACACGTCGTCCAGCTCGACGACCATCTCGGACCGGGCGGCGTACAGCGCCTCGGCCCGCAGGTACGGCTGGCCGGGGACGAGCGGCTCGCCGAGCGAGGGGTCGTCGGCGACCAGCGCCTCCACGGCAGCGGCATCGGCCCCGTACCGGTGGCGCAGGTGCTCGTCGTCCACCCTCTCCTGCCCGGGGGACCCGTGCAGGGCCAGCGACCTGGTGCGGCACCTCGCCGACTTCCCGAGCACCTTGAGCACCTCGTCGACCGTGTCCTGGGCCATGCGCCGGTAGGTGGTGAGCTTGCCCCCGGCGATCCCGACCACGTCGCTGGGCGAGCGGGTGATCCGGTGGCGGCGGGAGAGGTCGGCGGTCTTGGCGTCCGAGGCGCCCCGGAGCAGCGGGCGCAGGCCGGCCCAGCTGCCGAGGACGGCGTCGGAGGACAACGGCTGGGTGAGCGACGGGTTGATGTGCTCGAGGAGGATGTCGACGTCGGTGGCGAAGACGTGCAGGTCGTCGAGGGGACCGGCGAAGTCGGTGTCGGTCGTCCCCACGTAGACGAAGTCGCCCCAGGGCACGGCGAACACGCTCCCCGGCCCCCCGGACGCGGCCAGGATCACGGCCACGTCGCGGTTCTGGAGGAGCGACTGCGGGACGGTCATGTGGACGCCCCGGGCCGGGCGCATGGTCTCCTGCCCGGGGCCGACGTCGGCGGCGGCCGTCTCGTCGAACCACACCCCGGCGGCGTTGACCACGCACCGGGCGGACACGCCGATCGTCCGGCCGCCCACGTCCACCCTCGCCCCGACGGCCTTGCCCCGCTCGTTCTTGAGGAACTCGGTCACCTTGGCGTAGTTGGCGGCGACCGCCCCGTGGTCGACGGCGGTGCGGACGATGCCCAGGGTGAGGCGGGCGTCGTCGGTGCGGGCGTCGTAGTACAGGAGGGCGCTGTGCAGCCGGTCCCGCTTGAGGGTCGGCATGTAGGCCAGCGCCTCGTCGGCCGTCAGCCGCTTGTGACGGCCGACGATGGCCGCCCCGCCGACCAGGTCGTAGCCGAACAGCACGATGCGGAACAGCCCGGCCAGGAACCGGGGGATGAGCCCCCCCTTGGTGAAGATCGGGATCATGAACCCGAGGGGCCGGACCAGGTGGGGGGCGTTCTTGAGGAGGTTCCGCCGCTCGCGGAGGGCCTGCCAGACCAGCTTCACGTCGCCCTGCTGGAGGTAGCGGATGCCGCCGTGGACCATCTTCGAGGACTTGGACGACGTGCCGTAGGCGAAGTCGCGCTGCTCGACCAGGGCGGTGTGGAGGCCGCGGGACGCGGCGTCGAGGGCCACCCCTGCCCCGGTCACGCCCGCGCCGACCACGAGGACGTCGAACGTCTCGGTGGCCAGGCGGTCGAGCGCCGTGGCCCGGTCGAAGCGCCTGTCGACGCTGGCGTCGGTCACCGGCCCGCATCGTACAGACTGGTCCGGTGGCCGGCTCCCCGCCCCAGACGCTGGTGTCCGACGCGCTCGCCGGACGAATCCCACTGGGATCGGCGGTCGTCGTCAAGGGATGGGTCCGCACCCGGAGGGACTCCAAGGCGGGCGGGGGCCTGTCGTTCCTGACCGTCCACGACGGGTCGTGCTTCGACGCCGTCCAGGTCGTCGCCCGGGCCGGCCTTCCCAACTTCGAGGACGAGGTCCTCCAGCTCACGACCGGCTGCTCGGTCGTCGTGACCGGCACGCTGGTGGAGTCGAAGGGCAAGGGCCAGGCGGTGGAGGTCCAGGCCGACGCCATCGAGGTGGTGGGCTGGGTCGACGACCCCGAGACGTACCCGGTCGCCCCCAAGCAGCACTCGTTCGAGTACCTGCGCGAGTTCGCCCACCTCCGACCCCGCACCAACACCTTCGGCGCCATCACCCGGCTGCGCCACTGCCTGTCCATGGCCGTCCACCGCTTCTTCTCCGAGCGCAGCTTCTACTGGGTGCACACGCCGATCATCACGGCCAACGACGCCGAAGGCGCGGGGGCCATGTTCCGGGTCTCCACCCTCGACCTGGCCAACCCGCCCCGGAGCGACGGGCAGGTGGACTTCGGCTCCGACTTCTTCGGCCGTGAGACCCACCTCACCGTCTCGGGCCAGCTCAACGTTGAGGCGTACTGCCTGGCCCTGGAGCGGGTGTACACGTTCGGGCCCACGTTCCGGGCCGAGAACTCGAACACGGCCCGGCACCTGGCCGAGTTCTGGATGATCGAGCCCGAGATCGCCTTCGCCGACCTCTCCGACGACGCCGACCTGGCCGAGGCCCTCCTCCAGTACGTGTTCCGGGCCGTGCTGGACGAGCGGGCCGACGACATGAAGTTCTTCGCCGACCGCATCGACCCCGGCTGCATCGGCCGGCTCGAGCGCCTGATCGAGTCGACGTTCGAGCGCATGGACTACAACGACGCCGTGGCCCAGCTGACCAAGGCGGTGGCGGATGGGGTGCGGTTCGAGTTCCCCGTGGGATGGGGGATGGATCTGCAGTCCGAGCACGAGCGGTGGCTGACCGAGACCCTCGTGGGCCGGCCCGTGGTCGTCATGAACTACCCCAAGGAGATCAAGGCCTTCTACATGCGGGTCAACGACGACGGACGGACGGTGGCCGCCATGGACGTGCTCGCCCCCGGCATCGGCGAGATCATCGGCGGCAGCCAGCGGGAGGAGCGCCTCGACGTGCTCGACGCCCGCATCGACGAGCTCGGCCTCGACAAGGAGGCGTACTGGTGGTACCGGGATCTGCGCCGCTACGGCACCGTCCCCCACGCCGGCTTCGGCCTCGGCTTCGAGCGCACCATGGCGTACATCACCGGGATGGCCAATGTGCGCGACGTGATCCCCTTCCCCCGCACCCCGAGGAACGCGGACTTCTGAGACGGGCCATCGTCCTCGCGCTGCTGCTGGCGGCCACCGCACCGGTCGGCGCGGGCGCGGCCGTCCAGGTCGACGTGCGCCGCGACGTCCAGTACGGGGTGGCCAACGGCAAGTCCCTGCTGCTCGACGCCTACGTCCCTCGGACCGGGGCCCGGCGGCCGGCGGTGGTCATGATCCACGGCGGCGGCTGGCGGGTGGGCGACAAGGCGTCGTGGGCCCCCGAGGCGACCCGGCTGGCCGAGCGGGGCTGGGTCGCCTTCTCCGTCAACTACCGGCTCGACGAGCCCTCGCCGTTCCCAGCCGAGATCGACGACGTGCAGGCCGCCGTCCGCTGGGCCCGGGCCAACGCCGACGAGTACGGCATCGACCCGGCCAGGATCGCCGCCGTGGGAGAGTCGGCCGGCGGCCACCTCACCGCCATGCTCGCCACCCTCGGGAGCGGTCCCCTCGACAAGGACGCTCGGATCCTCGTGGGGGCGGCGTGGTCGCCACCGACCGACTTCACCGCCCTGGCCCGGTCCCGCGGAGACCAGTGGGCCAACGGGCTGTTCGGCTGCACGGTGGCCACCTGCTCGGACAGGCTGGCCCAGGCCTCTCCCGTGACCCACGTCGACCCCAGCGACGCGCCCCTCTACCTCGTCAACAGCACCCAGGAGCTCGTCCCGCTGTCCCAGTCGGAGACCATGGCCGAGCGGTTGAAGGCCGCCGGGGTCGACCACCGCCTCGACGTGCTCCCCGGGAACCGCCACGCTCTCGACTTCCGGGACGACGCCTGGGCGCCGACGCTCGCCTTCCTCGACCGGCACGTGACCGCGGGTGCCGCCGAGGACGACTCGTCCGTCCCGACGGCGGCGCTGGTGGTGCCAGCAGTCGCGGCCGTCGCGGCCGTCGGGCTGTTCGGGCTCACGCGAAGGCGGCGATGACCGGGGCGAAGCGCTCGATGGCCTGCTCGTCGAGCGAAGCCAGCCGAACCATGGCCGTGTGCACGCCGGCCTCGGCCAGGCCCCGGTAGCGGCCGACGTGGTCCGCGACCGTCCCGGCCACGGCCGAGCCGGTCACGGGCTCGGACGGGTCGTCGGTCACGAGGGCGGACGAGAGATGGGTGACGCTCACCTGGCCCGGATCCCGCCCGACCTCGGCGCAGTGGCGGTGCAGGACGTCCACCTTGTGCCGGACGGTGGCCGCGTCGCCGAACAGGTTGCAGGCGTCGGCGTGCTGGGCCACCAGCCGTAGGGTCCGGCGTTCGCCCGACCCGCCGACCAGGATCGGGATGCGCTCCTGGACCGGGCGGGGGTAGCAGAGCGCCTCGGCCACCTTGACGCCCCTCCCCTCGAACGGCGGCGCGCCGGGCCCCCACATGAGGGGGAAGAGGCGGAGGGCGTCCTCCAGCAGGTCGAAGCGGCGCTTCACGGGCGGGAAGTCCCAGCCGTAGGCCTTGTGCTCCCGCTCGAACCACCCGGCGCCGATGCCGCACACCGCCCGCCCGCCGGAGACGACGTCGAGGGTGGCGGCGATCTTGGCCAGGTGGGCCACGTTGCGGTAGGTGATCCCGGTCACGAGCGTGCCCAGGGTGGCCCGCTCGGTGTGGCCGGCGAGGAACGCTAGGGTGGTCCAGCTGTCGAGCATGTTGTCCCAGTGCCGGCCCACCTGGGGGATCTGGACGAAGTGGTCCATGACCCACAGGCTGGTGAAGCCGGCGGCCTCGGCGGCCCGGGCGACGGACGCCAGCCGCGGGCCGATCTCGGGCCACTCGAAGGTGGCGATCTGGAGTCCGAACGACAGGGGCACGGGTTCCTCCTGTTGGCGGGCGGCGGCGGCCGGGGCGGCCACCAGCTCGGGATGGACGACGCGGACGGGCCCGGGGGCGTGGACGGCAGCGAAGCCGTCGTCGAGGAGCTCGTGGCGCACGGCGGGCCAGCGCCGGAGCTGGCCGGACAGCACCTTGGCCGGGACCGGACGGGGGCGGCGGGCGTTCCGGGCCCGGCACTCGGCGTCGGGCACGTCGAAGGCCACGGCGACCACGGGGACGCCGTGGCGGCGGGCCACGTCGACGTAGGCCCGGCGCCGGTCGCGCTCGAGGCCGAGGCTGTCGACCACGGTGAGCAGCCGGCGGCGGAGCCGGCGCTCGAGCACCAGGTCGAGGACGGCGAAGGCGTCGGTGCCGGCCCGCTGGTCGTGCTCGCCCTCACCGACCAGGGCCCGCAGCCGGTCGGCGGAGACGATGCGGCCAGGTGGGAACTGCTCCTCGGCCCAGGTCGACTTGCCGCTGCCCGACGGGCCGACGAGGACGACCAGGCAGGGATCGGGGAGCCGGAGCGGCGCGCCCCCGCTCAGCCGCCTGCGCTACTCGCTGTAGGCGGGAACGGCGTCGTCGCCCAGGGCGTCGACGGCGGCGGCACCGGCCTCGCCGTCGACGTCGTCGGTCGCACCGGCGCCGTCGGCGTCGACGTCACGTGCCGCGTCCGGGCGGGGACCACGGGGACCGCCCCGCCCGCCACGGCCGTCGCGCCCGGCCTTGTCGCTCACCGTGCGCTGGGTGTACGGGAGGAGGGCGAGCTCGCGCGCCGTCTTGATGGCGACCGCCACCTCACGCTGGTGCTGGGTGCAGGTGCCGGTGGTGCGGCGGGCCTTGATCTTGGCCCGGTCGCTGATGAACCGGCGCAGGACGTTGACGTCCTTGTAGTCGACCCAGGTGACGTGGTCGCGGCAGAACACGCAGACCTTCGGCTTGCCGCGACGGTTCGTGTCGCGGATCGGGGTGCGCTTCTTTCCGCGATCGCGGTCGTTGTTCCGTGCCATGTCGACAGCCAGTGTAGCGGTTGGGGGTCGGTCAGCCCCCGAACCGCTCCCGGATCAGGTTCAGGGCGCTGCCCGCCCGGAACCAGGCGATGTGCTCGTCGGACAGAGTGTGGGTGCAGGTGAAGTCGAGGGTCGAGCCGTCGGGCCGGTGGATGCGGCAGGTGACCGGCCTGTCGGGGGCCAGGGCCGACAACCCGAGGATCGAGATGCGGTCCCGCTCGCCGATGTCGTCGTAGGTGGCGGGGTCGGAGAAGACGAGGGGCAGGACCCCCTGCTTCTTCAGGTTGGTCTCGTGGATGCGGGCGAACGAGCGCACGATCACCGCCTTCCCCCCCATGAACCGGGGCTCCATGGCCGCGTGCTCCCGCGACGAGCCCTCGCCGTAGTTCTCGTCGCCGATGGCGACCCAGGCCAGGCCGGCCTCCTTGTAGTGGCGGGCCACGTCGGGGAACGGCTCGCCGGTCTGGTGGACCTCGCACCAGCCGGTGCCGGACTCGCCGGTGAAGGCGTTGGTGGCCGAGAGGAACAGGTTGGCGCTGATGTTCTCCAGGTGCCCCCGGAAGCGGAGCCACTTCCCGGCCGCCGAGATGTGGTCGGTCGTGCACTTCCCCCGGGCCTTCAGCAGCACCCGCAGCTCGGGCAGCACGTCGTCGATGGTGGGAGGAAACGGCTCCAGCCGCTGGAGCCGGGAGCTGTTGCGGTCGATCACGACCTCGATCCCCGAGCCGTCCTCCGGCGGGGTGACGAACCCGGCATCGGTGGCGGCGAACCCGCCGGGCGGCAGCTCCGAGCCGTGGGGCACCTCCAGCGGCGCGCCGCCGACCAGGTCGGTGAGGGGGTTGAAGTCGAGGGTGCCGGCCAGGGCGTAGGCCACCGTCGTCTCGGGCGAGGCGATGAAGGCCAGGGTCTGGGCGTTGCCGTCGTTGCGCTTGGGGAAGTTGCGGTTGAACGAGGTGATAATCGAGTTCTCCTCGCCCGGGGCCACGTCGGACCGGGCCCACTGGCCGATGCAGGGCCCGCAGGCGTTGGCCAGCACGGTGGCGCCGACCGCCTCCAGGTCGGCCAGGAGACCGTCGCGCTCCACCGTGGCCCGCACCGCCTCCGAGCCCGGGGTGACCAGGAGCGGCGTGCTGGTGCGCAGGCCGCGGGCGCTGGCCTGGCGGGCGACGCTGGCTGCCCGGCTGATGTCCTCGTAGGACGAGTTCGTGCACGAGCCGACCAGGGCCTGGGAGAGCCGCACCGGCCATCCCTCGGCCTTGGCCTCGGAACCCACGGCCGACACCGGACGGGCCAGGTCGGGCGTGTGCGGGCCGACGACGTGGGGCTCCAGCGCGGACAGGTCGATCTCGATCAGCTCGTCGAAGAAGGAGCCGGGGTCGGCCAGCACCTCGTCGTCGTCCCGGAGGTGGGCGGCCACGGCGTCGGCGATCTCGGCCAGCCGGCCCCGGTCGGTGGCCTCCAGGTAGGCCCGGGACCGCCCGTCGTACGGGAAGATCGAGGTCGTGGCGCCGACCTCGGCGCCCATGTTGCAGATGGTGGCCTTGCCCGTGGCGCTGATCGCCGCCGTGCCCGGCCCGAAGTACTCGACGATGGCCCCGGTGCCGCCCCGCACGGTGAGGCGGTCGGCCACCTTGAGGATGACGTCCTTGGGCGCCGTCCACCCCGAGAGGGAGCCGGTGAGGTGGACGCCGATGAGGCGGGGCCAGCGCAGCCCGAACGTCCCTCCGGTCATGACGTCGACCGCGTCCGCCCCGCCCACGCCGATGGCGACCATGCCCAAGCCACCGGCGTTGGGCGTGTGGCTGTCGGTGCCGATCATCATCCCGCCCGGGAAGGCGTAGCGCTCGAGCACGACCTGGTGGATGATCCCGGCGCCCGGCTCCCAGAACCCGATCCCGTAGCGGGTGGAGGCGGTGCACAGGAAGTCGTAGACCTCCCGGTTGGCCTCCTCGGCCGCGGTCAGGTCGGCCCGGGCGCCCTCCCGGGCCAGGATGAGGTGGTCGCAGTGCACGGTGGTCGGCACCTGGACCTTGCCCAGCCCGGCCGTCATGAACTGCAGGAGCGCCATCTGGGCGGTGGCGTCCTGCATCGCCACGCGGTCGGGCAGCAGCTCGACGTAGGACCGTGCCCGCACGGGGGCCTCGGCCGGCGTGTCGGCCAGGTGGCTCACCAGCACCTTCTCGGCGAGGGTGAGGGGGCGGTCGAGGAGCCGCCGGCCCGCGCTGATGCGGTCGACCAGCTCGGCGTACACCTTCTCGACCAGTTCCACAGGGGTGTTCGGGGTGACGGTGATGACCTTGCCTCCTCTCGGCGTCCCATTCTCCCGCGCCCACGGCACTGAGGCCACCGGGCGGCCGGTGCGGGGCCGCCGGCGCCAAGCGGGTCATATGCTGGCTCCTGCACGGATGACGGCGCGCGTGGGGGAGCGCGCCGAGGATCGTGCGGGCCACCGCCCGCTCGGAGGAGACCATGGCAGAAGACGGAAGAGCGCGGCGCACGAGCACCGCCGGCGGGGCGACGCCGGCGAAGAGGTCCACGTCCAAGAAGGCCGCGGCCAAGAAGGCGGTCCCGGCCAAGAAGGCGACCGGGGTCGAGAAGACCGTGCCGGGCAAGAAGGCCGTGCCGGCCAAGAAGGCCGTGCCGGCCGAGAAGGGGGCGGCCGCGCCGGGCAAGAAGACAGCGGCCCCGCCGAAGAGGGTTGCCAAGGCGTCCACCGCCAAGGCGCGGGCCAAGGAGCAGCCGGTCGAGAAGGCGGCGACCAAGCGCCCGGCGACCCGACGGACGGGCGCGGTCCTGAGCGGGACCGATCAGGCCGAACGGCGGTCGCGTCTGCGGGAGGGGGTGTCCTACGCGGGGGACTGGGAGGAGACGCCTCCCGAGCCCGAGCCCGAGCCCCAGCCCGTGCGTGAGGACCCCCATGCCCGCATCCGGGGCATCCTCAGAGCGGCGGCGGCCAGCCTCGAGGCCCGCGACCAGGCGGCACGGGCCCCGGCGGCGCCCACCGAGCCCTCGCCTCCGGCGCCCGAGCCCCCGCCTCCGGCGCCCGAGGAGCCCGCCACCCGGGTGCTGGTGGCGCCTGTGACCCGCGAGGAGGAGGTCGAGGAAGAGGAGTGGCTCCCGCCCGACGTGCTCGAGGAGTCGCCGCCTCCGTCTCCCACGCCGCCTCCACCGCCTCCGCCTCCACCGCCCCCCGCCCCGCCCCAGGCACCGCCTCCGCCCCCCGCCCCCCCACAGGCGCCTCCGTCGCCCGCGCCCCGGGCCCCCGAGGAGCGCACCGCGGGAGCCGGGCTGTCGATCGTGGCCATCGTCCTCGCTCTTGTCGTCCCCCTCCTGGGCGCCATCGTCGGCCTCGTCCTGTCCGGACGGGCCCGGGCCCGAGGCGCCCGCCTGGCCGGTGCCGCCCGGGTGGTTTCCATCCTCGCCCTGGTGGCGTACGTCGTCGGCGGCGGCGTGTTCGCCTACTACACGCTGCGCGACGAGGGCATCGACTACTCGAGGCTCAAGGTGGGCGACTGCTTCGACTCGGCCTCGTCCAACGAGGTGCGCGGCGTGAAGGTGAAGTCGTGCGACGAGCCCCACGACTCGGAGATCTTCTTCCTGGTCGACCACCCCGCCGGCCCCGGTGAGCCGTACCCCGGCAAGGACACCCTCGTGCAGTTCGCGGCCGACGCCTGCCTGGGCCAGCCGCTCACCGACTACCTGGGCGTCCCGCTGGAGCAGTCGAGCCTGAAGGACTTCGAGATCGTCCCCCAGGAGTCGGCGTGGGAGGACGGCCGGCGGCTGCTGGTCTGCGGCCTGGACACCGGCGGGGAGGGGAAGATCACCGGCTCGGTCAGGGGGACCCGCCGCTGACGCCTCGGCTCTCACGCCCGTCGCCCTTGGCCTGCTCTGCCCCGAGAGATCCCCGGCCGGGCCCGTCCGGGCACCCTCGACCGGCTGCGGCCCTTCGACGCCGCCGAGGTACGGCCCGTCCGGCGCCGCCGGCTCGGGGCGTGGCCGATCGCCGAGTACGTGCGTCTGCGACGGCCAACGGGGAAGAAGGGAGGGATGTACGGAGAGCAGCGATGACAGACAGGCCGGTGGTGGTCATCACGGGAGCGTCGGCCGGGGTGGGTCGGGCCACGGCGCGGGCCTTCGCCCACAAGGGGGCGCACGTCGCCCTCCTGGCCCGAGGGCAGGAGCGGCTGGAGGCAGCCCGGAGCGAGGTCGAGGGGGCCGGTGTCCGCGGCTTGGCCCTACCGGTCGACGTGGCCGACGCCGACGCGGTCGAGGCCGCCGCCGGGCGGGTGGAGGAGGAGCTCGGCCCCATCGACGTGTGGGTCAACAACGCCATGACCTCGGTCTTCTCGCCGGTGACCGAGCTGGGGGCCGGCGAGGTCCGGCGCGTCGCCGAGGTGAACTACCTGGGCAGCGTGAACGGCATCCTGGCCGCCCTCCGGCGGATGCAGGCCCGGGACCGGGGGACGATCGTGCAGGTGGGCTCGGCCCTGGCCTTCCGTTCCATCCCGCTCCAGGCCGCCTACTGCGGGTCCAAGGCCGCCGTCCGGGGGTTCGTCGACTCCCTCCGCTGCGAGCTGCTGCACGACGGGAGCGCGGTGCGGCTCACCCACGTCCACCTGCCCGCCCTGAACACGCCGCAGTTCGGCTGGGTGCGGAGCCGGCTGCCGTTCCATCCCCAGCCGGTGCCGCCCATCTACCAGCCGGAGGTGGCGGCCCGGGCCATCGTGTGGGCCGCCGACCACCCCCGCCGGGAGTACTGGGTCGGCTACCCCACGGCGATGACGATCGCGGCCAACTCGCTCGTCCCCGGCCTGCTCGACCGCTACCTGGCCCGCACCAACTTCGAGGCCCAGCAGACCGACCTGCCGGTCGACGCCGGCCGCCCCGACAACCTCGAGGCCCCCATCCCGGGCAACCAGGCGGCCCACGGGATCTTCGACGCCCAGGCCAAGGACCGCAGCCTCCAGTCCCGCCTCAGCATGCATCGCCGGCTCATGGCCGGTGCCGCCTCAGGCGCCGCCCTGCTCGCCGTCGCCGCTCGCCGGCGGACCTGACTTCGCCGCCGACTCTGCGATCTGGCGGGCGATGTCCCGCAGCTTGACGTTGACCCGCTGCGACGCCCGCCGCAGCATGTCGAACGCCTCGTCGGCGTCGACGCCCTCGCGGGCCATGATGATGCCCTTGGCCTGGCCGATGACGTCGCGGGACTGGAGCGCCTCCTCCATCTGCTCGTCGTGGAGGGCGCTGGACAGGGCCACGGCAGCGTGTGCGGCGAACACCGAGCCCACGGCAACGGCTTCGTCGTCGAAGGCGTCGCGAGCCTTGGAATAGAGGTTCAGCGCCCCGAGAGTGTCGCCGTCGACGAAGAGGCGGAAGCAGACCATGCTCGTGACGCCGGTCTCCTCCCGAGCCCGCGGCGAGAACTTCGGCCACCGCCGCTCGTGCTCGAGGTCGCCGGTACGGAAGACGTCGTGCTCACGGATGGCGTCCAGGCACGGTCCTTCACCCGTCTCGTACTGGATTGCGTCGACCTTCCGGGGGACGTCGCTGCTGGCGGCCGGTGTCGAGAACTGCCGGCCCTTCAGGAACGTGATGCCCGCGCAGTCGCAGCCGTCGAGGGTCTCCACGGCAAGGTCGACGATCTTCTGGAGGGTCTGCTGGACGTCCTCCTGGGCGAGGAGCGACCGCGCCACTTCGGCGAAGACCTCGGCGTCGGCGCCACCGGCTTGAGCGCTCACTGCCCCCTCTGTAGCCGGTTCAGGCGCTGGCCGCCACCCGTTGGGCCTGTTGGGCCTCCATGCGCCGGATGTGGTCGACCGGGGCGACCAGCCACGTGTGGGCCACGGTGCTCACCCAGTCGTCGAGCAGGCGGGCGGCCAGGGCCGAGCCGGTCAGCTCCTGATGGCGCTCGAGCAGCCAGCGGAGCTCGACCAGCGCGTCGGCGTCCGGGCGGGCAGCGTCGACCAGGGCGGTGTTGAGCCGGGCCGTGAGCTGGGAGTCGGGGTCCCAGACGTAGGCCTGGCCGCCGGTCATGCCCGCACCCAGGTTGTAGCCGAGGGCGCCCAGGATGACGACCGTGCCACCGGTCATGTACTCGCAGGCGTGGTCGCCCACGCCCTCGACCACCGCGTTGGCACCGGAGTTGCGGACCCCGAACCGCTCGCCGGCCGACCCGGCGAGGTACAGCTCGCCACCCGTGGCCCCGTACAGGCATGTGTTGCCGGCCAGCACGGGGGACCCGCCTGCTTCTGGCGACGAGATGACGGTGTTGTCGGCCGGGCGGATGACGATGCGCCCGCCGGCCATGGCCTTGCCCACGTAGTCGTTGGCCTCGCCGGTCAGCTCGAACTCGATCCCGTGGCCGAGGAAGGCCCCGAAGCTCTGGCCCGCCGAGCCCGTGAAGCGGACGGTGACCGAGCCCGGGGGAGGGGTGGAGCCGAACTCGAGGGCCAGCGCCCCGGAGAGGGCGGCGCCCACGGTGCGGTCCGAGTTGCAGATCTCGTACTCGAGCTCGATGTCGTCGCCGTCCCAGACCGGGCGGTAGGCGTCGGCCTCCAGCCGGTCGCCCAGGGCCGACCGGGGCCGCTGGATGTCCACCCGCCGCACGAAGTGGCGGGCGGCGGTGGGGTCGTCGGGCGGGGTGATCAGCGGGGTCAGGTCCATGGCGTCGGACCTCGGGTCGCCGGTCACCCGCTGGCGCAGGCACTCCACCCGGCCCACGGCCTCGTCGACCGCGCGCAGGCCCAGCTCGGCCATGGAGCGGCGCATCTCCTCGGCGATGAAGAGCATGTAGGCGGCCACGCCCTCCGGCGTGCCGGCGAACTTGGCCCGGAGATGGGGTCGCTGGGTGGCGATGCCCGTGGTGCAGGTGTCCTTGTGGCAGGCCCGGAGCATGATGCAGCCCTCGGCGATCATGGCCGCCGTGCCGAAGGAGAACTCGTCGGCCCCCAGGAAGGCGGCCATGAGGACGTCGCGGCCCGTCATGAGCCCGCCGTCCATCCGCAGGCGGACCCGGTCGCGCAGCCCGTTGTCCATGAGGGCCCGCTGGGTCTCGGCCACCCCGAGCTCCCACGGCAGGCCGGCGTGCTTGATCGACCCGAGGGGGGAGGCCCCGGTGCCGCCGTTGGCCCCGGAGATGTGGATCACCTCGGCCAGGGCCTTGGCCACCCCGGCGGCGATGGTGCCCACGTTGTCCTCCGCCACCAGCTTCACCGACACGTCGGCCAGGCGGTTGACCTGCTTCAGGTCGAAGATGAGCTGAGCCAGGTCCTCGATCGAGTAGATGTCGTGGTGCGGAGGCGGGGAGATGAGGCCGATGCCGGGCTGGGTGTGGCGCAGGGCGGCGATCTCCTCGGACACCTTGTTGCCCGGGATCTGGCCCCCCTCGCCGGGCTTGGAGCCCTGGGCCATCTTGATGTTCAGCTCGTCGGCATAGGCGCAGTACTCCGGCGTCACCCCGAAGCGCCCGGAGGCGATCTGCTTGATCCGGCTGTTCTTGTCGCCCGTGGGCCGGCCACGGGTCTGGAAGCGGGCGAAGCTCTCGCCCCCCTCGCCGCAGTTGGACATGCCCCCGATGAGGTTCATGGCCTCGGTGAGCGTCTCGTGGGCCTCGCGGCTGAGCGCCCCGTGCGACATGGCGCCGGTGGAGAACCGCGTGACGATGGCCGAGGCGGGCTCGACCTCCTCCAGGGGGACGGGAGGGCCGGCCGGGACGAACTCGAGCAGGTCGTGGAGCTCGGTGGGCGGCCGACCGTTCACCAGGGCGGCGAACTTGTCGTACAGCTCGCTCTTGCCATCTCGGATGGCGGCCTGGAGGAGGTGGGCGGCCTTCATCTCGTTGAGAGCCTTGACCACCGGGTCGTTGTGGGTGTGGAACTCGCCCTTGTTCTTGAGGGCACGGTAGTAGCCGCCCTCGGTCATACGGCCCTCGCGGTGGCGGGTCAGGACGTCCTCGCCCAGCTCGGCCCAGCCCACGCCGCCGACCACCGAGGGGGTGCCCACGAAGCAGACGTCGACCACCTCGGGCCCCAGGCCGAGGACCTCGAAGATCTGGGCGCCCCGGTAGGAGTCGACCGTCGAGATCCCCATCTTCGACATGATCTTGAGGACACCGTCCTCCATGCCCGCCTGGAGCCGGTGCTGGGCCTCGGGGCCGGAGAGCTCGGAGTCGGTGTTCTGGTCGGCCTCGTAGCCCACCGTCTCCAGGGCCAGGCCGGGACAGATGGCGTCGGCGCCGTAGCCCAGGAGGGTGGCGATGTAGTGGGTGTCGCGGGCGTCGTCGGCCGAGACCACCAGGCTGGTGTTGGACCGCAGTCCCTTGGCGACCAGGCGGTGGTGGACGGCTCCCGTGGCCAGCAGGGCGGGCACCGGCGCCCGGTCCTCGCCCACGCCGCCGTCGTCGACGATCAGGATGCCGGTGCCCTCCGCCACCAGGCGCTCGGCGTCGTCGCACAGCCGCTGCACGGCGGCGCGGAGGCCGTCGGGGCCGTCGGCCGTCGGGAACGAGGCGTCGAGGTGGCCGCAGCCGAAGGACCCGCAGTCGCCGGTGAGCAGGCTGACGAGGGCCGACGGGTACAGGAAGAACGACTTGAGTACGAGCAGCTCGGTGGCCTCGGCCCTCTCGGCGAGGATGGGATGGCGAGGGCCGAGCAGGGTGCGCAGGCTCATGACCAGGCGCTCGCGGAGGTGGTCGATGGGCGGGTTGGTCACCTGGGCGAAGCGCTGCCTGAGGTAGTGGTGGACGGGGCGGGGGCGGCCGGCCAGGTGGGGGAGGGGCGAGTCGTCGCCCATGGAGTAAGTGGGCTCCTTGGCCTCGTTGGCCATGTACCGCAGCACCATGGCCAGCTCCTCCCGGGTGTAGCCGAACATGGCCTGGCGCCGCTCGAGGGCCTCGGGCTCCGACGTCTGCTCGATGTGGCGGCCGGCGTCCTGGTGGCGCAGCCCGTCCTGGGCCCACCGGGCGTAGGGGCCACGCCCGGCCAGCCACGCCTTGTTCTCGCGGTCGTGGACCACGCCCTCGGTGGGGGAGACGTAGAGCATCTGGCCCGGGGCCAGCCGTCCCCGCCTGACCTGGCCTCGGCCGGAGACGTCGACCGCCCCGGCCTCCGAGCAGCAGACCACGAGGCCGTCGTCGCACACGGCCCAGCGCAGCGGGCGCAGGCCGTTGCGGTCGAGGGCCGCGCCGACGCCGATGCCGTCGGTGAAGATGACCCCCGCCGGCCCGTCCCACGGCTCCATCAGCGAGGCGTGGTAGCGGTAGAAGCCGCGGACCTCGGGGGCCAGGTCGCGCTCGCCCTCCCACGCCTCGGGTATCGTCATGGCCATGGCGTGGCGGATGTCGCGCCCGCCCCGGGTGAGGAGCTCGACCACCGAGTCGAGCTGGCCGGAGTCGGAGTCCGAGTCGTCGATGACGGGCCGGAACAGCTGCTCGGGGCCCAGGCCGGCGGTCTCGGTACCGAGGACGGCCCGGGCCCGCATGCGGTTGATGTTGCCGGCCACGGCGTTGATCTCGCCGTTGTGGCAGAGGGTGCGGAAGGGCTGGGCCCGCTCCCACGTGGGGAGGGTGTTGGTGGAGAAGCGCTGGTGGAAGACGGCGAACGGGGCCTCGAACCGCTCGTCGGCCAGGTCGAGCCAGAACTCGGCGAGGGCGTCGGCGGTGATCAGCCCCTTGTAGACCACGGTGCGGAACGAGCAGGAGGCCACGTAGGTGCCCTCCGTGGTCGCCGCGATCCGCCGCCGGAGGCGGAAGGCGGCCCGCTCGTCGGGCACCCCGTCCGCCTCGAGCACGGCCTGGAGGATCGTGGGCTGCGACGCCCGGGCCTGCTCGCCGAGGACCCCCTCGTCGGTGGGCGGGGTGCGCCACTCCACCACCCGGATGCCCTCGGCCTTGGCCGCCTCCTCGACGGCCCGGCGGGGGTCGTCGCCCCTCACGAAGAGCATGGCCAGCCCCCGGTCCTGGCCGAAGATCGCCGGCGGGATGGGCAGGAGGAGCCCGGAGCCGTCGGAGGAGCGGGCGTCGGCCGCCACCGCCCCCCGGTGCTTCACGCAGGCCAGGCCGCCCAGCGCGGCGGTCACCACGTCCCGGGAGGCAACGCCGGA
>DATAAD010000026.1:0-4297 GCA_036260295.1 Acidimicrobiales bacterium | reverse complement strand
CCGGCGGGAGGCCCCGACGCGGCCGGCCGCGGCCCGGGCGGCGACCAAGGAGCGGATCGGCCCCTCGGAGTACGTACGGCAGGTCCGGGGCGAGCTCCGGAAGGTGGCCTGGCCCACGCGGGCCGAGGTCGTCAACTACTCGATCGTCGTCTTCGTGGCCCTGATCCTGCTCACGGCCCTGATCTTCGGCCTGGACTACGTGTTCGGCAAGGCCGTCATCTTCCTCTTCCGATGAGCCAGGTGAACGATCCCACCGGCGCCCCCGACTTCCTCGGGGAGCCGCCCGCGCCCGACGCCACCTTCGAAGCTGGGGGGCTGGCCGACGCCGACGAGCCGGCCGAGCTTCCCGCCGAGGACGCGCCCGACGACGTCCCTGTCGGCGACCTCGTGACCGCCGACGTCCTCACCGAGGATCAGCTGCTCGAGACCGGCTTCGTCGGCGAGGGAGACGACGACGAGGAGGACGAGCTCCCGGTCGAGAGCCCCTACGACCGGCCCGGATCCTGGTACGTCGTCCACACCTACGCCGGCTACGAGAACAAGGTGAAGTCCAACCTCGAGAGCCGCATCGCCTCGATGAACATGGAGGACCGCATCTTCGAGTGCGTCATCCCCATGGAGGACGTCATCGAGTTCAAGGGCGGGAAGCGGGTCACGGTCCAGAAGAAGGTGTTCCCGGGGTACCTGCTGGTCCGGTGCGAGCTCGACGACGACTCCTGGCGGGTGGTGCGCAACACCCCCGGCGTCACCGGGTTCGTAGGCCTGGGCGCCAAGCCGACGCCGCTGTCCCGCAAAGAGGTCGAGAGCATCCTCCAGGTCCAGCCCACCGGCACCGACGGGGCGCCCAAGAAGGCCCGCCACCGCCCCATGTACGAGATCGGCGAGAGCGTCCGGGTGCGGGAAGGGCCGTTCGCCGACTTCACCGGCACCATCGCCGAGATCAACGACGACCAGATGAAGCTCAAGGTTTTGGTCAACATCTTCGGCCGGGAGACCCCGGTGGAGCTCGAGTTCAGCCAGGTAGCCAAGCTTTAGGTTTCGCCTTCGCAACCAGAGGTTGCTCGGCGAGTTGATCGTGCTCGGTCGGCCGGCGGAGCCGGCTCTCCCTCGCCGCTCCTTCTTGGCCCGGCAGCCGACGGGACCGCCTTCGGCGGTGGTCGCGGCCGCCGGCGGATAGAATCGAGAGCCGTTGGATGAGGGTGGGAGGCGCCTTGCGCCGTCAGGACCACCGTTAGGAGAGCACACGCATGGCCAAGAGGCGCGTCGCCGCCGTGGTGAAGATCCAGATCCCCGCCGGGGCCGCCACCCCCGCCCCGCCCGTGGGAACGGCCCTGGGCCCCCACGGCGTCAACATCATGGAGTTCTGCAAGCAGTACAACGCGGCAACCGAGTCCCAGCGGGGCACCGTCGTCCCCGCCGAGATCACCGTCTTCGAGGACCGGACGTTCACCTTCGTCATCAAGACGCCGCCCACGCCGGTCCTGCTGCGGGCCGCGGCCGGGATCGATAAGGGCTCGGTCACGCCGGGCCGGGAGGCGGCCGGCACCGTCACCGACGCCCAGATCACCGAGATCGCGCAAACCAAGATGCCCGACCTCAATGCCACCGACTTGGAGGCGGCCAAGCGCCAGATCGTCGGCACCGCCCGGTCCATGGGCCTGACCGTGAAGGGCTGAGGCGATGACCCACACCAACAAGGACAGCAAGAAGTACGTCGACGCCGTCCGCCGCTTCGACCGTGACCGCCAGCACGGCCCCGGCGAGGCCGTCGACCTGGTCAAGAGCCTGGCTTCGGCCAAGTTCGACGAGACCGTGGAGCTCGCCGTCCGCCTCGGGGTCGACCCTCGCAAGGCCGACCAGATCGTCCGGGGAACGGTGGGGCTGCCCGCGGGCACGGGCAAGGACGTCCGGGTGGTTGTCTTCGCTGCCGGCGACGCCGCCGCCGAGGCCCGGGACGCGGGGGCCGACGTGGTCGGGGCCGACGACCTGGTCGCCAGGGTGCAGGGCGGGTTCCTGGACTTCGACGTGGCCATCGCCACGCCCGACCTCATGGGCCAGGTGGGCCGGCTGGGCCGGATCCTCGGTCCCCGGGGGCTCATGCCCAACCCCAAGACCGGCACCGTCACCACCGACGTGGGCCGCGCCGTCCGGGAGTTCAAGGGCGGCCGGGTGGAGTACCGCACCGACCGGTACGGCAACATCCACGTGCCCATCGGCAAGGTGAGCTTCGACCGCCGGTCGCTCCTCCAGAACTTCCAGGCCGTCGTCGAGGAGCTCCAGCGGGCCAAGCCGGCCTCGGCCAAGGGCCGCTACATCCGGGGCGTGGCCCTGTCGTCAACCATGGGGCCCGGCGTCAAGGTCGACCCCAACCCGCTGCGGGCCCTCGACGAGGAGCTGACCGCGGCGAGCTAGTATCGCGGCACAACGTCAAGACCGCCGTAGACATTCGGTGCGCGCGAGCGCGTAAGCGGCCCGGCCCGGGCCCGCCCAACGAGGCGTGAACCTTCCGAGGGATCGTTCGCGTGGGCTCGCCGCACCTCGGGAAGGAACTGCATGGGAGAACCGAGACCGGAGAAGGTCGCCGTCGTCGACGAGGTGCGCGACCGCCTCTCGTCGTCCAGCGGCGCCCTGCTCACCGAGTACCGGGGGCTGAAGGTGTCCGACCTGGCCGCCCTGCGCCGGTCGGTGAGCGAGGCCGGCGGCGAGTACAAGATCTACAAGAACACCCTGGTCCGGCGGGCGGCAGCCGACCTGTCGCTGACCGACCTCGACCCCCTGCTCGTCGGTCCCACGGCCATCGCCTTCGTCGACGGCGACGCCGTGGCCGTGGCCAAGTCGCTCCGTGACTTCGCCCGGACCAACCCCAACCTCACCATCAAGGGCGGCCTCCTCGGCACCACGGTCCTGAGCGCGGCCGACGCCGGCGCCCTGGCCGACGTCGCCCCCCGCGAGGTCATCCTCGCCCAACTGGCCGGCGCCCTCGCCGCCCCGCTCCAGAAGCTGGCGGGCCTCCTCCAGGCCCTGCCCCGCAACTTCGCCTACGGGCTTGCTGCCTTAATAGAGAAGCAAGGCCTCATCGACCAGAAGCAGCAACAAGAAGGGAACGAGTAGATGGCCACCAAGGAAGAGATCCTCGACAGCATCGCCAGCATGACGGTCCTGGACCTGTCCGACCTCCTCAAGGCGTTCGAGGAGCGGTTCGGCGTGACCGCCGCCGCGCCCGTCGCGGTGGCCGCCCCCGGCGCGACCGCCGGTGGCGGCGACGGGCAGGCCGCTCCCGCCGAGGAGGAGCAGGACGAGTTCGACGTCGTCCTGGCCGACGTCGGCCCCCAGAAGATCCCGGTCATCAAGGAGGTGCGCGCCCTCACCAACCTGGGCCTCAAGGAGGCCAAGGACCTGGTCGACAGCGCGCCCAAGGCCGTCCTGGAGAAGGTCTCCAAGGAGGAAGCCGAGAAGGCCAAGGCCCAGCTCGAGGGCGCCGGCGCCAAGGTCGAGCTCAAGTAGTACCCCGCTTTCCGGGCCTGGGAGTACCGCCACGGTGCTCCCAGGCCCCAAGAACGCTCAGCCGAGGGCGGCCGGCCGGCCCTGAGGCGAGACCGGGGCCCGGGGACGAGGAAGCGGGTGGCGGGGAGGCTGCGTCCGTCGGGCCGGAGGGGGAAGGCGGGTCAGCACGGAGAACGGGAATGAACGAGGCCCCTGCACCGTTTGTCCACAAGCCTTGACCACAGCCCCAGAGTCGAATAGCCTCCTCCTAGCTTGATCCGAGCTGGCTTGCCCATTCGCGCAGCTGCAGCTATTCTGGTATCTGCCGTGCCAGCCCGCGTGTCGCCGTCCTTCTATACCGGCTTGACCGCGCGCGCCCGGCTTTGACCCGCCCAGCCGCTCCAGCCCTTTCAAGCCGTCTCTTCAGCCGACCCATCTTCTCCGCGAAGGAGTGAGGTTTTGCCCACTCGTCCCGCCCCTCGGGAACGCTTCTCTTTCTCCAACCTAGACGAGGTCCTGGCCCTCCCGGATCTGATCGCCGTCCAGCGCGACTCGTTCAAGTGGTTCCTCGACCGGGGCCTCTCCGAAACCTTCCGCGACATCAGCCCCATCGAGGACTTCACCGGCCAGCTCCGCCTGGAACTCGAGTTCGACGCCGACGACCCCGACCTGCGGCCGCCGCCCAAGTTCACCGTGGAGGAGTGCAAGGAGAAGGACATGACCTTCTCCGCACCCATCTTCGTCCGCGCCCGCTTCATGAACGCCACCACGGGCGAGATCAAGGAGCAGACGGTCTTCATGGGGGACTTCCCGA
>DATAAD010000025.1:0-13742 GCA_036260295.1 Acidimicrobiales bacterium | reverse complement strand
GCCATCGGCCGCATCCGCCAGCTCAAGGAGGAGCTGGAGACGGTGCGGGCCCAGGTCGAGCGCGAGGCCGACCTCGAGGCCGCCGCCCGCCTGCGCTACGGCCGCATCCCCGAGCTGGAGCACGAGCTGGAGATGGCCTCGGCCGCCCTGGCCGAGCTCCAGGCCGACCGGCGCATGCTCAAGGAGGAGGTCGACGCCGAGGACGTGGCCGAGGTCGTCAGCCGCTGGACGGGCATCCCGGTGTCCAAGCTCATGGAGGGCGAGGTGGCCAAGCTCGTCCGCATGGAGGAGGTCCTCCACGAGCGGGTCATCGGCCAGGACGAGGCCGTGTCGGCCGTGGCCAACGCCATCCGCCGGTCGCGGTCCGGTCTCTCCGACCCCAACCGGCCCATCGGGTCGTTCCTGTTCCTCGGCCCCACCGGCGTCGGGAAGACCGAGCTGGCCCGGTCGCTGGCCGACTTCCTGTTCGACGACGAGCGGGCGATGATCCGCATCGACATGAGCGAGTACCAGGAGAAGCACACCGTCTCCCGGCTCATCGGCGCCCCTCCGGGCTACGTCGGCTACGACGAGGGCGGCCAGCTCACCGAGGCCGTCCGCCGCCGGCCGTACGCCGTCGTGCTGCTCGACGAGATCGAGAAGGCCCACATGGAGGTCTTCAACGTCCTGCTCCAGCTGCTCGACGACGGCCGCCTGACCGACGGCCAGGGCCGCACGGTGGACTTCACCAACGTGGTGCTGATCATGACGTCGAACCTGCCCGGGGACCCGGCCGACTTCTTCCGGCCCGAGTTTCTCAACCGGATCGACGAGATCGTGCGCTTCCGGTCGCTCACCGAGGCCGACATCGAGCGCATCGTCCACATCCAGCTCCGCCACCTGGGCGAGCGCCTGGAAGCCCGCCGGCTGGGCCTGGAGGTCAGCGACGAGGCCGCGGCCTGGCTGGCCCGGGCCGGCTACGACCCCACCTACGGGGCCCGGCCCCTCAAGCGGGTCATCCAGCGCCGGATCTCGGATCCCCTGGCCCTCGCCCTGCTCGAAGGCCGCTACTCCGAGGGCGATGTCGTCCGGGTGGACGTGGCCGGCGACGAGCTCGTCCTCAAGTAACCCCTCCCCACCCCGAACCGGTGGCAAGAATGGTCGCCCTGGCCACCATTCACGTCACCAGTTCGCCCTTGGAGTCCGCCCTGGCCAAGCTCGGCGGCCATCGCCGCGAGGGCCAGATCCGGATGGCGGAGGCCGTGGCCGAGGCCGTCCGGGAGGAACGGCCGCTGGTCGTGCAGGCCGGGACGGGCACGGGGAAGACGTGGGCCTACCTGGTCGGCGCCCTCCTGGCCGGGGGCGACAAGCGGGTGGTGATCGCCACCGCCACCAAGGCCCTGCAGGACCAGCTGGCCGGCAAGGACCTGCCGGCGATCGAGGCGGCCGGCATCCGGCCGGGCCTGACCTGGGCCGTGCTCAAGGGGCGGAGCAACTACCTGTGCCGGCAGGCGGCGGCCGAGGCGTCGCGTGACGCGGACACGCCGGCGCTCCCGGGCGTGGACAGCCGGGGCATCGGCGCCGAGGTCACCAAGCTCCTCGCCTGGGCCAAGGAGAGCCCCACCGGCGACCGGGCCGAGCTGGACTTCGAGCCCCGCCCGCAGGCGTGGTCGTCGGTGAGCGTGGGGTCGGAGGAGTGCCCGGGCGCCAAGGCGTGCCCCAGCGGGGAGTCCTGCTTCGCCGAGGCCGCCTACGAGCGGGCCCGGGAGGCCGACGTGCTGGTCGTCAACCTCCACCTCCTCGGCGCCCACGTGGCCTCGGGCGGATACGTGCTCCCCGAGCACGACGTGGTCGTCCTCGACGAGGCTCACGAGACCGAGGACGTCCTGTGCGGAGCCTTGGGCGTCACCCTCACCCCCGGCCGCGTCGGCGCCATCTCGCGCCTCGTGCCCGGCAGCCCTCTCGTCCGCCACCGCGACGCCCTCGACCGTGCCCTCACCCCGCTGGCCGGCAGGCGGCTGGCCAAGGGCGCCCGGGCCGAGCCGGCGGTGGCCGAGGTCTTGGCCGACCTGGGCCAGGTGGTCCGGGAGGAGCGCACCGCGCTCCGTCGAGCACCCGAGGGCGAGACCACCGACCAGAAGGCCCGCCGGGAGCGGGCGGCCAAGGCCCTCGACTCCCTCGCCGCCGACGTGGACACCGTGCTCACCGCCGACGACGAGCACGTGACGTGGGTCGAGTCCTCGGGCCACCAGCCGGCGCTCAGGGTCTCGCCGGTCGACGTCGGCGGCGAGCTGGCCAAGGTGCTGTGGGCGTCGGCCACCCCCGTCCTCACGTCGGCCACCATCCCGCCCGGCATATCGGCCCGCCTCGGACTGGGGAAGGAGGCGGTCGAGCTCGACGTGGGCAGTCCCTTCGACTACCGCACCCAGTCCCTGCTCTACGTCCCCCGCCTGCCCGACGTCCGCCACCCGAGGCACGAGGCCGCGGCCCACGAGGAGCTCGAGTTCCTCATCACCGCGGCCGGCGGCCGCACCCTCGCCCTGTTCACCTCGTGGCGGGCCATGCGCGCCGCCCGGGCCGCCATCGAGGGCAAGGTGCCCTACACCCTGCTGGCCCAGGACGACCTGCCCAAGCCGGCGTTGACCGAGGCGTTCCGAACCGACGAGACGTCGTGCCTGTTCGCCACCATGGGGTTCTGGCAGGGGGTCGACGTCCCGGGCGACGCCTGCTCGCTGGTGGTGATCGACCGGCTGCCGTTCGCCCGCCCCGACGACCCCCTGGCCGAGGCCCGGCGCGAGCGGGCCGGCCCCGCCGCCTTCGCCGCCGTCGACGTCCCCCACGCCGCCATCCGGCTGGCCCAGGGCGCCGGGCGGCTGATCCGCAGCGCCACCGACCGGGGCGTGGTGGCCGTCCTCGACCCCCGCCTGGCCGAGTCGTCGTACCGGCCCGCCATCCTCGGCGCCCTGCCCCCCATGCGTCGCACCCGCGACCGCACCGACGTGACCGGCTTCTTCCGTTCTGGCTGCAGTTAGCCGCGTACACGCGGCCAACTGCAGCCAGAACGAGGAGGGGTTAACGTCCGCCCGCGATGGAACTGCGGGTTCATGGCATCGGCGGTCCTGATCCTGCCGGTGTACTGGGGTGCCCGCCCAACGCCTCGGTGGTCTCCTGGCGCAGCGAGGCCGACGCCCGCAGCGTGGTGCGGTGCAAGGCCGGCGACCGCGAGGTCCACATGTACCACTGGAGCCCGCTGACCTCGGGCTCCCGCAGCTTCGCCCTCTGGCCCCTGCTGCTCCCGTACACGCTGGTGAACGTGGCCGGGTACATGGCCCCCCCGGGGCGGAGCGAGAGGCGGCGGGCCCTCCACCGGGCCGGTGTCGTGTGGGTGGGGTTGGCCACCACGGCAGCGACGGTCGCCTGGCTCGTCGTCGCCGCAGTGGCCGTGTGGCGGGAGGTCAGCGGCGGGGACGTGAACCGGCGGCCGGGCGGGATGTCGGGCCTGTGGTTCACCGCGGCGGCCGTCTCGGCCGCCTTGGCCATGGCCCTCCTCGTCCTGGGGGCGACCCACATGGCGACCGGCTTCGAGCGCTACCGCCGGGCGGGGTGGCCGGACGCGCCCCGCCCCTGGAGATGGCCGTGGGGCGCCGGGCTGCGCGCCCGGCTCGACGACCCGCAGTTCTACGACAACGGGACGGAGCACGAGGTCCGGTGGCGGATCCACGCCGCCGTGGCCGTGGTGGCCTGGACCGCCGTGGTCGCCGCCGTCCTCGTGGGGGGCACCGAGCGCGCCGGCCACCTCCTGGGCCGATCGCTCGTCGTGGTCGGCCTCCTCCAGAGCCTGGGCGCCGCCCTGGTCGCGGTCGCCGGCCTGCTGCCGGCCGAGGGCGACGACCGGCGCCTCACCCGCCGGCTCCTCGGCTCGGCCACGGCGGTCCTCGGCATCCTCCTCCTCGGCGGTCTCGTGCTCTCCGCCCTCATCGCCGTCACCGGGATCGACGAGGTGCCACCCGGAGCGGTCGCCGTCCTCTACGACTGCTACGGCTGGGCCATCCTCGCCGCCGTGGGCACCGCCGTGGCCTGCGCGGTGCTCGCCCTCCTCACCCCCGTCCTCGCCGAGAAGGGACCAGCCCGCGTGCTCCTGCCCACCGCCGGCGCCCGCCTGCGCGCCCGGCTGGCCACCTTCCCGTCCGACGTCGACCGCATCGTCGTCGCCATGGCTGTCGCCTTTTCGGCGGCCACGCTCGTCGCCGTCGCCGTCCGCTGGGGTGAGCTCGACGACGACACCTGGCGCTTGACGGCCACGCCGCCGGTGAACATCGCCCGGGCCACGTTCGCCTTCGTCCTGGCCTTCACCGTGCTCAACCTGGTGAAGTCCCGCGCCGCCCCCGCCGCCCTGAAGCGCATCGGCAACGTGTGGGACATCCTCACGTTCTGGCCGAGGGCCTTCCACCCCTTCGCCGTCCGCCCCTACGCCGAGCGCGCCGTCCCCGAGCTCCAGGAGTTCATGGCCACCGCTCCCCGCCGCGACGACCTGGTCGTCGTCGCCCACAGCCAGGGGACGGTCCTCGCCTACGCCGCCATCCGCCCCTCCGTCGCCGGCCGGGACGACCCCCTGCCCCCGTTCACGCTCGTCACCTTCGGCTCCCCGCTCCGCTCCCTCTACGCCGCCGTCTTCCCGTACTACTTCGACGTCGCCGAGTTCGACGCGACGAGACGGGGGATCCCCGGGGGTTGGCTCAACTGCTTCCGGGTCACCGACCACGTCGGCCGGTCCGTGTTCGCGGGCGACGACGGTGCCGCCACCGGCGACCGGCCCCTGGCCGACGCCCGGGCTCCCTCGGGGACGGTGCTGGGCCACAACGACTACTGGGTGGAGCCCGAGATCCGGGCCGCGGTCACCTCGGGCGCGGTGACGAGCGAGAGGACGGCATAGACCATGGAGCTGCGTCTTGCCCTCGCCATGCGAGGCGGTGTGAGCCTGGCCGTCTGGATCGGCGGCGCCGTCTCCGAGATCGACCTGGTGCGCCGGGCCGGCCGGCGCAGGATGCCCGCCGCCGGATCCACCGACTTCTGGCAGGAGGTGATGCGGGGGGCCACGCTCTACGACAGCGTGGTGGTCGACGTGCTGGCCGGGGCCAGCGCCGGGGGTCTGAACGGCGTCCTCTACGCGGCCAGCCAGGTGTACGACTTCCCGTACGGCGCCATGCGCGACATCTGGCTCACGGTGGGCGGGACCGAGGGACTGGTCCGCCGGAACGAGCCCTGGCCGTCGCTGTTCAAGGGCGACGACTACTTCCTGGCCACCGTCCACCAGAAGCTGGCGGCCCTGACCACGTCGGCGGCGGCCGAGCCGGCCGACGGCTCCCGCCCGCGCGTGGAGCTGGCCCTGTCGGCCACCATGATGGAGCCGGTCGTGCGCCCGTTGCCGAGCCCGGAGGACGAGCCGCTGGTTGAGCGCCGCCACGCCGGCGGCTTCCGGTTCCGCCAGCCCGAGGAGCCCTGGCTGCCGACGGACTTCCCGGCGCGGAACGACCCGCAGTTCCCCGGCACCCTCTGGCGGCTGGCCGTCGCCGCCCGCTCGACCTCGTCGTACCCGGGGGCCTTCGAGGCGGCCGAGGTGCGTTCGTGCCGTCGCCGGACGTTCACGTCACCGCCACCGGCCAGCGCCGCCGGCCCCGATGTCGACCTCGACGGCACCTTCCTCGACCGCACGACCGGCCGGCCGTTCGTCGTGGCCGACGGCGGCATCCTCGACAACATCCCCATCCGGGCCGCCCTCGACTTCGTCGCCAACGCCCCCGCCGCCGGGCCGACCGAGCGGTTCCTCGTCTACCTGCAGCCAGGAGCGTCCACGTCGCCCAAGAACTCGGCCGACCTCGGGGAGGACGAGCGGCGCACCACCATGGCCGTCCTCCGCGGCGTGCTGGCCGCCCGCGTGGCGGGCGAGACCATCAACGAGGACATCGCCGCCATCGAGGCCTACAACGAGGCCATCGCCCGGGCCACCACCCTGCGCCAGGCCACCCTGGGGCTGCTGGGCGACCGCAAGCAGTTCCTGGAGGCCGCCGACGCCGGCCACTCCACCTACCGCCTCACCCGCGCCGCCCACGAGGCCCGGCAGCTGTTCGGCCTGCTCCTCGACCCCATGGACGTCATGGGCGAGGACCAGTTCCCGCAGGCGGTGGCCGGGACAGCGGTGGACGACGCCCGCTGGCGCTCCCCCATCGCCGCCTGGCCCCAGCAGGACCGGGAGGGGCTGGAGGCGGCGTTGAGCGGGCGGCTGGAGGGGATGCTCCGTCGTCCCGAAGCAGGCCTCCTGGCCTGCACCGGCGACGTCGGCCCGCTCCTGCGGGTCACGGACCTCCTGATCGAGTGGGCCCGCTGGGTGGAACGGACGGTGCCGGCCGCGGGCAACGTCAAGCGCCGGCTGTACCGGGTCCGCACCTTCCTGGGGGCCATCCTCGACCGGACCCGTCGCCTGGCATGGGTCTCGGCCGCGGCCTGCACCGAGGGCGACTACACCGGCTTCGCGGCACGGTCGGTACGCGCCCTGCAGTTGCTGAGCAAGGTCGACGCTTCCGCCTCCGACGCCACGGTCGAAGCGCTGCGGACGGGCGCCAAGGGGCCGCTGGAGGCGGTGTGCGCCGAGGCCCTGGCCCGGGTCGACGGCGTGGTGGCCGAGGCCGTCCGCGGCGCCTCCGAGACCCGTGACGACCTCGCCACCGCCGGCCACGACCTCCTCGTCGAGATCGCCCGCCTGCTCGTCGAGCTCGTCGCCCCCCTCGCCGCCGCCGCGCCGGACCGGTCCCCTCCCGACGCCCACTTGGAACCGGGCCAGCTGCTGCACCGCGTCCTGGGCGGCGAGGCGGTCACCATCGAGGCGCTCGAGGCCCTCGACGTGCTGTGCCTGCAGGAGTTCGTATCCGGCCTGCCCGGGCGCCGGCGCGTCGACTTCCGCCGCCTTTCGACCGCGGCACGCACGCCGCTGGCCCAGCACTTCGCCACCCTGCTCGACCAGGCCGAGAAGGACGGCCTGTGGTGGGATCCGTCCGTCGACCGCCAGGGGCAGCAGGGGATCCACGTGACCCTCAAGCTGGCCGGCAACGAGCTGGCCAACTTCTCCGCCTTCCTCCTGGCCCACTGGCGGGCCAACGACTGGCTGTGGGGGCGGCTCGACGCCGTCCCCACCATGATCGAGATGCTGGTACGACCGTCCCACCTGCGCGAGCGCCTGGCCCGGTGCGCCGACGACGAGGCGGCCGTGGAAGCCGTCCACCAGCTGGTGGCGCCGGCCGGCCATCCCTGGCGGGCCCGGCTCGACACCCTGGTCTGGGCGCCCTCGGTCGCCGCCGTCCGCCAGGAGGTGGCCAAGCTCCGGCGCCCGACGGACGGCTCCGAGGAGGACATCCCCGCCGTCCGCACCGCCCTCGTCGCCCGCCGGCAGTGGGAGATCCTGGGCGAGGAACGGGCCCTGCCCAGCGACCAGATGGGCGTGCGGCCGGGCGTCGACCCCGGCCGCCCCCCGACGCTGGAGGAGGTCGAGGCTTGGGTGGCGGACTACGGCGTGGGAGCCGAGGTGCTGCGGGGCAACGAGCGGGCCCCCGAGCTGCTCGACCGCTTCGGGGAGATCGCCACCGCGGCCACCGAGATGGCGCTGTGGAACGTCTCGTTGCCGAGCTCCCGTGTGCCCCGGCCGCCCCGCCTAGTGGCCACCGCCCTGCGTCGGGCCGGTCCCCGGCTGGGGCGCCGGCTGGCCAAGAGCCTGGTCGTCGTGCCCGCCCCCACCCAGGCCTCGCGGACCAAGGCCCGGATCGCCCTGGCCGTCGCCGTCCTCGTCGTCCTCGGCGTCCTGGGCTGGTTCGTCGACAAGTGGGCGTTCGTCCTCGGCTTCGTGTTCGCCTTCCTCCCGCTCGGCGTCCTGGGCGTCGCCGGCTACCGGCGGATCCGCAAGCTCCTCGACACGGGATGAGTTCGGCGTCAACATCTGGCTTGGTCCGGTCCGATCGGGAGGTGGCGAGGATGGCAGGGGTCAGCGGCAGCGCCTGCGGCTACTACAGCAAGGTGGGCCTCTTCGGGGGCCCCGAGGAGCTGCGCGGGTGCGGCCAGACGGTGCCGCCCGGCGACGAGCGCAGCGCCAGCCCGTCGGTGACCCTGCCACCCGACGGCTCGAGCACCGCCGTCACCGCCGAGGACGACGGTGCGCTGGCCCAGTACGGCCCCGCCATCCTGTTCGGTGGAAAGGCGCTGCCCGACCCGTCGGGGCCCATCAAGGTCAGCACCAGGGGCAAGAAGTCGGTCACCAGCTCGGCGTCGGTGAAGAACGTCGGTACCGGGCCGTTCACCGCCACCTCGGTGCGGAGCGCCTGCAGCGCGTCGCAGACGTCCGGGGCCACCGGGTCCACCACCGTCACCGGCGGGGTGCTCGTCACCAAGACCGACGCCGACGGGAACCCCACCAAGTCGGAGAAGATCCCCTCCAAGCCGCCGGCGAACTACACCCGCAGGGGCGTCAACGCGGTGGGCGACAAGTTCAAGGCCGTGTTCAACGAGCAGAAGAAGGGGCGCGACGGCAGCATCACCGTCACGGGCGTGCACCTGTACCTGCTCGGCCCCAACGCGACGGGCGAGGTCGTCGTGGCCCAGTCCCGGGCCAAGGCCTGACCCTACGGGGAGGGCGAGAGGGTCCGCTCCTCGGGGTCGGCCAGGGACACGACCTTCCCGGGGACGAGGGACCCGTTGCCGTCGGCTTCGTACCAGCGACCGCCGAGGTTGGCCATGCTCGAGGGGCGCAGGCCGAGGGCCCGGTCGAGGTTCCGGATGAGGGCGCCGTGGGTCACGACCAGCACCCGGTCGCCGGGCGACGCCGCCGCGGCCAGGCGGGCCAGCGAGGCCCGGGCCCGCTCGACCAGGTGGGTCCGGGTCTCGCCCCCGAGGGGCGACTCGCTGCGGCCCTCGGACCAGGCGGCCAGCTCGCCGGGCCACTGGGCTTCGATCTCGGCCCGGGTGAGCCCGGTCCAGTCACCCACGTCGATCTCCCGGAGGCCGGGGTCGACCTCGAGCCGCAGGTCGAGGGCGCCGGCAAGGATCTCGGCCGTCCGCCGGGCCCGCCGCAGGTCGGAGGCCGCCACCCACGAGAACCGGACATGGCGCAGCCGGGCCGCCGCGTCACGGGCCTGCTCCTCGCCGAGCTTGGACAGCGGAGGGTCGGCCTGGCCCTGCCACCGGCCGTCGGCGTTCCATTCCGACTGGCCGTGCCTGATGACCAGCACGTGACGGAGGGGCAGTTGGCGTTCGCTTCCGGGCACGCCCCGAAGGTAGGGGATGGCGAGGCCGGCTGAGCTCCCTGGCGGGGCGGGTGCCCGTGTGTGGCCGGCCTCGCCATCTCCCTGATGCGGCTTGGCGGGATGCCGCAGACCATGTATCGGCGGCACCGCCGGAAGCTTGAGCGCGAAGATCCGCGTCGTGCGGACGGTGCGGGGCAACTGGCGGCGACTCCCGGCCAAGGTGGAGAAGACGGTCACCGACCTCGGGACCGAGCTGCACCGGCAGGTGCTGGGAGACGAGCTGTTCCTCGTGGCCCTGCCCGGCTCGACCCCGGCACCCCGTCCCGGCAGGTCCTCGAGGACGAGGGGGTCACCGCCGAGGTCCTCCTCGACCGGGTCCGGACCAAGGGCGACGGCGGGACGCCCGCCAGGTTCGGCATGACCTACGCGCCGGCCTACTACCTGATGCATCGGGCGGGCCGACGCTTCGCCGCGTCCCTGGGCGACGGGACGATCACCCCGAGCACGTCCTGCTCGCCCTCGGGGCGCGCATCCACCTCGGCGTCGAGCCCCGACCTCCGGGCGGCCGGCGTGCCGGTCACCGAGGGCCCGCCGGTCGAGGGCACCGTGAGCGTGTACGTGGCCGACCCGTTCGGAACCGGGTGGAGCTCCTGGAGCGGGGCGATACACTTCGCGGACCGCCGTAAGACACATCTGAGGAGAGGCGCGTGCCCGGTACCGTGATCGTCGGCACCCAGTGGGGCGACGAGGGCAAGGGCAAGCTGACCGATCTGCTCACCAAGCAGATGCAGGTCGTGGTCCGCTACCAGGGCGGTCACAACGCCGGCCACACCATCGTCGTGGGCGACGAGTCCTTCGCCCTCCAGCTGGTGCCCAGCGGCATCCTCTACCCGTGGGTGACGCCCGTGATCGGCAACGGCGTGGTGGTCGACCCGGCCGTGCTGGTCGACGAGGTCGACGCCCTGACCGCCCGCGGCGTCGACTGCTCCCGGCTCAAGCTCAGCGGCAACGCCCACCTGATCATGCCGTACCACTCCGAGCTCGACCGCCTCACCGAGCGCAAGCTGGGCAAGAACAGCCTGGGCACGACCAAGCGGGGGATCGGGCCGGCCTACGCCGACAAGGCGTCCCGCGTGGGCCTGCGGGTCCAGGACCTGCTCGACCCCAAGATCTTCCGGGAGAAGCTGGACGTGGTTCTCAAGGAGAAGAACCTCATCCTGGCCAAGATCCACAACCGCCTGCCCCTGTCGGCCGACGACATCGCCGACCGTTACCTCGGCGAGCTGGCCCCCCGCCTGGAGCCGATGATCACCGACTCGGTAGGCCTGGTCCACGACGCACTCGAGGAAGGGGCGAACGTGCTGTTCGAGGGCGCCCAGGCCACCTTCCTCGACCTCGACCACGGCACCTATCCGTTCGTCACCTCGTCGAACCCGGTGGCGGGCGGCGCCCTCACCGGCGCCGGCGTCGGGCCCAGGCACATCCAGCGGGTGATCGGCGTGGCCAAGGCCTACGTCACCCGCGTCGGCGCCGGGCCCTTCCCCACCGAGCTGCTCGACGAGCACGGGGATGCGCTGGTCGAGCGGGGCCACGAGTTCGGCACCAACACCGGCCGGCGTCGCCGCCCGGGCTGGTTCGACGCGGTCATGCTCCGCCAGGCCGTGCGCCTCAACTCCCTCACCGAGCTGGCCGTCACCAAGCTCGACGTCCTCGACGCCTTCGACACCCTCAAGGTCTGCGTCGCGTACGAGGCCGACGGCCAGAAGTACATGCACCCCCCGTACCACCAGTCGGTCCTCCACAAGGTCAAGCCGGTCTACGAGGAGCTGCCCGGGTGGAACACCGACCTCACCGGCGCCACCACCCTCGACGACCTGCCCCAGGAGGCCCGCGACTACCTGAGCTTCTTGTCGGACGCCTGCGGCGTGCCGGTGGGGCTGGTGGGCGTGGGGCCGGGCCGGGAGCAGTTCGTCCAGTTCACCGACCCGTCGGCCATCTACGACGAGGACGACGAGGACGATGACGACGACGACTGGGACAGTGACCCGGGGATCGTCGGCCCCGGCATCCTGGTCATCTAGCGCCTTGCGAGTCTGCGTCGTCGGGTCGGGCGGACGGGAGCACGCCCTCGCGCTGGCGCTGGCCCGGACGGGGTCCGCGGTCGAGGTCACCCCGGGGAACCCGGGCATCCCGGGATCGGTGGCCTCCCCACCCGAGGAGGTCGACGCCGACCTCTACGTGATCGGCCCCGAGACGCCCCTCGTGGCCGGCCTGGCCGACCGCCTGCGGGCCGCCGGCCGGCTGGTGTTCGGGCCGGGGGCCGACGGCGCCCGCCTGGAGGGGTCGAAGGCCTGGATGAAGGAGGTGCTGGCCGAGGCCGGCGTCCCCAGCGCCCGCTACGGCACCTTCTCGGCCGTCGGGCCCGCCGTCGACTTCCTCCGCACCCTTGCCGGGCCCTGGGTGGTGAAGACCGACGGGCTGGCCGCGGGCAAGGGCGTCCTGGTCACCGACTCCTTCGACGAGGCCGCCGCCGACGTGAGGGCCAAGCTCTCCGGGCAGGCCTTCGGCGACGCCGGCCGGCGGGTGGTGATCGAGGAGTGGCTGGACGGGCCCGAGCTCTCCCTCCTGTGCGTCTGCGACGGGAACCTGGCCGTGCCCCTGGCCCCGGCCCAGGACTTCAAGCGTCTGGGCGACGGTGACGCCGGCCCCAACACCGGCGGCATGGGCGCCTACTCCCCGGTTCCGATGGCCGGCCCCGGCGTGGTGGCCCAGGTGCTGGAGGGGGCGGTGCAGCCCACGCTGGACGCCCTCCGGGCCCGGGGTGTCGACTACCGCGGCGTCCTGTACGCCGGCCTCATGCTCACCTCGGAGGGCCCCAAGGTGCTCGAGTACAACGTCCGCTTCGGCGACCCGGAGGCCCAGGTCGTCCTCCCCCGCTACGCCGGCAACCTGGCCGCCCTGCTGGCCGAGGCCGCCGCCGGCCGCCTGGAGAGCGCCCCCCGGTTCGACGACCGGGCCGCGGTCACTGTCGTCCTCGCCACCGAGGGCTACCCGTTCCGGCCCCGCACCGGCGACGTCATCGGGGGCCTGGACGAGGCCGACGCCCTGCCCGACGTCACCGTGTTCCGTGCCGGCGTCGACCGCGACCCGGACGGGCGGTGGCTGACCGCCGGGGGGCGCGTGCTGAACGTCACCGGCATGGGCGAAGACCTCCCCGCCGCTCGGGCCACGGCCTACGGCGCCGTCTCGCGCATCTCGTGGCCCGGCATGCAGTACCGGGCCGACATCGCCGGCACCGCCGTGCATTCCGCATGGTGAGATCGCGCTTTTCGGCCAAGATCACGACGCCCAGTGCACGCCACGGGAAAGGGGCCAGATGAAGGTCGCAGTTCTGATGGGGTCGGCGAGCGACCAGGCCAAGATGGAGCCGGCGGCGGCCACCCTGGCCGAGTTCGGGGTCGAGGCCGACGTGCGCATCATGTCGGCCCACCGCACGCCGGCCGCGGTGGCCGAGTTCGCCCGCACCGCCCGGGCCGACGGCTACGCGGCGATCATCTGCGCCGCGGGCATGGCCGCCCACCTGGCCGGCGCGGTGGCCGCCAGCACCACGCTCCCCGTGATCGGCGTCCCCATGTCGGGAGGGGCGCTCAACGGGGTGGACGCCCTGTACTCCACCGTCCAGATGCCGCGAGGCATCCCGGTGGCCACGGTCGCCATCGACGGGGCCATGAACGCCGCCCTCCTCGCCGTGCAGATCCTGGCCGTCACCGACGCCGGCCTGGCCGCCAAGCTGGACGAACGGCGCACTCCCACTTGATCCCCGACGTCCTGGCCACCCGCTATGCGTCGGCCGAGATGGTCGAGCTGTGGTCGCCGGCCAACAAGGTCGTCCTCGAGCGGCGGCTGTGGGTCGCCGTCCTCAAGGCCCAGAAGGACCTGGGCGTGGAGGTGCCGGACGGGGTGATCGAGGCCTACGAGGCCGTCGTCGACCAGGTCGACCTCGCCTCCATCGAGATGCGGGAGCGGGTCACCCGCCACGACGTGAAGGCCCGTATCGAGGAGTTCTGCGCCCTGGCCCGGCACGAGCACATCCACAAGGGCATGACCTCGCGCGACCTCACCGAGAACGTCGAGCAGCTCCAGATCCGGACGTCGCTCGACATCGTCCACGACCGGATGGTCGCCGCCACCACCCGCCTCGGCCGCCTCGCCGCAGAGCATGCCGCCCTGGCCATGGTCGGCCGCTCCCACAACGTGCCGGCCCAGGTGACGACCCTGGGCAAGCGCTGGGCCAGCGCCGGGGAGGAGCTGGTCGTCGCCCTGGCCCGGGTCGAGGACCTGCTGCGCCGGTACCCGCTGCGAGGGATCACCGGCCCGATGGGGACGGCGCAGGACCAGCTCGACCTCCTCGGCGGCGACCCGGACCGCCTGGCGATCCTGCAGCACGGCGTCGCCCGCCACCTGAGCTTCGACCACACC
>DATAAD010000024.1:0-21702 GCA_036260295.1 Acidimicrobiales bacterium | reverse complement strand
TCTCCTTCGTGGGGCGCGACCCCTCGCTCGTGCTCATGGCCCGGAATGGGGTGATCGAGGTCGACGGGCGGCTGCCGGCGGGCGTGCCGCTCGACCGCGGCGTGCTCGCCGTGCTCGAGGGCCTGTTGTCGGTGTACCGGTCACCGGCCCTGCCCGACCTGCCGCCCCTGCACGGCGGGGTGGTCGGCCTCCTGGGCTACGACGTGGTGCGCGAGGTGGAGCGGCTGCCCGAGCCTCCGCCCGACGACCTGGGCCTGCCCGACGCCGTCCTGTCGGTCATCGGTCACCTGGCCGCCTTCGACCACTGGCGCCAACGCGTGTGGCTGATCGAGAACGTGGTGGTGGGGGAGGGGGCGGCGGCCGCCGACCTCGACCTGGCCTACGAGCTGGCCGGCGCCCGGCTCGACGCCTCGGCCGCCGACCTCGGCCGGGCGTTGTGGTACGTCCCGGCCGAGCCGCCGGATCCGGCCGACCCCCTGCCCGAGGTCCGTTCCACCGTCGGCCCCCGGGCGTACCGCGACTCGGTCGAGGTGGCCAAGGAGCACATCCTGGCCGGCGACATCTTCCAGGTCGTCCTGTCCCAGCGCTTCGACCTCGACCTGGCCGCCGACCCCTTCGACGTCTACCGGGTCCTGCGCCAGGTCAACCCCAGCCCGTACATGTACTTCCTGCGCCACCCCGAGGTCACCGTGGTCGGCTCCTCGCCCGAGCCCATGGTCCAGCTCCGGGACAACCGGGTCGTGTCCCGGCCCATCGCCGGGACCCGCCGGCGGGGCCGCACCCCCGAGGAGGACCGCCGCCTGGCCGGGGAGCTGGTCGAGCACCCCAAGGAGGTGGCCGAGCACGTCATGCTCGTGGACCTGGCCCGCAACGACGTGGGACGGGTGGTGAGCTTCGGCACCGAGACGGTCGACGAGCTCATGACCCTGGAGCGCTACAGCCACGTGATGCACCTGACCTCCCAGGTCTCCGGAGAGCTGCGGCCGGGGAAGGGGCCGATCGACGTCCTCCGGGCCACGCTCCCCGCGGGCACGGTGTCGGGGGCGCCCAAGGTCCGGGCCATGGAGATCATCGACTCCCTGGAGCCGACCAAGCGGGGGCCGTACGCCGGGGTGGTCGGCTACCTCGACTTCTCCGGCAACCTGGACACCGCCATCGCCATCCGCACCATGCTCATCGCCGCCGACGGGCGGGCGTCGGTGCAGGCCGGGGCGGGCATCGTCGCCGACTCCGACCCCGAGGCCGAGGACGAGGAGTGCCGCAACAAGGCCGCCGCCCTGCTGGCCGCCGTCCCCGCCGCCCGTCGCATGCGCCCGGCCCCGAGCCATGTCTGACCAGGACTACCGGGCGCTGCGGGAGTCGGCCGGGGCGGTCGACCTGCCCCGGGACTTCGTGCGGGCGACCGGGCCCGACGTGGTGTCGTTCCTCCAGGGCCAGCTGTCCCAGGACGTGGCCGGCCTGGCACCGGGTGCGTCCACGTGGGCCCTGCTGTTGCAGCCCCAGGGCAAGGTGGTGGCCTTCCTCCGCGTGCTGCGGATGGGCGACGAGGAGTTCGTGCTGGAGACCGACGCCGGCTTCGGCGACCCGGTCGTCGAGCGCCTCAACCGGTTCAAGCTGCGGGTGAAGGCCGACCTCGACCGGTTGGCGTGGAAGTGCGTGGCCGTGCGGGGGCCCAAGGCCCACGACCTGGTGGACGGCGGGGTGGTGGCCGACTGGCCCGGGCTGCCGGGCGCCGATCTCGTGGGCGAGTCGCCCGCGCCGCCCGAGGGCGTGCCCTCCTGCGCGCTGGAGGCCTACGAGGCCGTGCGCATCGAAGCGGGGATCCCGGTGATGGGCAAGGAGCTGGACGAGAACACGATCCCGGAGGAGGCGGGCGTCGTCCCCCGCTCGGTGAGCTTCACCAAGGGGTGCTACACCGGCCAGGAGCTGGTGGCCCGCATCGACTCGCGGGGCGGCAACGTCCCCCGGCGGCTGCGGGGACTGATCGTCCACGGGTCGCCACCCCTGGGCGCCACCCTCGAGGCCGACGGCAAGGACGCGGGCCGGGTCACGAGCGTGGCCTGGTCGCCGGGACTGGGGTCGACGGTGGCCCTGGCCTACGTCCGGAGGGCGGTCGAGCCGCCGGCCGACGTGGTCGTCACGTGGGTCGGGGGGTCGGCGCCCGCCCGGGTCGAGGCGCTGCCCCTGGTGTCCTGACGTGCGCCGCCTCGCCCTGGTGCTGATGCTCGTCGCTGCAGGCTGCACCGGCTCCGACGACCCCGACACCGCGTCGCCGACGACTGTCGCCGAGACGACCACGGTGCCGCCGTCGACCACCTCGACGACCGTCCGGGCCACGACCACCACCGGCCCGCCGCGCACGACGACCACCACGCTGGTGACGATCGGGCCGGGCGACGCCACCATCGGCGGCACGGTGACCGGGCCGGCCGGGCCCGTCGACGGGGCGACGGTGCGCGTCGAGCGCCTGGTCGGGCGGTCGGTCGCCTCGGCCGACGTGACCACGTCCGCGGGCGGCCTGTGGCAGCTGGCGTCGATCCTGGGTGGCTCGTACCGGGTGCGGGCGTTCAAGCCGCCGGAGCTGGGCACGTCCCCCGTCGAGTCCTTCTTCCTGGCCGCCACCGAGCGCAAGACCATCGACTTCCGGCTGCCGGCGGCCGGGGGCGAGCGGATCACCGCCGTGGTCGACCCCAACCCGCCGCGGGTCGACCAACCGGCCACCATCACCATCACCGTGGGGACGGGGCGGGTCGACGACCAGGGCCGGCCGGTGATCACGCCGCGGGCGGGGGTTCCGCTGACGCTGTCGGGCGGACCGGGGATCGTGGTCGAGTCGCCGCCGCAAGCGGTCACCGACGGCAACGGCTCGGCCGCATGGCGCATCCGCTGCTCGGCCGTCGGGGCCGACACGGTGTCGCTCACCGTGGGCACCGGGGTGACCCAGGTGCGGTTCGACAGCTGCGGCCCGCCCGTGGCCGCTCCGACGACGAGGCGCGGCTGACGGTCTAGGCCGACCCGCACCGTCCCGCCCATACCCTCACGTCGTGGTCGCACGGGGGCGTCGACCGGTTCTTGGCACCCTTTTGCGGCCCAGATCCTGAAAAGTGAGCCCGGAACACCGTCGTCCTGAGCTCGTCGGGCTTGTCGACCATGTCCTCCCACGTCACAGGCAGGACCCGCCAGCCCAGTGAGATCACCAGGTTGTTGCGGGTGCGATCGCGCGACCAGTCGAGCCGGCTGGCGTGGTGTCGGTAGCTGTCGGCCTCGAGAGCCAGCCGGACCGCAGGCCACGCGAAGTCGAGGAACGCCTTCCTGCCCCCGGGAAGGCGCACCTCGAACTGCGGCACCGGCAGCGGGAGATCGGCGGTGCGCAGGAGCGCGAAGAGCCGGCGCTCGAACTCGCTCTGGAGCCAGCGCGGGCGTTCGAGGCGAGCGGCGAGCAGCTCCCGGAGCACGGCCACGCCCGGTCGGCCACTCCGGGCGGCATGGTCGAGCCTGCGCAGGAGGTGGGCGCAGCTGACGAGGCCACGCCGCAAGGCGTCGTCGAGCGCGATCTCGAGCGGGCGGGCGGGGACCACGGCCGCGAGGGCCAGCAGCGTCGCCGGCGGTCGGGTGCGCGGGATGCCGTCGCAGACTTCCGTGTCGCCGGGGCGCAGAGAGGCGAGACGGTGCACCACGACGCCCTGCGGCCGGGGGGCGCGGTGGCGTGTCACCGTGACTTCCGGTTGCGGCTCTACACCTTCCAGCCCGTGCAGGAAGGCGGCGGCGCGATGCGAGGCGACGGCGCCGGGGCCGGCGGCCACAGTGGCGGCCATGATGCGCTGGTGCCACGTCTCGGCGGTGCCGGCCAGCCGATAGACGCCGGCGTGGACGGGGACGAGGAGCCCCTTCGCCACGCGATGCTGGACGACGTGCGGCGACACGCCGGCGCCGAGCAGCTGCTTGCGGGCGGCCACGCCGTGCTGGGTGGCGGCGAGACGGGCGATGGTGAGGTCGGCGTCCACGGCGACCAGAGAAGCAGGGGGGTGCGACAACTACGATCCCCGGCCATGGGGACCGTGCTCGACCGCATCGTCGCCGCCCACCGGGGGGCGGCGGCGGCCGACCCCCGGGACCTGGGCCAGCTGCTGGAGGAGGCGGCCGCCGCGCCCCCGCCCCGGAGGTTCCGCAAGAGCCTGGGCCGGTGGGGCCTGGACGTGATCGCCGAGATCAAGCGGCGCTCGCCGTCCAAGGGTGACCTGGCCCCCGACCTCGACCCGGCGGCGGTGGCCAAGGCGTACGCCGGCGGTGGGGCCAAGGCTCTCTCGGTGCTCACCGACGGCGAGTTCTTCGGCGGCTCACCACAGGACCTGGTCGCCGCCCGGTCGGCCGTCGACCTCCCCGTCCTGCGCAAGGACTTCACCGTCGACGCCCGGGACGTCTGCGACGCCCGGATCATGGGCGCCGACGCCGTCCTGCTCATCGTGGCCGTCCTCTCGGACGAGGAGCTGAAGCGGTTCCACGACCTGGCCACCGAGCTGGAGCTGGCCGCCCTGGTGGAGGTCCACGACGAGGCCGACATCGCCCGGGCCAAACTCGTCCACGCCCACCTGATCGGGGTCAACCAGCGCGACCTGGGCACGTTCGAGGTCGACCGCGGCCGGGCCGTGAGGCTGGCCAAGAAGATCCCGAGTGGCGTGCTCAAGGTGGCCGAGTCGGGGATCGGCGGCGCCGACGACCTGGCCCGGCTGGCCGACGCCGGGTACGACGCGGCACTGGTGGGCGAGCACCTGGTCACCGCACCCGACCCTGGAGAGGCGTTACGGCGGCTACGAGAAGGAGTGGCATGACCGTCCGTATCCCCGAGGCGTGGTTCAACGTCGTCCCCCACCTGCCCGAACCACTGCAGCCGCCCCTCCACCCGGCCACCCACGAGCCGGTGGGCCCCGACGACCTGGCCCCGCTGTTCCCCATGGCCCTCATCGCCCAGGAGGTGACGGCCGAGCCGTGGGTCGACGTCCCCGGCGAGGTGCTCGACGTCCTCCGCATCTGGCGGCCGACGCCTCTGGTGCGGGCCCACCGCCTCGAGCAGGCCCTGGGCACGCCGGCCCGGATCTACTACAAGGACGAGTCGGTCTCGCCCGCGGGCTCGCACAAGCCGAACACCGCCGTGCCCCAGGCCTTCTACAACAAGCAGGAGGGGGTCGAACGGCTGGCCACCGAGACCGGGGCCGGGCAGTGGGGGAGCGCCCTGTCCCTCGCCGCCGCCTTCTTCGGCCTCGAGTGCAAGGTCTACATGGTGCGCTCGTCGTACCAGCAGAAGCCGTACCGGCGGGTGATGATCGAGACGTGGGGCGGCGCCGTGGTGCCCTCCCCGGTGGACGACCCCGAGCACCCGGGCTCGCTGGGTTCGGCGATCAGCGACGCCGTCCGGGATGCCGCGACCCGGGACGACAGCCACTACGCCCTCGGCTCGGTGCTGAACCACGTTCTCCTGCACCAGACCGTGATCGGGCTCGAGGCCAAGCAGCAGCTGGCCGAGATCGGCGAGCAGACCCCCGACGTCGTCATCGGCAGCTGTGGCGGCGGCTCGAACCTGGCGGGGATCTCCCTGCCGTTCGTCCCCGACGAGGGCGTGCGGCTGGTGGCGGTGGAGCCGTCCTCGTGCCCGACCCTGACCTCGGGCCGGTTCGACTACGACTTCGGCGACACCGCGGGCATGACCCCGTTGCTGGCCATGTACACGCTCGGCCACGACTTCGTGCCCCCGCCCATCCACGCCGGCGGCCTCCGCTACCACGGCGACGCCCCGATCGTCTCCAACCTGGTCAAGACCGGGCGGATGGAGGCGGTGGCCTACCCGCAGGGCAAGGTGTTCGAGGCCGCCGTCCAGTTCGCCCGGGCCCAGGGCCCCATCCCCGCGCCCGAGACGGCCCACGCCATCCGGGCCGCCGTCGACGAGGCCCTCCTCGCCAAGGAGGAGGGGGCTGAGCGGGTCATCCTCTTCTCCTACTCGGGCCACGGCCTGCTCGACCTGGCCGCCTACGACGACTACCTGAACGACCGCCTCGACGCCTGACCTCTAGGGCAGCTTCAGCAGTCCCGGGAGGCGGAGGGCCAGCCACGGCTTGCGCGAAAGGCAGGCCCGGGCAGGCCGGCCGTCACCCGCACAACGCCGGCGCCTCGGGATCGGGCACGGCCCGGATCAGTTCGGCGACCCGTCCGGCCATCGTCTCGACCGCCGTGCGGTGCCTGGTCCCAATCCGACGTGGGCGGGCAGAGTACCGAGTACCGTCGAGGAGTGTTCGTCAAGATCTGTGGCACGACCAGCGAGGCCGACGCCCTCCTCGCCGTGGCCATGGGGGCGGACGCTGTCGGGTTCGTGTTCGCCCCCTCGCCGCGGCAGATCGCGCCCGGGGTGGCGTCCGACATCGCCAAGCGGCTGCCGCCCGAGGTGATGACCGTCGGCGTGTTCCGGGACGAAGCGCCGGCCCGGGTGGTGGAGATCGTGAACGGGGTGGGGCTGCGGGCCGCCCAGCTCCACGGCCACGAGACGGCCGACCAGGCCCAGTGGGTGCGCCAGCGCGTCCCGTTCCTGATCCAGGCCTTCGCCGCCGGGTCCCCGGCGGTGGACAAGGCGCCCGAGTACGGGGCCGACGTGATCATGCTCGACGCCCCCCGCCCCGGCTCCGGCCAGATCTTCGACTGGACCATGGCCGAGGTGCCCGACGGGCTCCGCCTCATGCTGGCCGGCGGCCTGGACCCCGACAACGTGGCCGAGGCCATCGCCCGCGTCCACCCGTGGGGGGTCGACGTGGTCACCGGCGTCGAGCGCTCCCCGGGCGTGAAGGACCCGGTGAGGGTCCGGGCCTTCGTCCAAGCGGCCAAGGCCACCGAGGAGCCCGAGTACGAGCCCACCGCCCCCGCCCCCTTCGACCAGGACGACGCCTGATGATCTCGGCACGAGACCGATGACCTCCTTGATGGGCCAGCCCACCGCCGACGGCCGCTTCGGCGAGTTCGGCGGGCGGTTCCTGCCCGAGTCGCTGATCCCGGCCTGCGCCGAGCTGGAGGCCGCCTTCACCGAGGCCTGGGCCGACCCCGCCTTCCACCACGAGTACGAGTCGGTGCTGCGCTCCTACGGCGGGCGGCCCACGCCGGTCACCGAGTGCAACAACCTCTCGGCCCACCTGGGCGTGCGCGTCCTGCTCAAGCGGGAGGATCTGACCCACACCGGCTCCCACAAGCTCAACAACGTGATCGGCCAGGCCCTGCTGGCCCGGCGCATGGGCAAGACCCGGCTGATCGCCGAGACCGGCGCCGGCCAGCACGGGGTGGCGACCGCCACCGCCGCCGCCCTGCTCGGGTTCGAGTGCCGGATCTACATGGGCGAGGTCGACGTCGTCCGCCAGGCCCTCAACGTCTTCCGCATGAAGCTGCTGGGCGCCGAGGTCGTGCCCGTCTCCTCGGGGAGCCGTACGCTCAAGGACGCCATCAACGAGACGTTGCGGGAGTGGGTCGCCACGGTGGGGGCGACGCACTACTGCCTGGGCTCCGTCATGGGCCCCCACCCGTACCCGTGGATGGTCCGCGAGCTCCAGCGCGTCGTCGGCACCGAGGCCCGGGAGCAGTGCCGTGAGCTGCTCGGCGGCCACGACCCCGACGTGGTCGTGGCCTGTGTGGGAGGCGGGTCGAACGCGGCGGGCACCTTCGCCGGCTTCGTCGACACCCGGGCCCGCCTGGTCGGCGTGGAGCCGGCGGGGGGAGCGGCCATCGGCCGGGGCATCCCGGGCGTGGTCCACGGCAGCAAGTCCTACCTCCTCCAGGACGAGCACGGGCAGGTGCTCGAGGCCCACTCCCTGTCCGCCGGACTCGACTACCCGGGGGTGGGGCCCGAGCACGCCCACCTGGCAGCCACAGGACGGGTCGCCTACGCGGCGGCCGGCGACGAGGAGGTGCTCGACGCCTTCAGCCTGCTGGCCCGCACCGAGGGCATCATCCCCGCCCTCGAGCCGGCCCACGCCCTGGCCTGGGTCGTCCGGGCCACCGGCACCGAGGACCTGCCCGCCGGGTGCACGGTGATGGTGACGCTCTCGGGCCGGGGGGACAAGGACGTCGCCCAGGTGGCCGAGATGACCGCGGAATCGTCACTCCGAGGGTAGCGACAGAGCTACTCTATGCCGGCAACATACAGCGGCAGAAGCGGAGAACGGCGGTGGCACACGATTTCGAGGGAGACGTAGCGCACCCGAGGGCGTTGCTTGCGCCGTGCCTCCTCTTGCTCCTCGCCGAAGCCCCGGGCCACGGCTACGAGCTCATGGAGCGGCTCAAGCCCCTCGGGTTCGACTGGGGCGGCCCGGGCCCCATCTACCGCGAGCTGCGCGCCCTCGAGAACAACGGCCTGGTGGCGTCGGCGTGGTCCGCCCCCCGGGCCGGCCCCGTCCCCCGCGTCTACGAGCTGACCAACGAGGGGCGCAAGGCCCTCGACCGGTGCGCGAGCAACGTGGTCGAGCTCACCGGGCTGCTGAACCAGTTCCTCAGCCGCCACCGAGCGCTGTAATCGGCAACAGTGGGGCCGTGATCGAGGCGGCCCTGCGAGCGAAGCGCGACGCCGGGCGCAAGCTCCTCGTCCCCTACATCACCGGCGGGCTCGGCGACGACTGGCTGCAGGTGGTCGAGGCCGTGGCCGCCGCCGGCGCCGACGCCATCGAGATCGGGATCCCCTTCAGCGACCCGGTCATGGACGGGCCCGTCATCCAGGAGGCGTCCCAGCGGGCCCTGGCCGGAGGTGCGACCCCGGCGGGCATCCTCGCCGGCCTGGGCCAGGTCGACGTCGACGTCCCCCTGGTCACGATGACCTACTACAACATCGTCTTCCGGGCCGGCCACCACCGTTTCGCCCGGTCGCTGGCCGAGCAACGGGTGTCGGGCGCCATCGTCCCCGACCTGCCCCTGGTCGAGCTGGACGGGTGGGAGGCGGCGGCGACGGAGGCGGGCGTGGAGACCATCCTTTTGGTGGCGCCCAACACCCCCGACGAAACCGTGACCGAGATCTGCCGGCGCAGCCGGGGCTGGGTCTACGGGGTGGCGGTCATGGGGGTGACGGGGGAGCGGGCGTCGCTGGCAGGGACCGCCTCGGTGCTCGGCCGGCGGCTGAAGGCGGCCACCGACAAGCCCGTCCTCCTCGGCGTGGGCGTGAGCACCCCGCAGCAGGCGGCCGAGGCGGTGGCCGACGCCGACGGAGTCATCGTGGGATCGGCCCTGGTCCGGCGGCTCCTGGAGGGGGCGGGGCCCGACGGGGCGGGGGCGTTCGTGGCCGAGCTGCGCGCCGGGCTGGACGGAAGGTAACTCTTTCCCCCAGCGGGTAGTCACAAAGGCGGTGGCGATAGCTGTGATCTTCCCCGGCCAGGGGACTCAGACCCCGCGCATGGGCGACCCCTGGCGGGGCTCGCCGGCATGGGATGTGGTGAAAAGAGCGGAGGAAGCCCTCGGCCAGCCCCTCGCCCCGCTGCTCCTGGACGCCACCGAGGACGACCTCAGCCGCACCCGGGAGGCCCAGCTGGCCGTCCTGCTGGCCTCGCTGCTGGCCTGGGAGGCCGTACGCGAGTCGCTGCAGGCCTCGGTCGCCTTCGCCGGGCACTCCCTGGGCCAGATCACCGCCCTGATCGCCTCGGGCGCCCTGACCCTTGAGGACGGGGTCCGCCTGGCTGCCCGGCGGGCGGACTGCACCCAGGCCGCGGCCGACGAGCGCCCCGGACGCATGGCCGCCCTCATCGGGGCCGACGTGGAGGTCGCCGAGGACGCGTGCTCCGAGGTCGACGCCTGGGTCGCCAACGACAACGCGCCCGGCCAGGTGGTGATCGGGGGGACGCCGGAGGGTGTGGCCGCCGCTGGTGCCCGGGCCGCGGCCAGTGGCGTCCGCCGTGTCGTCGCCCTCAACGTCGGTGCCGCCTTCCACACCCCGCTGATGCAGCCGGCCGCCGAGGCCCTCGACCCCTACCTGGCCGCCACCGCCTTCCGGGCGCCGGTCGCACCCGTCGTCTCCAACACCGACGCCCAGCCCTATGCGGGCGCCGACGGTTGGCCGGAGCGGCTCACCCATCACCTGGTCCGGCCCGTCCGCTGGCGCTCCTCGATGGAGACGCTGGTCGGGCTGGGCGTCGACAGGTTCTACGAGGTCGGCCCGGGCAACGTCCTGGCCGGCCTGGCTAAGCGCACGGTCGGCCCCTCGGTCACCCTCCGGAGCGTGGCCGTGCCCGACGATGCCCTTCTGGAGGTCGCTTAGATGGAAACCGGGACGATCCACGGCGAGACCCTCGCCATCCCCGAGCGGGTGATCGTCGCTCCCGCCCAGGGCACCTTCCGGCCCGTCGAGTCGGCCGCAGTGTCACCTGAGACGCACGTCGCCGAGGAGCAGGTGATCGGCTTCGTCGAGGGCAAGGGCCATTCCACACCGGTCCGGTCTCCGTTCGGCGGGCGGCTGATGGGGCTGCTGGCCCATGCCGGCGAGCGGGTGCGCGAGGGCCAGCCCGTGGCCTGGCTCCGCTCGACTTGAGCGGGCGCGTCGGCCGGGGCTGCCGGCCCAGCCGGAACGGAGTCCAGCCTCCGTGGCTGAACGGAGTCCAGCCTCCGTGGCTGGACGGAGCGGAGGCCCTCGCCGGAAGCCCCTCAGGGGCCGACGATCGCAGCGAACGGGGAGAGCGTTGAGCCCCGGTCTCCGGGTCGCCATCACCGGTTGGGGGATGGCGGTCCCCGAGCGGCGGGTCACCAACTTCGACCTGGCCCAGGTCGTCGACACCGACGACGAGTGGATCACCGAGCGCACCGGGATCAAGGAGCGGCGGGTCGCGGGCGAGGGTGAGACCACGGCCAGCCTGGCCGTCGAGGCGGGCATGGCGGCCATCAAGGACGCGGGCATCGAGCCCTCCGACATCGGGTGCTGCATCGTGGCCACCTGTACGTCGGAGCAGCCCATCCCGCCCACCAGCTCGTTCGTGCAGGAGGGCCTCGGCCTGCGCTGCGGGGCGTTCGACATCGACGCCGCCTGCTCCGGCTTCGTCTACGCCCTGGTGGTCGGGGCCTCCCTGGTGGCGGCGGGGGCGATGGGGCCGGTGCTGGTGGTCGGGGCCGAGACCCTCACCCGGGTGGTCGACCCCACCGACCGGGCCACCCTCGTGCTCTTCGGGGACGGGGCGGGCGCGGTGGTCCTCACGCCGAGCGACGACGTCAGCCTCCTTTCCTGGGACCTGGGCTGCGACGGCTCGCTGACCGGCCTCCTCGGCATCCCCGCCGGCGGCAGTCGCCAGCCGGTGACCCCCGAGGCCCTAGCCAACGGCGACCAGTGGCTGAAGATGGACGGGCGCGAGGTCTTCCGCCGGGCGGTGCGGGTGATCGTCGACTCGGCCCGGGCCACCCTCGACCAGGCCGGCCTCGCCGCCGGCGACGTCGACCTGTTCGTCCCCCACCAGGCCAACGTCCGCATCATCGACTCGGCGGCCACCAAGCTGGGCCTGCCCCCCGAGAAGACGTTCGTCAACATCGACCGCTACGGGAACACCTCGGCCGCGTCCGTCCCGATCGCACTGGCCGAGGCCGCCGACGCCGGCCGCCTCCACAAAGGCGACCTCGTCCTCCTCTCCGGCTTCGGCGCCGGCATGTCCTGGGCCAGCGCCCTCGTCCGCTGGGACCGCTGATGGGGGGTCGCGTCGCCCTCGTCACGGGCGGGTCGAAGGGGATCGGGCGGGCCGTCGCGGTGGCCCTCGCCGGCAGCGGGCACCGGGTGGCGGTCGGCTACGCCTCCGACAAGGAGGGGGCGGACGAGGCCTGCGCGGCGATCGAGGCCCTCGGCTCCGAGGCACTGGCCTTTCACGCCGACGTGTCGAACCCCTCGGCCGTCGACGTCGCCTTCAGCGAGGTCGAGCAGGCGTGGGGCAAGGTCGAGGTCCTGGTCGCCAACGCCGGGGTGACCGGCGACGGGCTGGCCATGCGCATGACCGACGACCAGTGGAACAAGGTGCTGCGCACCAACCTCGACGGCGCTTTCTGGGCCATGCGACGGGCGATGCCCGGCATGGTGCGGGCCCGTTGGGGACGGATGATCGCCATCGGCTCCGTGGTGGCCCTGACCGGGGCCGCGGGCCAGGCCAACTACGCGGCGGCCAAGTCGGGCCTGGTCGGGCTGACCCGGGCGGTCGCCCGCGAGCTCGGCGGCCGCGGCGTGACGGCCAACGTGGTCGCCCCGGGCCCGATCACCACGGCGATGACGGACGCCGTGACCGAGTCCCGCCGGGCCGAGATGACCGCCCTCGTGCCCCTTGGCCGGTTCGGGACGCCGGAGGAGGTGGCCGCCGTTGTGGCGTTCCTGGCCTCCGACGCGGCAGGGTATGTGACTGGCTCCGTGATCCCCGTGGACGGCGGATTGGGGATGGGGCACTGATCTTGCGATGACTTCGATGACCGGGAACGAGAAGTAGGAGGCCACACGTACATGGACCGCGACCAGATCCTCGAGCTCTTGACCGACGCCGCGGTCGAGGTGATGGACGTCGATCGTGAGGCCGTCACCCCAGACGCCCGCTTCGTCGAGGACCTCAACGGCGACAGCCTGAGCGTCCTCGAGATCCTGGAGATCCTCCAGGAGAAGCTCGACGTGGACCTCCCGACCGAGGCCTTCGACGGCGTGGGAACCGTGGGCCAGGCCGCCGACGTGATCGTCAACATCGTGGCCGAGCGAGCAGAGAGCACCACCGGATGACCCGGGCCCGTGTCGCCGTCACCGGCATGGGGGTCAAGACCCCGGCGGGCTGCGACCTGGACACGTTCTGGGAGAGGCTGAAGGCCGGCCGTTCGGCCGCCGCCCCCATCCGCCGGGTCGACCCGTCGTCGCTGCCGGTGCGGTTCGCCTGCGAGGTCGTCGAGTTCGACACCTCCGCCTACTTCGACTCGAGGGAGGCCCGTCGCACCGACCGGGTGGCCCAACTGGCCTTCGGTGCCGCGGCCGACGCCCTGGCCGACGCCGGCGAGCTCGGGGCCGACCCCGCGCGCTGCGGCGTGGTCTGTGCCGCCGGGGTGGGCGGGCTCATCACCCAGGAGGAGCAGGAGTACAACCTGTTCTCCAAGGGGCCGTCCCGGGTCTCGCCGATGCTGGTCCCCATGATGATGCCCAACGCCAGTGCCGCCCTGGTGGGCATGAAGCTGGGGTGGACGGGGCCGAACTTCTGCATCGCCACCGCGTGTGCCGGCGGGTCCCACGCCATCGGCGAGGCCGCCCGGCTGATCCGGGAGGGCTCGTCCGACGTGGTCCTGGCCGGTGGATCCGAGGCGTGCGTCACCCCGATCGCCATCGCCGCCTTCGCCCGCATGGGCGCCCTCAGCAACCGCAACGACGACCCCGAGCTGGCGTCGCGGCCGTTCGACGTGGACCGCGACGGCTTCGTGATGGGGGAGGGGGCCGGCTTCCTCGTCCTTGAGGACTGGGACCGCGCTGTCGCACGCGGCGCCCACATCTACGGCGAGGTCGCCGGCTACGGCCGCAACTCCGACGCCTACCACGTCACCGCCCCGGCTCCGGGGGGCGCGGGCGCGGCCCACTGCATGCGCCTGGCCCTGGCCGACGCCGGCCTGGAGCCGTCGGCCATCGGCCACGTCAACGCCCACGGCACGTCCACCGACCTCAACGACGCCGCCGAGGCCGAGGCCGTGGTCAAGGTGTTCGGGGAGCACGCCCTGCCCGTGACGTCGGCCAAGGGGGTCATCGGCCACCTCATCGCCGCCGCCGGGGCGGTGGAGGCCGTGGCCTCCATGCTGTCGGTGCGCGACGGCGTCGTCCCGCCCACGGCCAACCACGAGCGGGCCGAGCCCGAGCTGGCCATCGACGTGGTCGCCGGCGAGCCCCGCCCGCTGCCGGCCGCCCCGGTCATCTCCAACTCGTTCGGGTTCGGCGGCCACAACGCCAGCCTCGTCTTGACCCCGGCCGGATGACGGCCGGGGGTCACCGGGCATCCCTGGTCCTGACGCCCGACACCGAGTGACCACGGCGGCCCCGGTCGGCGCCCGGCGGGGGGGCGCGGCGGCGGCCGCCCTCACCGAGATCGACGGCCGGCGGGTGGCCTGGTTCCGCCTGGCCGGGGGCAAGCACCGGGGCGCCATCGGTCCCACCGAGGGCCAGGTCATCGAGCGCATCGTCCGCCTGGCCTTGGACGCCGGCGTCCCCGTCGTCGGTGAGATCGCCACCTCGGGAGCCGACGTCAGCGAGGGCCTGGCCTCGCTGGTGGCGTGGGGCCGGGTGGCCAAGGCCCTGGCCGACGCCTCCGGTACCGTGCCGACCCTCCTGTCGGTCACCGGCCCGTGCGTGGGCGGCCCCGCCCTCCTCCTCGGGCTGGCCGACCACGTGGTCATGACCGCCGACGCCTACGCCTACGTGAACGGGCCCCGAGCGGCCGCCGCCTTCACCGGCGTCACCACCGCCCACGGCGACCTGGGCGGGGCCGACGTCCACGCCAGCCGCAGCGGCGTGGCATCGGTGGTCGTGCTCGACGAGGACGAGGCGGCGGCCACCGTGGCCGACCTGCTCTCCTACCTGCCGTCCAACCACCTCGAGGAGGCGCCGGCCTGGTCCGGGGAGGACCCGGTCGACCGCCCGTGCAAGGTGGCCGCCGGCGTGGTCCCCGAGCGGGCCACGGCCTCCTACGACGTGCGGGCGGTCATCGGCGACGTCTGCGACGCCGACTCCTTCCTGGAGGTGCGGGCCGCCCTGGCCACCAACGTGGTCACCGGCTACGCCCGCCTGGGGGGGACGGCGGTGGGCGTGATCGCCAACCAGCCCAAGAGCCAGGCCGGCACCCTCGACATCGAGGCGTCGCGGAAGGCGGCCCGCTTCGTGCAGTGCTGTGACGCCTTCGGCCTCCCCCTGCTCACCTTCGTCGACTGCGGGGGGTTCCGGCCCGGCCGCGACCTGGAATGGCGGGGGATGATCCGCCACGGGGCCGAGCTGGTGCACGCCTACGCCAACGCCACCGTCCCCCGTTTGTGCGTGGTGCTGCGCAAGGCCTACGGCGGGGCCTACATCGCCATGGACTCCCGCGGCCTCGGCAACGACCTGTGCCTGGCCTGGCCCACGGCCGAGATCGCGGTGATGGGGGCGCCGGGGGCGGTCGCCGTGCTCCAGCGCAAGAAGCTGGCCGCCGTCGAGGACCGCGAGGAGCGGGCCCGGGTCCAGGCCGACCTGGAGGCGGACTACGCCGAACGGCTTTGCTCGCCGGTCGTCGCCGCCGAGCGGGGCTACGTCGACGACGTCATCGACCCCAACGACACCCGCCGACTGCTCGTGGCCGGCCTGTCCGCCCTGCGCACCAAGCGGGCCACGCCGGCCTCGCCCGCCAAGCACACCAACACGCCCTTATGAGCGGGGGACTCCTCGGGGGCAGGAAGGTCCTGGTCACGGGGGTCCTGAACGACGACTCGATCGCCTACGGCGTGGCCAGGCTGGCCCAGGAGCAGGGGGCGGAGATCGTGCTGACCTCCTTCGCCCGGGCCATGAGCCTGACCCGGCGCACGGCCCGCCGGCTGTCACCGGAGCCGGACGTCCTGGAGATGGACGTCACCGACCCCGCCCACCTCGCCGCGGTCGCCGCCGACCTCGCCGAGCGGTGGGGGCGGGTGGACGGCGTGCTCCACGCCGTGGCCTTCGCCCCCCAGCGGGCCCTGGGCGGCCACTTCTTGGAGACGGAGTGGGACGACGTCGCCCTCACCCTCAACACGTCGACGTTCTCGCTCAAGGCCCTGGCCGTGGCCCTCCTGCCCCTCATGCGGGAGCACGGCGGGTCGGTCGTCGCCCTCGACTTCGACGCCTCCCAGGCCTGGCCGGTCTACGACTGGATGGGCGTGGCCAAGGCCGCCCTGGAGTCCACCGCCCGCTACCTGGCCCGAGACCTGGGCCGCCACGCCATCCGGGTCAACCTGGTCTCGGCCGGCCCCATCCGGTCGATCGCCGCCCGGGGCATCCCCGGCTTCGACGTCATGGAGGGGGCCTGGGCCGGGCGCTCCCCCCTGGGCTGGGACACCCGGGACACCACGCCGGTGGCCAAGGCGTGCGTGGCCCTCCTCTCGGACTGGTTCCCGGCCACGACCGGGGAGATCGTCCACGTGGACGGCGGCTTCCACGCCATCGCCGCCCCGAACCCGCGGGCCGAGACCGAGGAGTAGCGTGGCCGGCATGGCCCGACTCCAACCGGGGGCCGAGGCGCCCGCGTTCACCCTCCTCGACCAGTCCGGCGCGCCCGTCTCGCTTTCGAACTACAAGGGCCGCAAGGTCCTGGTGTACTTCTACTCCAAGGCGGGCACGGCGGGCTGAACGGCCCAGTCCTGCGCGATGCGTGACATCGCCGGCCAGGTAGGCAGCACCGCCATCATCGGCATCAGCCCCGACAAGCCGGCCAGGCAGGCCAAGTTCGACGCCAAGCACGGCCTCGGGTTCCCGCTCCTGGCCGACGAGGACCACGCCGTGGCCGAGGCCTACGGCGTCTGGGGCGAGAAGAGCATGTACGGCAGGAAGTACATGGGCATCGTCCGGTCCGCCTTCCTGGTCGACGAGGACGGGCGGATCGCCGAGGCCTGGTACAACGTCAAGCCCAAGGACACGGCCACCAACCTGCTGGCTGCTCTCTAGGACGCGAAAGAGCGGGCCCGGCCGGAGCCGGGCCCGCTCTTGTCATGCGCGGTGTGGGACTAGTAGTCGACGACCCGGCGCCGGCCGACGGGCTCGACGTAGTCGTCCTCGACGACGGTGGTGCGCCGGCCGCCCCAGCCGCCACCGAAGGTCACCATGGTGGCGACCAGGCCGATGGCCCCGACGACCATCAGGATGACGCCGATGGTGGAAAGGTCGAACCCCGAGACGGTGAGGTCGACGGCGAAGGCCAGGATGGCGCCGATTGCGATCAGGAAGACGCTTGCTCCGATACCCATTGAGATCAAAACCTCCAGCTTGCTTTTGCGTTGCTGAGGTCGTACCCATTGAGGGAGGGGGGCTAACGCAAAACCACCCGTCGTGGTGAGACGGGCGCCGTCAGTCGTTGCCGCGGAGGATGGCCAGCAGGCGCAGGATCTCGATGTAGAGCCAGACCAGGGTGACCATGATCCCGAAGGCGGCGAACCAGCCGTACTGGACCGGAGCGCCTTGCCGGGCGCCGCGCTCGACCAGGTCGAAGTCGAGGACGAGGTTCATGGAGGCCAGGCCGATGGCGAAGAGCCCGACGACGATGCCCAGCGGGCCCTCGCGCAGGCCGAGGCCGCCGTCAGTGAAGAAGCCGGCGACCAGGTTGACCACGATCAGCACGAAGAAGCCGATCGTCGCCCCCACCACCATCTTGGTGAACTGGGGCGTCACCTTGATGCGCCCGCTCTTGTAGAGGGCGAGCACGCCTCCGGTCACGGCTGCGGTGCCGAGCACCGCCTGGACGACGATGCCGGGGTAGGCCTCGTTGAAGAAGTGGCTGATGCCCCCCAGGAACACGCCTTCCACCGCGGCGTAGGCCATGATCAAGCCGGGGCTGGTCACCTGCTTGAAGATGATCACCAGGGCCAGGACCAGGCCGACGATGGCGGCGGGGAAGGCCAGGGCGCCCAGGTCCAGCGCCCAGGTGACGGCGCCGGTGGCCACCGCGATCCCGAGCAGGACTCCCGTCTTGTTGACCACGTCCTCCACGGTCATCCGGCCGGTGTGGAGCGAGGTGGCGCTGGGCCCCTGATACGCCTCCTCGAGCGGGTCGACCGTCCGAAGACGTTCTCCGCCGAAGGCCGGGCTCCGGGTCAGCGCCGGGTTGTTGCTGGTGCGCACGATGTCCTCCTTGAGAACGGGCACTCCGCCCGCCACCTGTCTACAACGCTCCAGGCCCCAAGATGGTGCCAGACGTCAGAAGACTGCGTCGTCGTCCCCCACGACGTCGTAGTAGTACTGGCCGCTGCGGGCGGCGGAGACGTTGAGCCCGGCGTGGGAAAGGCAACTCGGCGGCCATCACCCGGTTGCGGCCGTGGGAAGTCCGGCGCGGCGACGGGGGCGTCGAGCCGCCGGCGCCTCATCTGGAGCTCGTAAGCGGCGTTTCGATGCGAACGGAAACCGCCGAAACGCTACAGCGAGACGTCCATGCGGGGCATCTCGGCGCCGGTGTAGGCCACATCTCCCACCTGGGCGCCGGCGGTCGACAGGCGCCCGGCCAGGTCCTCGAGGGCGGCGCGGAGGGCGGCATGCTGGCGGGCGGTGACCGCCTCGCCCAGGAACAGGGCGGTCTCGGTGTGCTCGGTGAGGCAGGTCTCCCGGGAGTCGCGGCAGTTGTAGGCCCAGCACAGCACCGAGGATCCGCTGGCGTACACGGCCACCTTGTCGGTGAGGGGCATCTGGCCGCCGCCGATCGGGTCGAAGACGTCGTCGGGGCCGGCCAACCGGAGCTCGATGTCCTCGGGCGGCAGGCGGTCCACGTCGTACCCGCCCAGGGGAGCCAGATGCCTGGTGGCCACCTCGCAGTAGAGGTCGACGAGCGGCAGCCCGGTCCGGACGGGACCGCTCTTCAGGGCCCGGCGGGCCAGCTGCTCGGGGCTGGACTTGTAGGTCGAGGGCTTGAGCCCGCAGGCGACGATCGCCGCCCGCCAGTCCTTGATCAGCGGATGGTCGGCGACCAGCTCGATGGTGACGTCCTGGCTGACCAGGGCCTGGGCCGTGTCGTCGGGCAACGCCGGGAGAGTGATGCCCCGCAGGCCGGTGGCGAGGACGCCTCCGACCAGGATCTCGGGATGCCGGCCGGCGACCTCGCCGGCGATCGTGACCGTCCGGCTAGGCATCCAGCCCGGTGCGGACGTTCTCCAGCACCTTCTTCCGCCACTGGATCTGGCGGGCGAAGTTGTCGCCGTCGAGGTCGACCAGCGTCTGGTGCATCCGGGCGATCTGGTGGTGGGGCACCGAGGACCACAGGTGGTGCAGGGAGTGGTGGCCGTCGCCGTGGGGGTGGATGACCCACCGGTGGGCCCACCCCAGGTTGGAGATGGTGGCGTTGAAGGCGGTGTCGCCGGCCAGGTAGCGGTGCTCGCCGGCCTCGCCCAGCATGCGGATGACCGGCAGGACGAGCCCGAAGCCGACGAGCATGTGGGCCCAGACCACGAGGGCCAGCGAGACGTCGGTGGCCAGGGCCACGGCCCCGACGACCACGGCGTACCAGGCCCCGGAGAGCAGGAGGGTGACGGCGCTGGTGCCGATGGTGGTGTACCAGGACCAGTTGTAGGCGGGTAGCCGGCGGACCACACCCTTGACCAGCTCCATGCCGGACAGGCCGGTCATGGACTCGAGGTCGAACTGCTCGTAGCGCCGGATGTCGGGGTCCTCGTCGCTGCCCAGGCGGGCGTGGTGGACCATGTGGCTGCGGCGGTACTCACCGACCTGGCTGGCCGTGGGGAAGCCGGCGATGACGTTGGCCAGCAGGTCGTTCCACCGGCCCTGGCGCTGCCAGTTGCGGTGCGACGCCTCGTGGACCATGCACTCCAGCGCCCGCCCGCACCGGCCCATGACCACGACGGCGACGAGGCTCACGGCCCAGGCCGCCACCGAGGGCAGGAGGGCGTGGGCCGCGGCCGCGGCCAGCCCCGCCCCGATGAACAGGGCGGCGTCACCGAGGGCGGTGAGCGTCGACCGGCGCAGCGACGTCTTGGCCGCCTCGGTGAGGAGGGGGCGGGCGGCGGCGGGCAGCTTGTAGCCCCGGGGCAGCCCCCGCTGGGCCGTCTCGAGGGCCCGCAGCTCCTGGGCCGGCAGATTCTTGGGTGGAAGCCACTCGACCGGGTCTTCGGCCTGCAGGGGGACATCGGCGACGACCGCGCCGGGCATGGACTCTGGCAAAACCGCCTCCGAGAAAAGGGAACCCGCCGCCTGGACCGTCGGACGGAGTATTCCGGGATATCTCGTGCCGCACCAGGGAGCGAACCGCCAACCAAGGGTCAACTTCTGGCGGCAGGGACCCCTATCGGCAGCGTGAGACGGGTACGGCGGTGGACGAGCAGGCGCCGGCCGATCTCGTGGAGGTCGAGGGCCACGATGACCGGCCCGGGCCCGGGGGCGGCCAGCTCGACGTCGATCTCGGCGACGCACGTCTCGCCCGGCTTGAGGATGTTCGACTCCCACCACCCCCGCTGGGGCGGTTTGCTGCCCTTGCGAGTGACCAGCACCCGGGCGGGGGGCCCTTCGACCAGGATCCCCTCGACCTTGCGGATGACCCCCGCCTCCCGGCCCCGGTTGACCAGCTCGATCTCGGCGTGCACCGTGCCCTCGCCCGTCCCGATCACCGTGCTGGGCCCGAAGCCCATCTCGCTGTCGCCCTGGAGCCGGGCCAGGACGAACCAGCCTGCGGTCGCCGCCGCGCTGGCCGCGCCCGTCGCCGCCAGCAGACCCCGGATCATTCGCATACGACCTGGATGCGGTCCAGGCGGGGATCCTGGGGGCCGACGATGCGCCCTCCGGCGGCCACCTGGGCGGCCAGGTGGTCCACCAGGGCCTCGGTGAGGCGCTCGCCGGGCACGACGACGGGGATGCCGGGGGGATAGGTGGCCGCCATCTCGGCCGAGATGCGCCCGGCCGACTCGGCCAACGGCACCCGCTGCTGGGGGGCGTGGAACGCCTCCCCTGGGCTCATGACCTGTTCGGGGACCTCGTACAGGGCCCGCTCGACGAACCCCTGGGGCTTGAGGTCGTGGTGGCTGGGCGAGTTGGCGATGGTGTGGAGGGCGTCCACCAGCTGGTCGAGGTCGGCCTTGCGGTGGCCCATGGTGACGTTGGCCAGCACGTTGGCGTAGTCGGCCATCTCCATGGTCACGGCGTGGTCGGTGAAGAGCTGCTTCTCGACCTCGTAGCCCGTGTACCCGGTGCTGATCACGTTCACCGACAGCCGGGTGGGGTCGAAGTCGACCACGCCGTGCGACCCGATGAGCCGCTTGTCGAGGCAGGACAGCAAGGGGTGCTCGTCGGTCCGGGCCCGGGCCTCCTCGGCCAGCTCGATGGCCGTGGTCAGCAGGGCCTCGCCCTCGGTCGCCATCTGCATGCGGGCCACGTCGATCGACGCCCGCAGCAGGCAGGACGGGCTCGTGCTCTGCAGCATGCGGTTGACGACCTCGACCCGGTCGTGGTCGACCAGGTCGCCGCGAACGTGGAGCATGGAGGCCTGCAGGAAGGCGCTGAGCAGCTTGTGGGCCCCGTCTACGACCATGTCCGCCCCCTGGGACAGGGCGTGGGCGGGCAGGTTGGGGTGGAACGGGAAGTGGGGCCCCCACGCCTCGTCGACCAGGAGGGGGACGCCGTGGCGGTGGGCGGCCTCGGCGATGCCGGCCACGTCGGAGCACACCCCGTAGTAGGTGGGGGAGACGACCAGGACGGCGCGCACCTCGGGGTGGGCGGCCAGGTTGGCCTCCACCTGGGCCGGGGTGACCCCGTGGGCGATGTGGCTCTCGGGGTCGAGCTCGGCCGGGATGTAGAGGGGGCGCACGCCGGCGACCATCAGGGCCGAGATGATGGAGCGGTGGGTGTTGCGGGAGGTGAGGATGACGTCGCCCGGGTGGCAGACGGCGGTCACCATGATCTGGTTGCCGAGGGTCGAGCCGTTGGCCAGGAACCAGGTGCGGTCGGCCCCGTAGGCCTCGGCCGCCAGCTCCTGGGCGTGGTCGAGGGCCGATCCGGGGACCCCGTCGAGGTTG
>DATAAD010000023.1:0-34628 GCA_036260295.1 Acidimicrobiales bacterium | reverse complement strand
AACCACCCGATCATGGCCGCGCCGATGGCCGAGGTGATGTGGTCGTAGCCGGGGGCGACGTCGGTGGTCAGCGGGCCGAGGGTGTAGAAGGGCGCCTCGTGGCACAGCTCCAGCTGGAGCTCCATGTTCTCCTTGATCTTGTGCATCGGCACGTGCCCGGGGCCCTCGATCATCACCTGCACGTCGTGGTCCCAGGCGATCCCGGTCAGCTCGCCCAGGGTGGCCAGCTCGCCCAGCTGGGCCTCGTCGTTGGCGTCGGCCACGGAGCCGGGGCGCAGGCCGTCGCCGAGGGAGAAGGCCACGTCGTAGGCGGCCATGATCTGGCACAGCTCCTCGAAGTGGTCGTAGAGGAAGTTCTCCCTGTGGTGGGCCAGGCACCAGGCGGCCATGATCGACCCGCCCCGGCTGACGATCCCCGTCACCCTCCTGGCCGTGAGGGGGACGTACTGCAGGCGTACGCCGGCGTGGACGGTGAAGTAGTCCACGCCCTGCTCGGCCTGCTCGACGATCGTGTCCCGGTAGACCTCCCAGGTGAGCTCCTCGGCCTTCCCGTCGACCTTCTCCAGGGCCTGGTAGATGGGGACGGTGCCGACCGGCACCGGCGAGTTCCGGATGATCCACTCCCGGGTGGTGCGGATGTCGGGGCCGGTCGACAGGTCCATCACCGTGTCCGCCCCCCACTTCGTGGCCCAGCTGAGCTTGTCGACCTCTTCGGCGATCGACGACGTCACCGCGCTGTTGCCGATGTTGGCGTTGACCTTCACCAGGAAGCTCCGGCCGATGACCATGGGCTCGGACTCGGGGTGGTTCACGTTGTTGGGCAGGATGGCCCGGCCCCTGGCCACCTCCTCGCGCACGGTCTCGGGCGACATGCCCTCGCGGGTGGCGACGTACTCCATCTCGGGGGTGATCTCGCCCTTGCGGGCGTAGTGGAGCTGGGTGACGGTCCGGCCGGGCTTGGCCCGCAGGACGCGGGGGGCCTCGGCGGGCAGGTCACCGTTCCTGCGGGCCGCGGCCCGGCCGTCGTCTCTGTGCGTGGGGCGCCGGCCCTCGTACTCCTCCACGTCGCCCCGCCCGAGGATCCAGTCCCGCCGCAGGGGAGGCAGCCCCCCGGCGGGGTCGGAGCCCGGGCCGCTCGTGTCGTACAGCCGGATCGACGACCCGTCGGACAGGGCCACCTCGGTGAACGGGACACCGTCGACGTACACCTTGCGCCGCACTGCCATCTTCGACATCGCTCCCTTCGCCGGCATGACCCGGACAGGTTCAGACGGTCGGCGCCCTGCTGCGCCCTCTCAGCCCCTGCATGCGGGGCTCCCGTGTGGCGTTCAGCTTGTCACACCCGCTCAGAGGCAGCCCAGGTGGCGGGGCGACGGGTCGGCGGGCGTGCCGACGAGGTGGTGGCCGGTGGGGTGGTGGGCGTGCCGCTCGACGGCGATCCCCGCCTCCAGCCGGACGGCCTCGACCGTTACCGGGGTGCGGCCACCGGGTAGCCCTTGACCATGTCGAACCCCCAGCAGCCGGAGATCGCCCGCAGCCGCAAGACGCCCGCCCAGGACCAGGACGCCGTCGCCGGCGTCCTCGACGGGCAGCGCGACGTCGGGGCCGACGCGCCGCGGGGGCCGGTCCCCGCCGAGAACCAGCCGGGGCACCACCCGGCCGAGGAGCAGGACAAGCCCGACGTCAACGCCTTCGCGGCCAAGCTGGGCACCATGCCCCCGGCCGAGCGCGAGGAGTGGGCCGAGCAGCAGCAGGCCGAGCAGGCGGGGAGCGCCCCGGCCGGGACCCGGAGCCGGGTGGTCGCCGTCGCCGCCGCCGCCTTCGGGGTCATCCTCGCCCTCGTCGCCATGCGCCGTCGCCGCTCCCGTCGCTGACGCCAGAAGGGCATAGCTACGAGCCCACCACCGAGGTGGGCAGGGCGGCCAGCCGGGCGGCGAAGACCGCGACGATCTCCTCGATGGTCGTCTTGCCCTCGACCGCCACCTGGGCGTCGCTTTCGGGCTGGGAGAAGTAGACGCCGAGCAGCGCCCTCCCCCGCTGCAGGTACACGGCGACCAGGCGCCGGGGCGGGGTGGCAGGCTCGGTGATGGTGACGTCGTAGGCCAGCCGGTTCACCGTCGGCGTCTGGGACCAGTTCGAGTCGGGGGCGGGGTTGAAGGTGGTCGTGGTCGCCTGGCCGGTCGGTCCCTGGACGGGTGTCGGCGGGCACTCCGCCGTCACCGAGCGAAGCTCCGAGAAGGCCTGCGTCGTCGCCGCCGAGTCGCCGTAGAGCACTGCCTCCGTGCTCAGGACGAGGAGGCCCTGGGCGTCGAGGACGGCGTCCTGGATCCGGGCCGTCCGGCGGGACTCGCTGGGGTACCGGCCGTGGCACAGGTCGAGGGTGGGCTGGTTCAGCCCGATGCCGCCCGGGAACACGACCACCCGCGCCGACGCCGGCACGTCCTCGGGCTGCACGACGAGCGACTCGAGCGCCGGGGCCGACGGGTCGTTGCCGGCGGGGGACGAGGGAGCCGACGTGGGCGGCGAGAGCGTGACCGATGGGGACGGCTGAGCCGTGGGCGCCGGCCCGACTGCCGTCTCGGGATCGTCGGACGAGCGGGTGGAGAGGGCGATCCCCGCCATACCCACCAGCAGACCGACGACGACGGCCGCGGCCCACTTGACCGGGTTCTGCTTGGGCTTGGCCGGCGCCGCGGGCGGGCCGGCGGCGGCGACCGGCTGGCGGGGCACCGGGTCGGGCAGGCCGTGGCCCGGGGGCAGGGGGGCGGCGTCGGCCGGCGGGGGGTCGCCCAGGGCGGCCTCGTCCGTCGTGGAGAAGGTCCACGACGATCCGTTCCAGTACCGCCTGCGGGTGGGCGTCCACGGGTCGGGGTACCAGCCCGCCGCCGCCTTCGGAGCCGGAGCGTCGCTCATGCCCCCATGTTGCACCCGGGCGGGCCCGCTCGTCGCTGAAGGAAGCGCCGACCCCGGCGGTAGGGTCGTCCCGGTGAACGATTCCTTGCTCGACGCCTGCTGGGGCAAGCCCGTCGAGCGCCCGCCGGTCTGGTTCATGCGCCAGGCCGGGCGGTCCCTGCCGGAGTACCGGGCCCTGCGGGAGAAGCACGGGATGTTCGACATCTTCCGCCACCCCGAGCTGGCCGCCGAGGTGACGATGCAGCCGGTCCGACGGCTGGGCGTCGACGCCGCCATCCTCTTCTCCGACATCGTCGTGCCTCTCGCCGCCGTCGGCCTGCAGATCGACCTCCGGCCGGGGCCGGTCCTGGCCGAGCCCTTCCGCGGCCCGTCCGACCTGGCCCGCCTGCGGCCGCTGGACCCCGAAGCCGACATCCCCTACGTCCTCGAGACCGTCCGCCTGCTGGCCTCCGAGCTCGACGTGCCGCTCATCGGCTTCGCCGGCGCCCCGTTCACCCTGGCCAGCTACCTGATCGAGGGCGGGTCTTCCAAGACCCTCGGCCGGACCAAGGCGGTGATGCACGCCGACCCCGCCTTCTGGGCCGAGCTGCTCGACCGCCTGGCCGGCATCGTCGTCGCCTCGCTGCGGGCCCAGGTCGGGGCCGGGGCGGCCGCCGTCCAGGTCTTCGACTCCTGGGCCGGGCTGCTCAACCCGTCCGACTACCGCCGCTCGGTCCTCCCCGCCACCCGGAGGATCTTCACCGGCCTCGAGGACCTCGGCGTCCCGCGCATCCACTTCGGCGTGGGCACGGGCGAGCTGCTCGAGCTGCTGGCCGAGGCCGGCCCGGACGTGGTGGGCATCGACTGGCGGGTCCCGCTCGACCGGGCCCGCGCCCGGCTCGGCGACCACGTGGCCGTGCAGGGCAACCTCGACCCCGCGGTGTGCCTGGCCCCGTGGGAGGTCGTGGCCCGGGAGGCCCGGGGCGTGCTCGACGCCAACCGCGGGCGGCCGGGGCACGTCTTCAACCTGGGATGGGGCGTCCTCCCCGAGACCGACCCCGACGTCCTCCGGCGGCTGGTCGACCTCGTCCACGGTGAGTAGCCCGCCACCCACGGGAGTCCTCCTCATGGCGTACGGCACGCCGGCCACCCCCGACGACATCGAGGAGTACTACACCCACGTGCGGAGGGGACGGCCGCCCACCCCGGAGCTGCTGGACGACCTGCGCCGCCGGTACGATGCCATCGGCGGGACGTCCCCCCTCCTCGAGCTCACCCGCGAGCAGGCGGCCGGCGTCCAGGCCGCCCTGGGCGACGGGTTCCGGGTGGAGCTGGGCATGAAGCACGCCCCCCCGTTCATCGAGGACGGCGTGGCCGCCCTGGCCGCCGCCGGGGTCGACGAGGTGGTGGGCCTGGTCCTGGCTCCGCACTACTCGGCCCTGTCCGTGGGCGAGTACGCGTCGCGGGCCGAGGAGGCGGCGCGGGCCGCCCGCCTCCCGATCACCGTGGTCAAGTCCTGGCACCTGGCTCCCGGCTACCTCGACCTCCTGGCCGGCTTCGTGCGCCACGAGGTCGCCGGGCTCGACGCCGACCCGGTCGAGGTGGTGTTCACCGCCCACAGCCTGCCGATCCGCATCCTCGACATGGGGGACCCGTACCCGGACCAGCTGGCCGAGACCGCGGACGCGGTGGCGGCCCGCGCCGACCTGGACAGCTGGTCGGTGGGATGGCAGAGCGCGGGGCGGACACCGGAGCCGTGGATCGGGCCCGACCTCCTCGCCGTGCTCCCCGGGCTGGTCGAGGCGGGGATGGCCGGCGTGGTCGTGTGCGCCGCCGGCTTCGTCTCGGACCACCTCGAGGTCCTCTATGACCTCGACGTCGAGGCCCGGGCCGCAGCCGAGCGGCTGGGCCTGGCCTTCGCCCGCACGCCGTCGCCCAACGCCGATCCGGTCTTCTGCGCAACCCTGGCCGACGTGGTCCGCAGCAATGCCTGACCCCGGGTCCCGGGTGGCGGTCGTCGGTGGCGGGATCACCGGGCTGGCCGCCGCCTACTACCTCGGCCGGACCGGCACGGACGTCACCCTGGTCGAGGCCGGCGACCGCGTGGGCGGCAAGATAAAGACGCTCGAGCTGGACGGCGTGCCCGTGGAGGCGGGACCTGACACGTTCCTGGCCCGGGTCCCGTTCGCGGTCGACCTGTGCCGGGAGCTCGGTCTGGGCGACGAGCTGGTCGCCCCGGCCACCGGCCGGGCCTGGCTGTGGATCGGCGACCGGTTGCGTCCCCTGCCCGAGGGCCACGTCCTGGGCGTGCCCACTGCTGTAGGCCCGCTGGTCCGCTCGGGCGTCCTCTCCCCCGCGGGCCTGGCCCGGGCCGCCCTCGACCTCCTCCTGCCCCGCCGGGCCTCGGGCCCCGACCCGTCGGTGGCCGAGGTGGTCGGGCGGCGCATGGGCCGGGAGGTGGTCGAGCGCCTGGTCGACCCACTGGTCGGGGGGATCAACGCCGGCCGGGCCGACACCCTGAGCCTGGAGGCCACCGCCCGCCCGCTGGCCGAGGCCGCAGCCCGGTCGCGCAGTCTGGTCCTCGGCCTGCGCCAGGCCCCGCCCGGCCCGGGGGGGCCGGTGTTCCTGGGACTGGCCGGTGGGCTCCAACGCCTGTCCGACCGGCTGGCCCAGGAGGTGGGCGACGTCCGCCTGGGAACGGCGGTGCGGGTGATCACCCCGTCGGCGGGCGGCCGGGGCTACCGGCTGGCCTGCGCGCCCGGCCCCGACATCGAGGCCGAGGCCGTGGTCCTGACCGTCCCCTCCTTCGCCGCCGCCGGCATGGTGTCCGCGCTCTCACCGGTCGCCGCCGAGCACGTGGCCGCCATCCGCCACGCCTCGGTGGTCACGGCCACGCTCGCTTACCGGCCGTCGGCCGTCCCCGGCCCGCTCGAGGGCTCGGGCATGCTCGTCCCCCGCGTCCAGGGGCGGTTGCTGACCGCCTGCACCTGGTCGACGACGAAGTGGCCGGCCCTGGCCGCCGGCGGGATGGTGCTGCTCAGGGCCTCGACCGGGCGGGACGGCGACGACCGGGCCATGGAGCTGGACGACGACGAGGCCGTGCGCCGCCTCCACGGCGAGCTGGTCGAGGCCCTGCACCTCCGGGAGGCGCCCGTGGCCTCCCTCGTGTCGCGGTGGCCGCGTGGGTTCCCGCAGTACGAGGTGGGGCACCGGGCGCGCGTCGACGCCATCGAGGCCGCCCTGGCCGCCGACGCCCCCAACGTGATCGTGGCCGGCGCCGCCTACCGCGGGCTGGGGGTTGCGGCCTGCGTCGAGCAGGGCCGGGAGGCCGCCCGCCGGGTCACGGCCGCCCTCCCGGTGGCTCGACGCTTCTCCTAGAAGAGCTCGAGCAGCTCGCGGAGGTCCTCGATGATCTCGGCGCCGATGTCGCCGAACTCCTCCAGCCTTCTGATCACGTCCTCGATGAGCTCCTCGGTCTCCGCGGGGATGGTGATCGTGGTCACGGGCATGGTGGGCGGGGGGCCCGTCGTCGTCGTGGTCGACGGCGGCATGGTGGGCGGCGGGCTCGTCGTCGTGGTCGTCACCGGCATGGTGGGCGGCGTCGGGATGGTCGTCGGGATGGTGAAGTCCGGGATGGTGAAGTCCGGGAACTCCGGGAAGTCCGGGATCGTGAACGTGGGGACGGTCGTCGGAGGTGTCGTCTGGGCGCCGGCGGTCGACATCACCAACCCGACACCCCCCACACCCGCCGCCACCGCCGCCACCAGGCGCCTGCGCCAAACCCGCATCCCGACCTCCCGCACCTAGAGAACCGTTGGCGGACGATATACCCCACCCTCCACGTGCCCGTACCATCGGAGCCATGAGCGACGAGATCGTGGTCCGGTCGCCATACGACGGCGCCGAGGTCGGGCGCGTGCCGAAGCGCAGCGCGGACGACGTCGACCGGGCGGTCAGGGCGGCGGCGACGGCGTTGCGGGACGAGCCGTTGCCCCCGTGGCGGAGGGCCCAGGTGCTCGAGACCGCGGCCCGGCTGCTGGCCGATCGGGCGGAGGACCTGGCCGGCATCATCGCCCGCGAGGCGGCCAAGCCGATCAAGACGGCCCGGGTCGAAGCGAAGCGGGCGGTCAGCACCTTCACCTTCGCCGCGGTGGAGGCCCGGCGGCTGACCGGCGACATGGTCCCGGTCGACGCGGCCGAGATCGGCGAGGGCCGGCTGGCCTTCACCCTGCGCGTGCCGATCGGCGTGGTGGCCGCCATCTCCCCGTTCAACTTCCCGCTCAACCTGGTGGCCCACAAGCTGGCCCCGGCCATCGCCGCCGGCTGTCCCGTCGTCCTCAAGCCGGCCAGCCAGACCCCGCTGTCGGCGATGGCCCTGGCCCACCTCTTGGTGGACGAGTGCGGCCTGCCTGCCGGCTACCTGCACGTGGTCACCGGGCCGGGCTCCGAGGTGGGCGGCGCCCTGGTCGAGCACCCCGACGTGGCCTACGTCACCTTCACCGGCTCCTCGGAGGTGGGATGGGGCATTGCGGCCAAGGCCGGTCGCAAGAAGGTCGCCCTCGAGCTCGGCAACAACTCCCCCGTCATCCTCGAGGCCGACGGCGACTGGGACATGGCGGCCCGCACCATCTCGACCGCGGGCTTCGCCCACGCCGGCCAGTCGTGCGTGTCGGTGCAGCGCATCTACGTGGCCGCCGAGGTCGAGGAGGCCTTCACCGCCACCTTGGCCAAGCTGGTCGACGGCCTCGTCGTCGGCGACCCCCTCGACGAGGCCACCGACGTCTCCGCCCTCATCACCGAGGGCGAGCGCGACCGGGTGAAGGCGTGGATCGACGAGGCCGTCGCCGGCGGGGCGCGGGTGGTGGCGGGCGGTGAGGTGGAGAACGGCGTGCTCCGTCCCACCGTGCTGGCCGGGGTCACACCCGACATGAAGGTGTGCCGCGACGAGGTGTTCGGGCCGGTCGTCGCCATCCAGGCCTACGAGTCGCTGGACGAGGCCCTGCGCCTGGCCGACGACACCCGGTACGGTCTCCAGGCGGGCATCTTCACGTCGAGGCTGGCCTCCGCACTGCGGGCGGCCCGGGAGCTGCACTTCGGCACCGTGCTGGTCAACGAGGTGCCGACGTGGAGGGCCGACCAGATGCCCTACGGCGGCGTGCGGGAGAGCGGGAACACCAAGGAAGGGCCGGCGTCGGCCGTACGGGAGATGACGGAGGAGCGGCTGGTGGTGATCCGGCCATAGTCGGCCGAGCCGTCATGCACGGAGTCGGCGGAGAGCCGCCATTACGGAGTCGGCGGAGAGCCGCCATGTCTCCAGTCGGCGGAGAGCCGCCATGTACGGAGCACCCCCGGAGCTGGCGCCCATGCTGGCCACCTCCGTGGCCCCGCCCCCCAGCTTCGACGGCTGGCTGATCGAGCCCAAATGGGACGGGGTGCGGGCCATCGTCACCGTCCACGAGGGCAGGGTCACCGTCGCCAGCCGAAGGGGCAACGACGTCACCGGGGGCTACCCCGAGCTGGCCGCCCTGGCCGACGCCCTCGGGGGTCGCTCGGCCGTGCTCGACGGGGAGATCGTCGCCTTCGAGGAGCGCACCGGCCGTCCCAGCTTCCAGCGGCTGCAGCGGCGGATGCACGTGCGGTCGCCGTCGGCCCAGCTGCGGCGGGACGTGCCGGTGCAGCTGCTGGTGTTCGACGTGCTGTGGCTGGACGGCGAGCTGGTCGTCGAGCGACCCCAGGCCGACCGCCGCAAGGTTCTCGAGGGCCTGGCCCTGGAGGGCCCGTGCTGGCACACGTCGCCGCTGATCCCGCCCGCCTCGCCCGACGAGCTGCTGGCCGCCTGCCGGGAGATCGGGATGGAGGGCTACGTGGCCAAGCGGGCCGACGCGCCCTACCTGCCCGGCCGGCGCTCGTCGGCGTGGGTCAAGGTCAAGTGCATCCAGCGCCGGGAGTTCGTCGTCGGCGGCTGGTCGCCCGGGCAGGGAGGGCGGACGGGATCGATCGGCTCGCTGGCCGTGGGCTGTTGGGGCCTCGACCCGGCCACGGGGGCGAGCACGGGCCGGCTGCACTACGTCGGCCTGGTCGGCTCCGGCCTCTCCGGCGACCTCATCCGGCAGCTGACCGAGGTCTTCTCCCGGACCAGGCGCGACGACAGCCCGTTCACCGAGAAGCTGATCGGGGCCCTCTACTTCGTCGAGCCGTTGCTGGTGGCCGAGGTCGCCTACAACGAGATCACCGAGAGCGGGACGCTGCGCCAGCCCTCGCTCCAGGGCTTCCGCACCGATCTCGATCCCGGCGAAGTCGTCGCCGACGAGGACCTGCAACTCATCCTGAGCCGCAGGCCCTCGCAGATCCGCATTCGGCAGATGTGGTGAGGACGACTACGGGGTGCGGCTCAGGTCCCGCCACCCGTGGCCGCGCCGCCCTTCTCGGCGGGGAGCTCGCGGCTGCTGCTGTCGTCGGCCCAGTCCGAGGTGTCGGACTTGCCGGCGCCCTGCCGGCCGATCTCACTGGCGCCTTCCATGCCGGGGTCGCCGGCCATCTTGCCGCCCCTGTTCTCGACGGGCGCGTCGGGCGCGTCGGACATGGGCTCTCCGCTGGTGGGGTCAACTTTAGGCATGCCCTAAGTGTTCCCGTCAGTGAGCGTGCGGAAACAGCGAGGCCGAGAGGCCGTAGCATCTCCGTGTGCCCCGACCAATCTGGAGCGGCGCCATCAGCTTCGGGCTGGTGAACGTCCCCGTGAAGATCTTCAGCGCCACGTCGTCGAAGGACGTCCGGTTCCACCAGCTCGACGGGAAGTCGAAGTCGCGCATCAAGCAGAAGCGGGTCTCCATGGCCACCGGGGAGGAGGTCCCGTACGAGGACATCGTCAAGGCCTACGAGATCGCCCCCGACAACTACGTCACCATCACCCCCGAGGAGCTCGAGGCCCTGGACCCCAAGGCCACCAAGACCATCGACATCGAGGACTTCGTCGACCTCGACCAGATCGACCCCGTCTACTACGAGCGGCCGTACTACCTGGTCCCCGACAAGGGCGGCCAGAAGGCCTACGCCCTGCTGCGCAACGCCATGCGGGAGACGAACAAGGTCGGCATCGCCCGGGTCGTGCTGCGCACGAAGCAGTACCTGGCCGCCATCCGGCCCAAGGACGACGCCCTGGTCATGGAGACCATGCTGTTCGCCGACGAGGTCAACCCGCTCGACGAGCTCGACCTGCCCGGGCCCGACGTCGACGTCACCGAGCGGGAGGAGAAGATGGCCCGCTCGCTGATCGACTCGTTGTCCACCGACTTCAACCCCGAGAAGTACCACGACGAGTACCGGGAGCGGGTGCTGGAGCTGATCGAGCAGAAGGCGTCGGGCCAGGAGATCGTGGTCGAGGAGGCGGCGGAGGAGGCGCCGCGCGTCGTCGACCTCATGGCCGCCCTCGAGGCCAGTCTGGCCGCGGTCAAGGAAGGCAAGGGCGGGAACAAGTGAGCGCCGCCTCGGCGTCGGTCGAGGTCGAGGTCGAGGGCCGCCAGCTCAAGCTGTCGAACTTCGAGAAGGTGCTGTACCCCGAGGCCGGGTTCACCAAGGGCCAGGTCATCGACTACTACACGCGTGTCGCCCCTGCACTGCTGCCCCATCTCAGGCGCAGGGCCCTCACCTTGAAGCGGTACCCCAACGGGGTGAGCGGCCAGTTCTTCTACGAGAAGAACTGCCCCAAGCACCGCCCGGACTGGATCGAGACGCTGTCGGTGTGGAGCGCCCGCAACAAGGCGGACGTCAACTACTGCCTCATCGACGAGCTGGCCGGGCTGGTCTGGGTGGCCAACCTGGCCTCGCTCGAGCTGCACACCTCGCTGTCCCGGGCCGACGACATCCAGAAGCCGACCATGCTCGTGTTCGACCTCGACCCCGGCCCGCCGGCCACCGTCGTCGAGTGCGGGCGGGTGGCGTTCTGGCTGCGGGAGGTGCTCGACGACCTCGGCCTCCAGGCCTTCCCCAAGACGTCGGGGTCCAAGGGGCTGCAGATCTACGCCCCGCTCAACACGCCGGTCACGTACAACGAGACCAAGCCGTTCGCCCACGCCATGGCCAAGCTGCTCGAGGAGCAGCACCCGAACGACGTGCTGTCGGTGATGACCAAGGAGCTGCGCAAGGGCAAGGTCTTCATCGACTGGAGCCAGAACGACGACTCCAAGACCACGGTGTGCGTCTACTCCCTGCGGGCGCGCGAGCGGCCGACCGTCTCCACGCCCGTCACGTGGGACGAGGTCGAGCGGGTGGTCGAGAGCGGCGACCCCGACCAACTCGTGTTCGAGGCCGACGACGTCCTGCGCAGGGTCGAGCACCACGGCGACCTCTTCGCCCCGGTCGCCGAGATGGAGCAGGCTCTTCCGGCTCCGCCGTAGACTTCCCCCGGAGGGGGACGGCGTGGCTGGAGCACGAGACACCGTCGGCGGCAGCAAGGTGCTCGTGCCCGTGGACGGGCCCGACGTCGTGGCCCGGCCCCGGCTGGACGAGCGGTTGGCCGACGTGGACCGCCGGCGGCTCACCCTGCTCACCGCCGCCCCCGGGATGGGGAAGACCACGCTGCTGGCCCAGTGGTCCCGGCGGGCGGGCGCGGCCTGGTACACGGTCACGCCGGACGACCGGGATCCCACCTTCCTGGCCCGGGGGCTGCTCCAGGCGGCCCGGCTGCGGGCCCCGGCCCTCGACCCCGGCGCGGTCGCCCCGTCACCGGCGGCAGAGGCGTGGGTGATCCCGGCCGAGGGGCAGGGGGCGCTGGCCGCCGACCAGGTGGTCGGCATGCTCACCGAGCGGCTGGAGCGCGACCTGGTGCTGGTCGTGGACGACGCCCAGCAGCTGGCCGGGGCCGAGTCGTCGTGCCGGTTCCTGGGCGACCTGGTGCGCGCCGGGCCGGCCCGCCTCCACCTGGTCCTCAGCTCCCGGCTGGACCCGCCGTTCGCCGTGGCCCGCCTGCGGGCCCAGGGGCTGGCCGCCGACCTCCCGGGGAGCGTCCTGCGCTTCACCGAGGAGGAGACGGCGCTGCTCGTCGGGGCGATCCTCGGCGGTCAGAGCTCGGCCGTGGCACCGGTCGTGCACCGGGCCACGGCGGGCTGGCCGGCGGCGGCCAGGCTCGTCGCAGAGTGGCTGCGGCCGGCCCCGGTCGACCAGCGCCCCGCCCTCGTCGCTCGGCTGGGGGAGACATCGAACCCGGTGGAGGCCTTCCTGGTCGAGGACGTCCTGCCGGCCACGCCGCCCGAGGTGGTCGAGCTGGTGCGGAACCTGGTGTCGCTCGCCCGGTTCACCCCCGGGCTGGCCGGGGAGGTGGCCGGGGCCGGGGCCGAGGAACTGGTCGGGCTGCTGGCGCGCGACGGCCTCTGGGTCGTGCCCGACGAGACACGCGACGGGTGGTTCGTCGTCCCTCCCCTGCTGCGAAGCTTCGTGCGGTCGCGCCTGGCCGTACGTCCCGACGACACCGCGGTGGTCCTCCGGCGGGCGGAGGCGTGGCTGGAGGGCCGGGGCGAGAGAGAGCGGGCGCTCGCCGGCCTCCTCACCGACCCGTGCGTGGAGGCCGGCGCCCGGCTGATCCAGGGCGACTACGACACCGCCCTGGAGCTGGTCGCCCCGTTCCTCGAGGGCGAGAGCGGGGTGCCGATGTCCGCCGGGGTGGTCGCCGGGCTGGCCCACCACTTCCGGGGCCGGCTGGCCGAGGCGGCCGCCATCTACGACCGCGCCCTGGCCGGGGAGGGCAGCGAGGCCCTGCGGGCCCTGGTCCTGGGCTGGGCGGCCGGCGCCGCCTGGCTGCAGGGCGACCTCGAGCGCTGCCGCCAGCTCACCAAGGAGACGGGAGCAGCCGCCGGCCGCGCCGGCGACGACCGGGCCTGGGCCATGGCTTACACGGCCCGGGCCATGGTGTGCGCCCTCGAGGGCGACCGCGAGGCCATGCAGCACTACCAGCGGGCCCTGCGCCACGCCGAGGCGGCCAACGACCACGTCCAGATCGTCCGCATCCGCACCAACCGGGGCTCGCGGTTCCTGTCCGAGGGGTACTACCGCGAGGCCCTGGTCGAGCTGGACGAGGCGGTGCGCCTGGCCGACCTGGCCGGCATCGCCCTGTTCCGGCCCCTCACCCTGGCCAACCGCGGCGAGGCCCTGATGGGCCTCGGCCGCCTGGACGAGGCGGCCAGGGAGCTGGAGGCGGCCAAGGCCTTCTACGAGGGCCAGGGCTCGCGCATGGCCAGCTACCCGCTCACCCACCTCGGCACGGTCCACCGCCTCCAGGGCCACGTGACGCTGGCCTGCGGGCACTACGAGGAGGCCATCTCGATCGGGGAGGCGTCGGGCGACCACCAGGGGCTGGTCCCCGCCCTGGCCGGGCTGGCCCTGCTCCAGGCCGACACGGACCCCGAGCAGGCGGCGGCCATGGCCGCCCGGGCCGCGGAGGTCACGTCCCTGGCCCGGCCCGAAGCCCTGATCGCCGCCGCCGAGGTCGCCCTGAAGGCAGGGGACACGGCGACGGCCGCGGCCCGCGCCGCGGAGGCGAGCCTGGCCGCCCGGCGCCGGCGGGACCGCCCGGCCCTGGCCGAGGCCCTCGAGGTCCAGGCCCGGGTCCTGGACGACGCCGGCGCGGCCGCCGGGCTCCTGGAGGAGGCCCGGACGGTGTGGGCCGAGATCGGCAACCCGCTGGGCGAGGCCCGCGTGCTCCTCGCCCAGGCCCGCCTGGGCGGCCCCGGCGCCCCGGCCGCGGCGGCCGAGGCCGAGCAGACCCTCCGCCGGCTCGGCGCCCGCACCCTCGCCGCCGAGGCGGCCCGGGTCCAGGCCGACCTGGACCGCGCCGCCCGGCCGCCCCTGCTGGTACGAGTCCTCGGCGGCTTCGCCGTCGAGCGGGACGGCGTTCCCGTCCCCGCCGCCGACTGGCAGTCCCGAAAGGCCCGCGACCTGCTGAAGATCCTCATCGCCCGCCGGGGGAGGCCCGTGACCCGCGACGCCCTCATCGACCTGCTCTGGGCCGACGAGGACCTGGCCAAGGCCGGGTCGCGCCTCTCGGTCACCCTGTCCACCCTCCGGTCCGTCCTCGACCCGTCGAAGCGGTTCGACGCCGAGCACTTCGTGGCCAACGACCGGGCCGCGGCCTGGCTCCGGCTGGAACACGTCGCCGTCGACGTGGAGGCCTTCCTGGCCGACGCACGGGCCGGCCTCGACGCCCTGGCCGCCGGGCACGCCGAGATGGCCGGGGCGCTGCTGGCCAAAGCCGAGGCGGCTTATGCCGGGGACTTCCTGGAGGAGGACCCCTACGAGGACTGGGCCGTCGTGGTCCGGGAGGAGGCGCGGGCCACCTACGTGGCCGTGGCCATGGCCCTGGCCGACCGGGCGGGGGCGGCCGGCGACCACGACGGGGCGGCCCGGTACCTCCTCCGGGTGCTGTCCCGCGACTCCTACGACGAGCGGGCCCACCTGCAGCTGGTCGCGGCCCTGAGCGCCGCCGGCCGCCACGGGGAGGCCCGGCGGATGTACCGGGCCTACTGCGACCGGATGGCCGACATCGACGTGGAGCCGTCCCCGTTCCCCGACACCCGCCCCCGCCGGCCCACGCCCGTCCACCCCGTACGGGCCACCATCGTCTGACCGGGCGCGCGGCGCCGTCGGCCCTCGGCCACTGCGGGGACGCACCGGCCTCCCGGCGCCGCCGTCGACCTTCTCTGCCGAGAGCCTCAGCTCGGGCCAGGCGGCTCAGCAGCCTCGCCCCACGCCCGAGCCGGTGGCGGGGACGGACGCCCGGACGACCAAAGCCGCCGCGTGGAACATGGTGCGCACTCCGGCCTCGACCGCGGCCATGGGGTGTCTGGTGCGCGCGCTGATGGTTGGCAACGGTGCGTCCGGTCTCTCCGCATGCCGACTCCGGCCCCTCGGTACGGAGACCGAGTAGGAGCGGCCACGTGCTGCTCGGCAGGAGGACCAGGACCGTGTGGCGCGGCTCCGTGCCCAGGAAGTGGAGGACTCGCGGCGCGAGGAGCTGAAGAACCGGGTCAGGGGTGAGGTGCGGTCGCTCCGCCGCCGCCCTGAACGACATCGTGCTGACCCGAACCCCACCCGAACGGTTCCCGAAGGGCGGGGGCGCATCCTGCACCTGGCCCCAACGGGCGGCCGACGACCAGAGGTGGTGGAGATGGAGACGTTCCTCGTGCAGGTGTGGGTCCCGGCGGACGAGATGTCGCTCGACGCCGACCTCCGCGGACTGGTCCGCCACGTCGCGACGGGGGTCGAGACCCCGTTCCGGAGCGACCAGGAGGTCGTCCGGCTGCTCCGCCGGGCCATGGAACGACAGGCATGACGTCGAAAGGGAGGAAGCAAATGTTCACGAGGACGAAGACCCGGAGGACGGCGGTGCAGCTCGGCCTGGTGGTCCTGCTCGCCGCCGGCGGCGGGCTTCTCGGCGGATCGCGCTACGCCACCGACATGGTGCGCGACCAGCTGGTGGCCCAGAGGATCACGTTCCCGCCCAAGGGCCCGGCGCTGAGCCCCGAGAAGTACCCGGGGCTCCAGCGCTACGCCGGCCGGACGGTGGACGACGGGCCCAAGGCCAAGGCCTTCGCCGACCAGTACATCGCCGCCCACCTGAAGAACATCGCCGACGGCAAGACGTACTCCGAGGTCAGCGCCGCCTCCCGGGCCAACCCAGACGACCGCCGCCTCGCCGGCCAGCGCCAGGCCCTGTTCGAGGGCGAGACCCTGCGGGGCCTGCTGCTGTCGGCCTGGGGCTGGTCGGTGGTGGCCCGCATCGCCGGCATCGCCGCCTACGCCGCCTTCGCCGGCGCCGGGCTCCTCCTGCTCGGGGCGATCGCCGTCGCCTTGGCCCGTTCGGAGCGGCGGAGCGAGATCCCTGCCGGGCCGGATCTGGCCGGGATCGGCCTCCCGGCCTGAGGGGCGAGAAAGGGTCGGACGGCCCCTTGACCCGGCGGCCCCGCGGTACACACTGGAACCGATGACTGGGGCGGGCGGCATGCGGGCTGACGTTCGACCGGCCCTCGCCCTCACCGGGCTCGTCGTCGCCTTCGGGCTCGCCCTGTCCGTGGTCGCGTAGCCGGGGACGAGGCTGGCGATCAGCGCCACGTATACGGATCGGCACGATCCTGGCCGACCTTGAGCCTGGGCAACTGGTCACGGATCTGGCCGCCCTGGCGCCCAAAGCCGTCACCAGTTCGGAGGGGGGTCAGACCAGGCGGCGGTCGCTGGCCCAGCGGCTGAGCTGGTGGCGGTTGCTGAGCTGGAGCTTGCGCAGCACGGCCGAGGCGTGGGTCTCGACCGTCTTGACCGAGATCGACAGCTGGCGGGCGATCTCCTTGTACGAGTAGCCGCGGGCCAGGTGGCGCAGGACCTCCTTCTCCCGCACGGTGAGCTGGTCGAGCTCGGGGTCGACCGGGCCCCGGTGGTCGGCGGCGAAGGCGTCGAGCACGAAGCCGGCCAGCCGGGGCGAGAAGACGGCGTCGCCGTCGGCCACCCGCTTCACCGCGTCCACCAGGTCGGGCCCGGAGATCGTCTTGGTCACGTAGCCCCGGGCGCCGGCCCGGATGACCCCGATCACGTCCTCGGCCGCATCGGACACCGACAGGGCCAGGAACTTGACCTCAGGATGGCTGGCGGCCACCGCCTCGATCACCGCCCGGCCGCCGCCCCCCGGCATGTGGACGTCGAGCAGGACGACATCCGGGGTGCGCTCGCCGATCAACTCGATGGCGGCCTCCACCTCCGACGCCTCCCCCACCACCTCCACCTCGTCGCCCAGCTCGGCCCGCACGCCGGACAGGACCAGCCGGTGGTCGTCGACCAGGAACACCCTGGGCTTGCTGCCCTCCGTCATCGGGGCATGACCAGCTCGACCTCGGTGCCCTCGCCCGGCTGGCTGCGCACGACGGCCTTCCCGCCGTGGCGGTCCATGCGCCACAGGATGGAGTCGGCGATCCCCCGGCGGTCGTTGGGGACCTCGTCGAGCTCGAAGCCCTTGCCCCGGTCGCGCACGAACACCGTGACCTGGGCGGGCTCGACCTCGAAGTACACCGAGACGCACGCCGCGCCCGAGTGACGGGCGGCGTTGGTCAGCGCCTCCCGGCTGGCCGAGACGAGGGCGACCAGCCGCTCGTCGACCGGGCAGTCGCCGACCTCCACCGTCTCGACCGCCACCCCGTGCAGGTCCTCGATCTCGTCGCTCACCCGCTGGAGGGCGGCGGCCAGGCTCTCCCCCGACTCCACCTCGGGCGGCCCGTACAACCAGGCCCGCAGCTCGCGCTCCTGGGAGCGGGCCAGCGCGCTCACCGTGCGGGCGTCGGACGCGTTGCGCTGGATGAGGGCGAGGGTCTGCAGGACCGAGTCGTGGATGTGGGCCGCCACCTCGGCCCGCTCCTGGGACCGGATGCGCTCCTGGCGTTCGGCCGAGAGGTCGTGGGTCAGCCGCCACCACCAGGGACCGAAGATGTTGACCAGCCCCACGGCGATGGCCGCGGTGGCCAGGATCCCCGCCCCGGGCGACTCCACGCTGGGGGTGGCCACGAAGAACACGGCGATGCCGGCCACGATCAGCCCCAGGCCCAGGACGACCTGGACCAGTGCGGCGGCCACCCCGGCGAGGATGCGCCGGTCGGCCACCCGGCCGAGAGGAGCGGTCGACCCCACCGATGCATGATCCCATGCCGGGGTGCGGCCCGGTACGGTCGCATCGATGGAGCAGGACGCGGCCCGCCGCCTCGTGGTCGAGCGGAACCTGGTGGCGGCCGCCTTCGCCCACCTCACCGACGCCTTCACCGACCTGCCGTTCGAGGCGCTGGGCCCGGTCAAGACCCTGCTCAAGCGGTTCCTGTCGGCCGGGCCCTGGACGGAGGAGGACGACGAGGCCCTGGCCGCCGCCGTCGGGCCCGGAGAAGGGTGGTGGGAGCGGGAGCTCGGGCCGGACGTGACGCTCGAGTTCGGCTGGGAGGACGAGCGGTTCCGCCTCGGCCTGTGCTCGGCGGCCGCACCGCCCGCGCCGCCGTCCGATCCCCTCGCCGCGACATTCGACGGGCCCGTCGTGCCCGAGGCGACCCCCAACCCCCGTACCATCCGGTTCGGGCTCGGGCACACGATCCACGACGGGCCCAGCCGGTGGTACGAGTCGGCGTCAGCGGCCGGGGACGACCCCCGGGTGGCCCGGCTGTTCTCGGAGTTCGACCGGGTGGCGAACGTGCTCGTCGGCCCGGACTTCGTGGCCGTCGGCCTCCGCCGGCCGGGCGACTGGGAGGAGCTGCTGGCGCCCGTGCTGGCCGTCGTCACCGAGGAGTTCGCCGAGCCCGACGCGGCCGAGGCCCGACCGTCGGGCGCGGCCGGCGGGCCGCCGTGGCTGGCCGGCGGGGCCCGGCCCGGGGCACCGGGCGAGACCCGGCGGCTGACCCGGCTGGAACGGGCCTGGCGGGACCTGGGATCCCTGCGACCGGCGGACCCCGCCGACCTCGCCCAGGTGGTGGCGGCGGCGTCCGACCGCGACCAGGCGCGCCGGCAGGTGGCCGCCAACCTCCTCCGGGAGGCCGACCCGGCCACGGCGCGGGCCGAGTGGGGCCGCCTGGTGACCGACCCGGTGAGGGCCGTCCGCCGCGCCGCCGTCGACGCCATGGTGGACGCCGGCCGCGACGAGCTGCGACCCCTGCTGGAATCGGTCCTGAGCGACGCCGACGCCTGGGTCCGCTGGAAGGCGTTGCGGGGCCTGGCCGAGCTGGGCCCGGCGCCCAGCCGGGCGGCCATCGCGGCCAAGGCCGACGACCCCGACTTCCGCGTCCGGCTCGAAGCGGCCGCCGCCCTCCGATGAGCATCGAGTCCGGTCTCCAAGAGCAACCGGCAACGACGGCCGCCCCGACGATCGCCGACCCGGTCGCGTTCCTGCACGGGCTGGTGTCCAGCGGGCGCTTCCACCGTGACAGCGGCCTCGGGCGCATCTACCACCCCCGAAGCGTCTCCCTCCGGGAGAACGCGCCGTCGGACAGCCTTCACATCGTCGTCTCCGGCGACCACATCTCGGCCCACGTGGACCGGGTGTCGCCCTTGGACGGGCAGCCCGACCAGCCGGCCCGCTACTCCTTCCGGCAGGCCGCCGTCCACAACGTGGTCGGGGCCGCCCAGGACCTCGTCCGCCTCCTCCGGGGCCGCATGGGCGACCACCGGTCGCACCTGGACTGCGTGTGGGAGTGGGACGGCCATGCCCACACACCCGACCCGGCCCACTTGCTCGATCCCGCGGCGTGGAGCGTCCACCTCGAGGCGTGCGTCGAGGGGACGATCGACGAGGCCCGCCTGCGGAAGGCCCTGAGCGCCGTCGTCGGCCACCGTCCGCTGGAGCACGACCCGCTGGAGGTGGCGGACTGCCCGGACGGGCCGTCCCTCGACCGGGCCCGGGCCCGGGTCCTCCGGGAGCCGGTGCCGATGACCGCGTGGCCGCCACTGCGGGTGCTGCTCGCCCATCGCCCGGCCGGTGACGCCGTCGTCCTGAACGTCAACCACGGTGCGAGCGACGGGGTCGCCGCCCTCCGGGTGCTCGAGGCGGTCGCCCGCGCCTACGTCGAGGGGGAACGGCAAGGACCGCCGCTCGACTTCCTGGCCACCCGAGACCTCCCCGTGCGCCCGGCGTCGGCGCGCGTCTCCGTCGTCGTCGCCCGGTGGAGGGACGCGGTCGAGCGGTTACGGGACCGGCTGGCCCGCCCCGCCCGTCTGGCCCCGGACCAGCCCGACGACGATCCCGGCTACGGGTTCCACTTCGTGCGCCTCTCCGTCGAGGACACCCGCCGGGTGGCCAACGTCCACCGCCAGGGCACGGCCCGCAACGTCCTCCTCGCCGCCCTGCACCTGGCCGTCGGCGAGTGGAACCTCGAGCACGGCACGCCGGGGCGGCGGGTCGGCGTCCTCGTCCCCGTCGACCTCCGCCCTGAGGAGTGGCCCGGCCAGCTGATCGGCAACTTCTCGGTGACGGCCCGGGTGTCGACCAGCCGCCGGCACCGGTCCGGGCACCGGGCCGCCCTCAAGGCCGTCACCGCCCAGAAGACCCGCAACAAGCGCTTCCGCACCGGCGTGGCCCTGCTGGCCGCCCTCGAACGCAACCAGCTCCTCCCCCTGTGGGCCAAGCAGTCGCTCGTGGTCCTCCAGCCCCTCACCCGGAACCGCCACCTCGACACGGCCCTGCTGGCCCACCTCGGGTGGGTCGAAGAGCCCCCCTCGTTCGGGAAGGGGGCCGGCGAGACCACCGATCTGTGGTTCTCCTCGCCGGCCCGTACGCCCGAGTGCCTCTGCATCGGGGCCACGGTCGTGGCCGGGCGGCTGCACCTGACCTTTCGCTACCCCCACCGACTGTTCGGCACCGGCCCCGCCCGCCGCTTCGCCGACCTCTTCGTCGACCACGTCGTGTCGGTCGCCGAGCGGCGCTGGTGAGGGGCGCCGCTCAGTCGTTGTCGACCAGTAGTCGTTCGACTCGTAGTACTCGTACTGCTCCATGAAGCCCTCGAGGTCGTAGGTGACGAGCTCGTCGCCCTCCCACTTCGCCCCCATCTCCTCCGCGTCCTCCACGGTGTTGATGTTCGGCGGCGCCTTGTCGGTCCAGCGGACCTTGACCATCGACGACGAGCCCTTGCGGCCCAGGACGACCCGATCGCCCATCCGTATCGCCCTTGTCCTTCAGTCCACCGTGACCGTACCGCCCGTGCGCCAGTAGAAACCTTCCTTGCGCTCGAGCAGCTCCTCCTCCACCAGGTACCGACGGAGGGCGGCGTAGTCCACGTGGAACCGTCCTAGGGTGTAATTGACCTGGGCCTCGGGATAGACCCGCCCAGGCTCGAACTGGCCGGCCAGGAAGTCCAGGACCACCAGGCGCTTCGACCGGGTGGCGGGGATGTGGGTGAGGCGGCCGTCGACCAGGTAGTTGCGCAGCACCTGGGCCTGGTCCGCGGTGGCGCCGAAGTCCTCGGGCCTGGGCTGGGGGCGGGACGCCGCCGCCCGCTGGGCCGCCTCCTTGAACCGCTCGGTGGCCACCCGCAGGCCGCCGCCGGTCGTGCTCTCCACGATCCCGCCCCGGATGAGGCGGTCGAGAGCCTTGCGCACCGTCTTCGGGGCCAGTGCCGTCCGCGCCGTGATGTCGGCCTCGGTGGCCGCGCCGAGGGCGATGGCGGCGACCACCTTCAGCCGGCTCTCCTCGGCGAGGAGTCCGACGAGGGCTTCGGCGCCGAGATCACTCACTGTCTCTCCTGGTCACTCCGCCCGCCGGCCCCCAAGGGGCTGCCCGCGGGGAGCTCCACTGCGTTCCGGCAAGGCCGGCAGTCCCGGACGGCGGCTCCGCTCACTGGCGCTCCAACCTACTGCGGCCTACCTCAGTGGGCCTCCACCCATGCCGGCTGCTGGTCGGGGGCCATACGGGGGGACCGGTAGCGGAAATACGCCCAGAAGGCGACGGAGAAGAGGGCGAAGCCGGCGAACAGGGTGATCACGATGGCGGTGGGCGAGTGGGTGGTGTCGGCCACGTACCCCGTGCTGGGACGCAGGAGGATGTGCACGAACGCCATCTGGGTCAGCACGAACAGGACGGTCCACCCGAGCCGGCTCCACTTCCGCACCTCGCTGCCTCCGAGGAACCGCAGCGGCAGCATCCCGATCACCAAGCTGTCGAGCCCGCACCAGAAGATGCCGCCGAGCGCCGCCTCGAGGACGAGCAGCGCCACCGAGGCGCCGGGCTTGTCGGCCGCCCCGGAGACCGGGGCCATGGCCAGCCAGGAAGCGACGCTCAGGGCGAGGACCAGGCCGGTCGAGAAGGCGGTGAGGCGGCCCCGGACCACGTCGGCGATCTGGCGACGGAAGGCCAGTCCGGCGATCAGCCCGTAGAAGTAGCCGGGCAGGAAGTGCACCACCCGTGAGAGCACGACGCAGGCCACCCCGATCAGGATGGTGCCCGGCAGGATGACCAGGCGGCCCCAGTCGCCGTGGTTCCGCCGGACGTAGGCCAGGGTGGGGACGTCGTAGGCCAGGGTGACCACGCCGATGGCGATGGTGAGCCCCACCGCCGCGGCCAGGCTCGACTTGTCGAAGCCGAAGGCCGGGTTCAGGAGGGAGACGAGGACCCCGCCGGCCAGGAGGAACGCGACGAACGGGAGTACCTGCGTCCGCCCGCTGCGTTCCTCGGGCCGCTTCGGGCCGAGGCCGAACCAGCCGCGAACCTCGTCGTAGTGGGCCTCCAGCGTGCTGTTGAACAGCTCGCCCGGGAAGGCGATCAGGAACAGCAGGCCGGCCACGACGGCGGCGCTGGCCAGCAGGGCGCCCAGGCTGAAGTCGACGTCGTGGGGGCGAGGGAGGGCGGTCACCAGGGCGACGCGGTGGGTGTCGTCCTCGAGGACCTCGAACGTCGCGGCCTGGACGACGGGCTGGCCCGACGACTGGCACGAGGTGGTCACCTGGTGGGTGCCGGGGTCGGCGTCACCGGGGACGACGAGCCGCTCGCCGACGATCCGCCCCATGCCGTCGGGCGAGGCGGTGCCGATCCGGGTGCCGTCGAAGAACACGTAGACGGTCCTGCAGGTCGAGGGGTAGCCCTCGCCGGCCACCCGCAGGCCGACTCCGGGCGGGCCCTCGGAGACGCCCGCGACCGACACGGCGAGCAGGTCGCCGGCTGCGGCGGCCGCCGGCGGGGCGGGGGGCGTGGCGGGCGCGGCCGCGGCCACGAGCGGGGAGCCGGGGACGGTGGTCGTCGGCGCGGCCACCGTGGTGGTCGTCGTCGACGGAGCCGTGGTCGTGGCCACGGTGGTCGCCGGGGACACCGTCGTCGTCCGGGGGACGGTCGTCCCGGTGGCGGCCGAGGTGGTGGGGACGGCCGACGTCGACGGGGCCGGGGCTGCGGTCGTGGTCTCGGGGACGGTCGTCGGCGTCGGCTCGGGGAGCGTGGTGGTGGGGGCGGGGACGGTCGTGGTCGTCGGCTCGGGGACGGTCGTGGTGGTGTCGGGCAGCGTCGTCGTGGCGGTGTCGGGCAGCGTCGTCGTGGTCGCCGGGACGGTCGTGGTCGTCGCCGGCAGCGCGGTCGTCGTGGTGGCCGGGGTGGTGGTCGACGTGGTGGCCGTGGGCGGGACCGTCGTCGTCGTGGTCGTGGTCGTCGTCGGCGGCACCGTCGTCGTGGTCGTGGTCGTCGTCGGCGGCACGGTCGTCGTGGTCGTGGTCGTGGGCAGCGTGGTCGTCGTGGTCGTGGTCGGGGTGACGGTGTAGGTGAACCGGTCGGCGGCGTGGGTGGGGCTGGTGCCCGCCGGCGTGGTCACGGTCACGTCGACCGTGCCCGTCCCGCCCGGGGAGGTGGCGATGACCTGGGTGTCGGACACCACGTTGAACGACGTGGCCGCCGCTGACCCGAAGCTCACGCCCGTGGCACCGGTGAAGCCGCTGCCGGAGACGGTCACCGAGGTCCCGCCCGCCGCCGGGCCCGACGTCGGCGAGATGCTGGAGACGGACGGCCCCCCGGTGTAGGTGAACCGGTCGTTGATGCTGGTCGGGCTGACGCCCCCGAGGGTGGAGACGACCACGTCGACCGTCCCCGACCCGGCGGGCGCGGTGGCGGTGATCTGGGTGTCGGACAGAACGGAGAAGCTGGACGCCGGGTTCGGGCCGAACCGCACCTCGTTGGCGGTGGTGAAGCCCGTGCCGGTGACGGTCACGACCGTCCCACCGGCCGCCGGCCCCGAGTTGGGGCTGATCCCCGTGACCGACGGCACGGCCGGGATGGGCGAGATGTAGGCCGGCGACACGACCGGGTTGGTGTCGGACGTCGTCCACACCGACAGCGGAGAGCCGCTCGGCGGGTTGGTGACCCCCGCGAGGGTGACCCGGAGGACGTCGCCGGGGGACACGTCGCCGCTCACGTTGAGGGCGAGGGTGGAGTTCCCGTTGGACAGCACGCCCCCGCAGCCCGCGCCCTGGTTCTTGGTGAGGTTGAAGATCTGGTTGGTGCAGCCGCTGGTGAGCACGGTGCCGGCCGGGGCGGCGATGGTCACCGTGCTGTCCGAGGTGAGACCCCCGGTGGGCGACACCCTGAAGGTGACCCGGTACTCCACGCCGGTGGCGCCCGGGGCGGCGTTCGACACTGCCGTCGACACGTTCGACACGCTCTGGTTCCCGGCGGTGATGGTGTACGGCGGCGTGTTGACCGGCGTCCGGTCGGTGGTGGTGGAGACCGAGAGGGTGTAGGTCCCGGGAGCCGGATTGGTGATCTGGCGCAGGGTGACCCGCAGCACGTCGCCCGGCGACACGTCGTTGCCGACGTTGAGGGCCAGGGTGGTGCTGCCGTTGGACAGCACCCCGCCGCAGCCCGCGCCCTGGTTCTTGGTCACGTTGAACAGGGCGTTGTCGCACCCGCTGGTCAGCACCGTGCCGGCGGGGGCGGTGACGGTGACCGTGCTGTCCGAGGTCAGGCCCCCGGTGGGCGACACCTTGAACTGGAACTCGTACTCCACGGCCGTGGCGCCCGATGTCGAGGACGATACGGCGGGCGGGGTCACGTCCGAGACGCTCTGGTTGCCGGCGGCGATCGTGTAGGACGGTGTGGTTACGGGGACCACGTCGCTGGTCGTCGAGACGCCGAGTGTGTAGGTCCCAGGGGCGGGGTTGGTGATTCGGCGCAGGGTGACCCGCAGCACGTCGCCCGGCGACACGTCGTTGCTGACGTTGAGGGCCAGGGTGGTGTTGCCGTTGGACAGCACCCCGCCGCAGCCCGCGCCCTGGTTCTTCGTTACGTTGAACAGGGCGTTGTCGCACCCGCTGGTGAGGACCGTGCCGGCGGGGGCGGCGACGGTGACCGTGCTGTCGGATGTCAGCCCCCCGGTCGCCGACACCTTGAACTGGAACTCGTACTCCACCGCCGTGGCACCCGAGGCCGGGGACGACAGCACGGGGGCGGTCAGCTCGGAGACGCTCGTGTTGCCGGGCGTGATGGTGTAGGTGGGCGAGCTGACCGGGTCGACGTCGGAGCTGGTCGACACCTGGAGGCTGTAGGTGCCGGGGGCGGGGTTGGTGACCCGGCGCAGGGTGACCCGGATGAGGTCGCCCGGGGAAACGTTCTGGCTCACGTCGAGGGTGAGGGTTGTGTTGCCGTTGGAGAGCGTGCCCCCGCAGCCCGCGCTCTGGTTCTTGGTCACGTTGTACAGCGCGTTGTCACAGCCCGTGGTCAGGGCCGTCCCTGCGGGCGCGCTCACGGTGACCGTGCTGGCCGACGTCATCGCCGTCGAGGCGGTGAACTGGAACTCGTACTCCACGGCGGTCGCTGCGGAGGCGGGTGACGACAGGACCGGCGCGGTGACGTTGGACACCGAGCTGGCGCTGGCCGCCGGGGCGAACACGAGGCCCACGGCGACGAACACGGTCAGCAACGCCAGCGCCGCCCGCGCTCGGCTCACGGGCGCCCACGTGCTCAGCCCTACCCCCGACAGCCCCATTCGCCCCGTCCCCCGGCCTGCTCTTCCCGTGAATCCTGTCGTGCCCTGACCCGGGCGGAAAGAGTGCAGCCATGCATGTTGGGTTGCGGGTGCTAGCACGAACCCTGCACCACCCACGGAGGAGGCCGGACGACGCGCCAAACGGCGCGCAACCGACACGGCTTCCTCCACGCGGGCCACACTGTCGGCAACCTGCTCGACCACTCCGAAGCCGGACCTGGATGCCCAAACACCCACATAGCCGAACACGCCCACGCGGGATGAGGTCCATCCTCGACGTCGTCCGGCGGGCCGATGGGTAGCGCCGTCGTCGTCCTGGTCGACGACGACCCCCAGGGGTCGGCCACGACCGAAGGCGAGCTACGGAAGCGGTACGGCGCCGACTACGACGTCGTCTCGTACCGCTCTCCCGCCGAGGCCCTCCGTGCCCTTCCCGGCCTCGGCCGGCCGGTCGCGGTCGTCCTGGCCGCGCTGGGTATGGACGAGATGTCGGGCGTCGAGTTCCTGGCCCGGGCGGGCGACCTGCACCCCACCGCCAAACGGGCCCTCCTGGCCGGGTGGAACGACGAGGGCGCCCGGGACCGGATCCTCGATGCCTTCGCCCTCGGCCAGATCGACTGCCACCTGGCCCGGCCGCGCGCCGCGCCCGACGAGGCCTTCCACCAGGTCGTCGCCGAGCTGCTGGCCGAGTGGGCCAAAGCCCACGCCGCCCGCCCGGCGATGGTCCGCATCGTCGGCGACCCGTCCTCCCCTCGCTGCCACCAGATGAGGGACCTCCTGGAGCGCCACGGCATCCCCTTCCACTTCCTGGCCTCGGACGCGGAAGCCGGCCAGGCCCTGCTCACCCAGGTGGGTGCCGAGGCATCCGCCGGCCCGGTCGTCGTCCTCCACGACGGGAGGGTGCTCACCGATCCGTCCAACGAGGAGGCGGCCGACGCCCTCGGGGGCCGCGCCGACCTGGGCGACCACACCTTCGACCAGGTGGTCGTCGGCGCCGGCCCCGCCGGTCTGGGCGCCGCCGTCTACGCCGCCTCCGAGGGCCTGCGGACGCTCGTGGTCGAGCGGGAGGCCATCGGGGGCCAGGCGGGGACCACGTCGCGGATCAGGAACTACCTCGGGTTCCCACGAGGGGTGGCGGGCAGCGACCTCGCCTCCCGTGCCTACGCCCAGGCCCTCCACTTCGGTGCCCTGTTCCACATCATGCGGGAGGTCGTCGAGCTGCGCCCCGGCTCCCCCTTCCACGAGCTCACCCTGTCCGACGGCGAGGTCGTACGGGCTCGGTCGGTCGTCGTCGCCACCGGTGTCACCTACCGCCGGCTCGACGTCGAGTCGCTGGAGCGCCTCGTCGGGCGGGGCGTGTTCTACAGCCCGGCGGTCAGCGAGGCGCCGGCCATGGCCGGCCGGCCGGTCGTCGTCGTCGGAGGCGGGAACTCGGCCGGCCAGGCCGCCGTGCACCTGGCCCGCTACGCGTCCCAGGTCACCGTGCTGGTCAGGGGCGACGCCCTGGCCGCCAGCATGTCGGACTACCTCGTCAAGGAGATCGCCGCCACCCGGAACATCACCGTCCGCTTCCGCACCGTAGCCAGGAGCGGGACCGGTGAGCACCACCTGGAAGGCCTCGTCCTGCACGACACCGCCACCGGCGCCAGTGAGCACGTCGAGGCCCGCGGCTTGTTCGTCCTCATCGGAGGCGAGCCGCGGACCGACTGGTTGCCCGCCCACATCGAGCGCGGACAAGGGAGGTACGTGGCAACGGGACCGGACGTCTCGGCCGGCGGTGACCGACTGGCCCTCGAGACAAGCGTTCCCGGCATCTTCGCCGCCGGCGACGTCCGCCACCGCTCGGTCAAGCGGGTGGCATCGGCCGCCGGTGAGGGCGCCATGGTCGTGGCCATGGTCCACGAGCACCTGTCCCGCCCGTCGCCCGAGTCGGCCTCCCCGGGCGGTCGCCCCTAGCCGCCGGCCGGCCTGCTCGCCGGCTCCGTCGCCGACGGGTCAGGCCGAGCTGGCGCGCAGCGGCACAGTCAATGTTGACCGTAGGCAGCGGCGGCGACCGCTGGTATACCCATCGCACGTGGCCTTCGGGCCCGAAAAGGCGCCCGTCGCATCGGCGCTCGAGCTGACCTACAGGGCGGTCCGGCGGTGCCCGCGGACCGGATGAATGGGTGGTGCGTCACATGTTTCGTAGGCTTGCCTTGACGGTCGTCGTCGCCCTGGTGGGCGTCCTTCCCGTTGTTGCGGCTACGGCCGCCGAGGGTGACCCGACGCTCAGCGCCGCGCTCAGGCCCCTCGAGGGCATCGAGACGCGTCTCGAAGCGGCGCGCGCCATCGCACGGTTGGAAGCGGCGCCGCCGGGGGGCGGCCGGGAGGCGGTGGCCGAGGCCGGCAACCACGCCCGCCGGGCGACGACGTTCGTGTCCGGGGACTACATGAAGGCCCGGGAAGGGTTCGGCGCCGACGAGCAGGTCGTCGACTCCCTGAAGCGCCTGGCCAACCATCCCACCGCCGGACCGGTGGTCGCCCAGATCGGCAGGTCGCTGGCGCGCGCCGACCAGATCGCAGCCGTTCGAGAGCTGGACGTGTTCCTCGGTCTGCCGTTCACGGACAGCACGGCGACGCGAGACCGGCGCGGCCGGTTGCTCTCGCGCCAGCAGATCATCGACCAGTTCCTCGAGGAGTACAACAAGTCGCTCGCCTCGGAGCGCGCCGGCGACTGGGAGAACTCCGTGCAGTTCGCGGGGTCGGCATGGGACAAGGTCAACGTCGCCATCACCGACTACGTCAAGGCGACCGACCCCGACGGCGACCTGCTGCCGGACGACAAGGAGTCCATCGCCGGCACCAACGCGCGCGCCGCCGACACCGACGGAGACGGCCTGAACGACCTCGTCGAGCTGCTCACCACGTTCACCGACCCAAGGTCGACGACGACGTACGCCGGCACCAACGACGCAACCGTCGACATCGACCGCGACGGCCTCACCAACCGCGAGGAGCTCCTCGCCCGCACCGATCCGATCAACCCGGACACCGACGGCGACACCCTCCTCGACGGCCAGGAGCGGGGAGCGTTCCCGAGCGACCCGTCGCTCCCAGACACGGACTCCGATCGCCTGACCGACGACAGTGAGAAGCGGCTCGGCACCAACCCCCGCAACCCCGACACCGACGGCGACGGCGTCCAGGACGGCGACGAGACCTACACCAGTACGGCGGGCGCCACCGCGCTCGGCCTCACCGTCGCCGTGACCGGCGTAGGCGACGTGGCCAAGTCCCTGGTCATCACCGACGAGGGAGCGTCCCCGCTCTACGAGGGTTTCCCGGGCCGGCTGTCGGCGCCGGTCGACATCTCCACCGACGCCGCCTTCGACCAGGCCGAGGTGCGGTTCCGGTTCGACCCGGCGGCGGTGCCGGGCGGCAACGTCGGCGGGCTGGCCGTGGGCTACTACGACGAGGCCGCGGGAAGGCTCGTGGCCCTGCCGACCCGTGTGGACCCCGCCGGCGTCGCCGCGGCCACCACCGACCACTTCACGACCTTCGTCCTCTTCTACGTCCCGAACTGGAACACCGCCTTCACCCTCTGGGACCCGCCCGGCGGCGGCGGTGGTGGCGGCAGCGAGTTCGTCGACGTGATGCTCGTCCTCGACTCCTCGGGCTCGATGTCCACCAACGATCCCCGCGGCCTGCGCAAGGAGGCGTCCAAGCGCTTCGTCGACGGGCTCATCGAGGGCGACCGCGCCGGTGTCGTCGACTTCGACTCGTTCGCCCGCCTCTACCAAGGCCTCACCGGTGACTTCGCCGCGGTGAAGGCAGCCATCGATCGGGTGGACGCCTCGGGCGGCACCAACATCGGCGCCGGAGTGTCGCTGGCCAACAACCAGCTCATCACCAATGGCGACCCTGCCCACCTGAAGGCGGAGATCCTGCTGACCGACGGTGACGGCAGCTACTCGTCGTCGCTCACCCAGCAGGCGATCGACAACGACATCACCATCTTCACCATCGGTCTGGGCACAGGGGTGAACGCCACGCTGCTCAAGGGCATCGCCGAGGCGACCGGAGGCCAGTACTTCCCGGTGGCCCAGGCGGGGGACCTGCCCGAGGTCTTCGACCGCATCGGCGGGGACATCGACGGGGACGCCGACGACGACGGCGACGGCCTCAAGAACGGCCACGAGGTCTACGGGATGATCACCGGCCTCGGTTCCGTGGTCCACACCGACCCGACCGACCCCGACACCGACGACGACGGGCTCCTCGACGGAGACGAGCTGGAGCTGCGGGTGGCCGTTCCTGGGGACCCGATCCCGCTCACCTTCTACCGGATGCTCGGCCATCCGCACCAGCAGGACTCGGACGGCGACGGGTTGGGCGACGCCGAGGAGCTCGACCTCGGGATGAACGCCCTCCGCGGCGACGTGGACGGCGACGGTGCGAACGACGGCATCGAGTACATCAACGCCTTCGACTACGAGGACCCCAATCCCGACGGTGACGGGATGGACGACAGCGCGGAGCTCGACGCCACAACCGACCCGTTCACGTACGACCCGTCGCTGGCCGACCGCACCCGCGCCTTCGCGGCCGGCGCCGTGCTGGGCGAGCTCGGCTACTGGCTGGCCGATCGCGGGACGTCCACGACGATCAGCATCCGCTGGTCCCCGAGCCCACCGTCTTTGTCGGTCGGCGTCGGCGTGCTGGACCTCTGCAACATCCCCTTCATCGTCCGTTGTACCGAGCTGGTCGACTTCCGGCCGATGCACGTCGAGCAGGTCGAGTACCTGCTCGGGATGATCGGCAGCGCGCTCATCCCCTTCGTCGACATCGTGGCCGCCGTGCGGGACACGATCGGCGCCGCCCTGCAGGGCGAGTTCGGGTGGGCGCTGTTCGAGGCCATTGCAGGAGTCATCGGCATCGCCGCCCCCGTGGTCGGTGACGTGCCGGGCATCGTCAAGGACGCGGGGAAGTGGGTGAACCGCTTCGTCGACTTCACCCGGAGGGTGGAGGACGTCGTGCGCGCCATCGCCAGGGTCGATGGCTTCGACAAAGTGGCCAAGGTCCGCATCGCGGTGATCAAGCTGCTCAGACCGCGGGCGTACAAAGCCCTGTCCGACGCGGGCATCGCCGACGACGACATCGTCCGGCTGGCCAAGGGACGCCAGCGCCTGGATCACGTGGCCGACCTGGTCGACGTGGCCAAGGCCGACGGTGTGAACGTGGTGCTGGCGAAGGCCGGCGGCTGGTTCGACGAGACGGCCAAGCGCGGTCAGTGGGGAAAGGAGGCCGAGGAGGTCATCCGGAAGGCCCAGGGTGGCGTGGCGAAGCGACTCGAGGCGCCGGTCGACGACACCAAGTTCCGGATCACCGACTCCTACCGGACCGACGGGTTGCGGGTCCTCGTCGACGAAGTGAAGACCGGCGATGCGCAGTTGCGCCGGCCCGACGGAGAGGTGAGCAAGAGGCTGCAGCTCCAGATCGACAAGGACAAGTACCTTCTCGACCAAGGAACGGTCCAGGAGATCACCTGGAACTTCTTCCCCAGCGGCCGAGCCAACCGGGTCGGGCCCGACAAGGCTCTCCTCGACGAGCTCCGGTCGAAAGGGATCAAGATCGTAATCTGGCTCCCATGACCCTGATCGGCAGCCTGCGTGAGCCGCCGAGCCGGACGGAGGCGGAAGCCTTTCTCGCCCGGTTCGTGGCGTCTCTCGAAGCCCGCCGACCCTGGTTCGAAGCAGAGGTGACGGCGGCGGGTGGGCCTGCGTTGAATGGCACCACGGCCTCGCTCGACGCCCTCGGCGACTTCGTGGCCGCCCACGTGACCCAGGATCGACCGGCCGAGCCACCCGAGTGGTTCGGCGATGTCCACCGCCGTGAGGGCTGGACCGCGTACGGCGCAGCCCTGGCCGAGGGTCTGATGGCGTACCTCACCGACATCTACCGGGCCCGTACAGGGGCGTCCTGGGAGCTCGACACCGACCGCAAGAGCGCCTATTACCACCAGCCCGTCCTCTCGATCCGGGCCCTCGGTCCACCATGGCGCCAGGTCGAGGGGTCGATCGCCAACGCGAACGCCGGCGGCGGCGGGACTCACCTGACCAGGGCGGCCGAGACGTGCCTGGCGGCCGTGGCCCGGACCGTCGACGACGACTCTCCTCGTCTCGAGATCACCGTCGACCGCATCCGCCATCCGGACTGGGACATGGAGGCCTTCCTGAGCGAGGAGGCCGAGGACGTTCTCGGCACCGAACGGTTCCTGGGCCTCGTCCACCGCTTCCAGGCGCTCGAAGGAATCAAGGACGCCGTTCACGAGGACCGCGAGGTCTTCCTGCTCCGCACCGCGCGCGGCACCGATCCACGGGCGTTGGGCCGGAAGCTGCAGGCCATTCTCGACGAGGCGGTCGCCGAGGCCGGACGGGAAGAGGTCTGAGCGCCCGAGCTACGGGATGGACGACCGGGGACTGTCGCGCTTGCGAGCCCGCCACGCTTCTTCGCAGGGCCAGCGCCTCGCCCATGCCGTGGTGATGTAGCTGGAATCGTCGGCCGTGTCGCTCTGCGGGCGAAGTTCGACCAGGTCCTCGATCTCGAACCCGTTCCCGCGCAGCAGCCTGATCCAATCTCCGTGCGAGAGGTGGAACGTGACCGTCGAGTCGTCGGCCCATTCCATGCGATGGATGCCGAACTGAGGTCTGAGCAGGCGATCGGAGGCCGGCGCGTCCTCGTCGGGCAGGCACAGCACCAACAGCGTGCTGTTCCCCAGGAACACGAGCTCGCCGCCGGGGCGAAGGAGACGCGCCGCCTCGGGAATCCAGCGATAGGGATCGGCCCAGATGGCGGCTCCGTACTCGCTGATGACCAGGTCGAAGCTCCCGTCTCGCAGGGGCACCTGCTCGCCGGTCGCCCGCACGAGGGGGAACCACAGCTCGTACTCGTCCTGGAACTGCCGGGCGATCTGCAGCTGTCCCGGCGTAGGGTCGACGGCCACCGGCAGGGCGCCTCGCCGGGCCAACCACGCCGACACGTAGCCGGTCCCACATCCGAGCTCGACCGTGCGTGCCCCGTGGAGGTCGGCGGGCAGGATCCGGGCGACGGCCTCGGGAACGCCGAAGTTGCCCCACGTCGGCTCCTCCGCCGCCCACCGCCGCCGGGCCAGTCGGACCTCGCGCTCCCGCCGGCCCTCCCAGTGCCGGACGTTCAGCGTGACGTGGTCCACCGACCCCCCTCGAGGGAACGGTACCCGAGCCGGGAGCCCGCGAGCCGTGCATCGCATGCCTGCGCGGGCGGCAATAGCGTCGTTGGCCATGGTGCGAAGCTTGTGGGACGACGGAGACGCGGCGCAGTGGGCGGGAGACCTGCGTCAGCGCGTGTACACCTCGCGTCTGCTCGGACGCGATCCGGACCTGGTGCTGCACGGCGGGGGCAACACCTCGGTGAAGTCCCGGCACACCACGCTGCTCGGCGACGAGGTCGACGTGCTCCTGGTCAAGGGGAGTGGAGCGGACCTGGCCGACATCGACCAGGGCGGGTTCTCCTCGCTCCGTCTCGATCCGGTCCTCCGCCTCGCCGAGCTCGAATCGCTGTCCGACGCCGAGATGGCGCGCCAACTCCTCCTGGCCACCACGTCGCCCGAGGGCCCCAACCCGTCGGTGGAGACGATCGTCCACGCCGTCCTCCCGTACAAGTTCGTCGACCACACCCACGCCGACGCCGTCGTCACGTTGACCAACAGCCCGGTGGCGAAGGCTGCGCTCGAGGAGACGTACGGCGACGAGGTGGTCGTCATCCCCTACGTCATGCCGGGCTTCAGGCTGGCCCGAGCGTGCGCCGACCGTGTCAGGGAGGGGCTCGGCGCCGGCGTGCTCGGCGTGGTGCTCGTGAACCACGGGATGTTCACCTTCGGCGACACGGCCAAGGAGTCGTACGACCGGATGATCGAGGCCGTGGCCAGGGCGGAGGCGTACCTCGAGCGTCATCGCCGAACCACGCCGGCCGCGCCCTCGAGACGGGTCACGGTCCCTCCCGTGGTGCGAGCGGAGCTCCGCCGCTCGGTGTCGGACGCTGCGGGAGCGCCCGTCGTGATCTCGAGTCACCGCGACGACGAGGTGATGGCCTTCCTCGCCCGGCCGGACCTGGGCACCGTGTCGCAGCGTGGTCCCGTCACCCCTGATCACGTCATCCGCACCAAGCCGTGGCCGCTGCTCGGTCGGGACGTCGGGGCGTACGCCGCCGCCTACCGCCGCTACTTCGAGGAGCACCGCCACCGGGCGACGACCGACCTGGAGGCGCTCGATCCCGCGCCGCGAGTCATCCTCGACGCCGAGCTCGGCCTCTGCTGCGTCGGGCGAACGCCCAAGGACGCGGCGATCGTGGAGGACCTGTACCGGCACACGATGAAGGTCATCACCGACGCGGTCGCCCTTGGCGGGTACGAACCGGTGCCGCTACCGGACCTGTTCGACGTCGAGTACTGGGACTTGGAGCAGGCCAAGCTCCGCCGCCGGGGTGCACCGCCGCCCCTGGCGGGCGAGGTGGCGCTCGTCACCGGCGCGGCGAGCGGGATCGGCCGGACCTGCGCCGAGGCGCTGCTCGATGAAGGCGCAGCCGTGGTGGGCGTCGACGTGGCCGCGACCATCGAGACGGTGTTCGACGGACCGGGTTGGGCCGGCCTGCAGATGGACGTCACCGACCGAGAAGCCGTCGCACGGGCGCTCGAGGTGACGACCGAGCTTTTCGGCGGGCTCGACGTCCTCGTCGTCAATGCCGGCGTCTTCCCACCGAGCGCGCCGATCGGCGACCTCGACCTCGACGTCTGGGAACGAACGATGGCGATCAACGTCGACGCCAACGCCGCCCTCCTGCACCAGGCCTACCCCCTGCTGAGGACCTCGCCGGGGGGCGGCCGGGTGGTCGTCATCGGCTCGAGGAACGTCCATGCCCCCGGGCCCGGCGCGGCCCCGTACTCCGCGTCGAAGGCGGCCCTCACCCAGCTGGCGCGCGTGGCCGCCCTCGAATGGGCACCAGACGGGATCCGCGTCAACGTGATCCATCCTGACGGGGTCTTCGACACCGGCGTCTGGACGCCTGAGGTGCTCGAGCAGCGCGCCGCTCACTACGGGGTCAGCGTCGACGAGTACCGATCGAAGAACCTCCTCGGCGCCGAGGTCACGAGCGCCGACGTGGCACGAGCGTGCGTCGCCGTGTGTGGACCCGCCTTCGCCAAGACGACCGGCGCGCAGATCCCGGTCGACGGTGGGAACGAGCGGATGATCTGACGTACCTCGCGTCGCC
>DATAAD010000022.1:0-11566 GCA_036260295.1 Acidimicrobiales bacterium | reverse complement strand
TCGTGGTCGCGTCGCTCTGGGCCACCGCCGCGCCCCCGCAGAACACGAGGAGGGCGGCGATGAGGGCGCCCACCGAGGCGGACACGCTCGAGATCTTCCTTGCTGAACCAGTGCCAGTGTTCATGCTCATCCCTTGTCGGTGGGGTCGTCGTCGACCCTGTGAGTGCTCAAGAAGCCGTTCGAAGCCACGCGGCTTCCCTGCGAAGTACGGCCGCTACCAGCGCCCGCGGGTGCGGCCGGACTGCTGCGAGGGCAGCGCCGGCACGGACCGGAGGGCGACGGGGGCAGGGGCCGGTGGAGCGGAAAACACGGGGTGACCTGCGCTGACAGGAAGGCCGGGACGCACCGGAGCAGGACGGGCCGAGTGGAGGGACGCGCCCGGCCCGGCCCCCAGCAGGGGCCTCACCGCTCCGATCCTCCGGGTCCTGCTCATCTGCCTACCGACCGCCTGCTGCTCGCGCCTGCGCCTGGTCGGCGCAAGCTCTCCCGCTTTGGACGGATGTGGTCTACCACGGCCCGGCTGGGAACGGAAGCACCGGTTCGACCGGTTTATGCCCTCTGACCTGGGCTTTTGTCTCGCTGTTGGAGGCCTGTTGGAACGCCAACGCGGCTCGTTGGAGGGGCTTTTCCGCCCCGCGGGGCCCCTCCAGAGGGGTTATCCACAGGTTGGCGGGCCTTCCGGGCACCCGGGCCACGCCGGCCGGCGCCACCCGTTTTTTTCCGCAGCCCGTCCCGAGGCCCGGCAGAACGCGCCGCATTTTGCCCCGGAGCGCGTCGCGGCAAACCCTCGACGGCCAGTTGAGGTGGCCGGAAGCCTCGACCATCCCGCCTCCCGCCCACCGGATCGAGGGTCGCCGCCCCCTAACACCACCACTGCGCCGGTCGGCAGCTTCACCACCCGGGACCCGCCCGGCGTCAAGGGACCGGGGTGGTGTCGGAGAGGGGACTTGAACCCCTACGCCCTATTCGGGCACCAGGCCCTCAACCTGGCGCGTCTGCCTATTCCGCCACTCCGACGTGACTGACTCCACTCTACCGGCCCGAGCCGACCTTGACCTTGGTGGCGTCAAAAGTCCCGAACCCGGACACGACCAGCCCGCTGACCCGGGGTGAGGCCACCGACTGGAACTGGAACTGGGCCAGGGGGACGATCGGCATCTGGTCGAGCACCAGCTTCTCGGCCGCCTGGTAGGACCCGATGCGCTTGGTCTCGTCGCCCTCGGCCCGGCCGTTGCGGAGGGTGTTGTCGACCTGGGTCGACGAGAACCCGGTGATGTTGTCCCGCATGCCGGACTGGAACAGCGGGGTGAGGAAGGCGTCGGCCGTGGGGTAGGCGCCGATCCACCCCAGGCGGAACAGCTCCTGCTGGCCGCTGATGGCGAAGCGGAGGTAGTCGGCGTAGGTGTGGGGGCGGAGGGCGGAGGGGATCCCGACCTCCCGGAGGTTGGCTTGGATGGCCTGGGCCACGGCCCGCTGGGTGCCGTCGTCGTCGAAGTCGATCTGGATCTCGGGGACGGCCCTGCCGGCCGGGAAGGCCTCGGCCAGCAGGGCCCGGGCCCGATCGGGGTTGTGGGCACAGCGGTCGCCGCAGGCGTCGGGCTGGGCCCCGGGCACGCCCTCGGGGATGAGCCCCCGCAGCACCGTGGCCGACGGCCCGTACACGACCCGGACAATGGCCTCCCGGTCGATGGCGGCGACCACGGCCTGACGGAACCGGGCGTCGCCGAACTTGGGGTTCTTGAGGTTGAACCCGTAGAAGAGCTCACCGAGGTAGGGCTCGGACCCACCCGGTCCCTGGCGCTCGGCCACCTGCTCCACCCGGTCGGGAGGGACCGACGTCCAGTCCAGGCGCCCGGCCAGGAAGGCGTCGTAGGCCGACGCCGCGTCCTCCTCGAGGTGGAAGTCGACCGCCCGCAGCGGCAGGTTCGGGGTGCCGGGGGCCGGGACGAGGTGGAGGAGGTCGTCCCGCCGGCTCTGGAGCATGAAGGGCCCGCTGCCCACCGGCTCGACCGCGAACCCCGGCGTCCCCGCGTTGACCGACTCCTGGGGGACCACCCCGAAGGTGGGGTGGCCGAGCACGGCCGGCAGCGAAGACATGGGCTGGTCGAGGTCGATGCGGACGACGTCGGGCGAGGGCGTGGTCACCCCCGAGAGGCTCTCCCCCCGCCCCTCGACGTTCACGGCCCGGAACCCCGACACCATCTCCAGCTGGGCCGCGGCCGGGGAGGCCGACCCCTTCTTGGCGATCCGGTCCAGGGTGTACTTGACGTCGGACGACCTGATCACCCGGAAGTTGGCGAACGTGGCCCCCGGCCGGAGGGTGAACTCCCACCGGCGCTGGTCGTTGCTGGCCTGCCAGCGCACGGCCAGCGACGGCTGGACGGCCAGGGTCTCGGGGTCGTAGGCGGTCAGCCCGTCGAACAGCTGGTCGGCGACCAGCAGCTCCCCCGGGGTGCGGGCCTGGGCGGGGTCCAGGGACTGGGGCCGCTCGATCCCCACCCGCAGGACCCCGGGCGGGGGCTCGTCGGGGCCGCGGCGGACGGCGGCCGGGTGGTCGGACGTGCAGGCGACCAGCAGCGTCGCCAGCAGGAGACCGGGCAGCGCGACGGCCGCCCTCCCCAGACCGGACCGCATGGAGGAGACCGCTAGGAGGCCTGCAGCCGGATGGCGAGGATGATGGTGGTGAAGGCGAAGACGATCGCCACCGACACCGTGATGCGGTCGAGGTTGCGCTCGACGACCGTGGACCCGGCCGACGCCGCCCCCATGCCGCCTCCGAACATGTCGGACAGGCCCCCGCCCCGCCCGCTGTGCAGCAGGACGAGGAGGACCAGGGCCAGGGAGACGAAGACGTGGATGATCGTGACGATCGCCGTCAGCATGACCCGAGATGGTACTCGGGCCGAGGCCCCAGTCCTAGCCGGCGTTGCGGTACTGGACGAGGCGGGCGAACTCGTCGGGGTCGAGACTGGCCCCGCCCACCAGGGCCCCGTCGATGTCGGGCTGGGCCATGAGGTCGGCGATGTTGGTGGCCTTGACCGACCCGCCGTACTGGATGCGGATGCGCTGGGCGGTCTCGTCGCCGAACAGGCGCGACGCCACCCCGCGGATGAGCCCGATGGTGGCCTGGGCGTCGTCGGGCGTGGCCGTGCGGCCGGTGCCGATGGCCCAGATCGGCTCGTAGGCGATGACCAGGCCGGCGACCTGCTCGGGCGGCAGGCCCTTGAGGGCGGCCTCCACCTGCCCGCTCACCTTGTCCTCGGTGGCCCCCGACTCCCGCTCCTCGAGGGTCTCCCCCACGCAGACGATGGGGGTCATGCCCCCGGCGATGACCGCCTCGAGCTTGCGGCGCACGTCGTCGTCGGACTCCCCGAACACCTCCCGGCGCTCGGAGTGGCCGACGATCACGTAGACCACGTCGAGCTTGGCCAGCATGGGCACGCTGACCTCCCCGGTGAACGCCCCCTTGTCCTCCCAATGGCAGTTCTGGGCGCCCAGGGCGATGGGGATGCGCTGGTCGTCGATCAGCAGCTGGATCGAGCGGAGCGCGGTGAACGCGGGGTGGACGGACACGTCGACGGCGGCGTAGTCGTCCGACGTGAGCCGGTAGGACAGCTTCTGCACGACCTGGATGGCTTCCAGGTGGTTGTGGTGCATCTTCCAGTTGCCGCTGATCAGCGGCCGGCGGTCACCCCCGGGCATTCGGCGCCTCCCGCAGGGCCTGGAGGCCGGGCAGGTCGCCCTTCTCGATCAGCTCGAGCGACGCCCCCCCGCCGGTCGACACGTGGTCGATGCGCCGGTCGAGGCCGAACTTGGCCACCGCCGCCGCGCTGTCGCCCCCGCCCACCACCGTGAACCCGTGGGAGTCGGCCACGGCCTCGGCCACGTCGACCGTGCCCTCCTGGAACCGGGGGTCCTCGAACATCCCCATGGGGCCGTTCCACAGGATGGTGCCGGCCGTCTCCAGGGGGGCGATGAACCTGAGGGTCGTCTCGGGGCCGATGTCGAGGCCCTTCCACCCCTCGGGGAGGTCGCCGTTGAAGACCTTGACCTCCTCGTCGGGGCCCATGGCCACCACGTCGGTCGGGATCATGAGCTTGTCCTTCGACGGCCCCTCGAGGAAGCGCTTGCAGGCGTCGACCCAGTCGGGCTCCACCAGGGAGTCGCCCACCGACATGCCTCGGGCCAGCCAGAAGGTGAAGCACATGGCCCCCCCGATGGCCAGGTGGTCGACCTTGTCGATGAGGGCCTCGATGACCCCCATCTTGGAGCTGATCTTCGACCCCCCCAGGATGGCCACGAAGGGCCGGTGCGGGCGCTCGAGCAGGCCGCCCAGGACCTCGACCTCCCGGGCCAGCAGGCGGCCGGCGGCGCTGGGCAGCCGGGCCGGCGGCCCCACGATCGACGCATGGGCCCGGTGAGAGGCGCCGAAGGCGTCGTTGACGTAGAGGTCGAAGCCGTCGACCAGCTTCTCGACGAAGGCCGGGTCGTTGTCCTCCTCACCCGGGTCGAAGCGGAGGTTCTCCATGAGCTCGACGTCGGGAGCGAGCTCCTTCAGCCGGGCCCTGACGGGGTCCATGCTGTACTTCTCGTCCGGCTTGCCCTTGGGCCGGCCCAGGTGGCTGCAGGCGGTGACACTGGCGCCCTTGTCCTGCAGCCACTCGATGGTGGGGATGGCCGCGGTGATGCGGAGGTCGTCGTCGATCTTGCCGTCGCTGATCGGGACGTTGAAGTCGGTCCTCAGCAGGACCTTCTTGCCCGACGGGTCGGGCAGGTCCTCGAGGACGGGCAAACCGCTGGGGCCGCTCATTCCCCCTCCTTGTCGCTTCGCCCGCCGGCCCACGAGGGCCGGCCGGCACAGGCCTCCACTTCGTTCGGCCACGGAGGCTGGGCTCCGCTCCGGCGAGGCCGGCAGGCCTGGCCGGCGGCTCCGCTGGGCACCCCTACTGGTTGGCCGCGCCGATGAGGGCCGCCAGGTCGACCAGGCGGTTCGAGTACCCCCACTCGTTGTCGTACCAGCCGAAGACCTTGACCAGGCTGCCCATGGCCATGGTGGAGCTGGGGTCGAAGGTGACCGACGCCGGCGACCCGATGATGTCCGAGGAGACCAGCAGGTCCTCGGTGTAGACGATGACCTTGGCGAGGGGGCCCTCGGTGGCCGCCTGGCGGAACGCCTCGTTGACCTCCTCGACCGAGACGTCCTTGTTGAGGACCGCGGTGAAGTCGGTGATCGAGCCGTCCTGTACCGGCACCCGCAGGGCGGTGCCGTCGAGCCGGCCCTTCATGGCCTCGAGCACGAGCGAGGTGGCCCGGGCCGCGCCGGTGGAGTTGGGGACGATGTTCACGGCCGAGGCCCTGAACCGGCGCAGGTCACCGCTCTTGTTGACCACGTCGAGCAGGGCCTGGTCGTTGGTGTAGGCGTGGACCGTGGTCATCAGGCCCTTCTCAACGCCGAAGGCGTCGTCGAGGACCTTCACCATGGGGACGAAGCAGTTCGTCGTGCACGAGGCGTTGGACACCACCGTGTGGTTGGCCGGGTCGAAGGTGTCGTCGTTGACGCCGACGACGAAGGTGGCGTCGACGTTCTTGGCCGGGGCCGAGATGATGACCCGGGGGGCGCCGGCCTCCACGTGGGCCCTCGCCTTGTCGCCGTCGGTGAAGAAGCCGGTGGACTCGACGACGACGTCGACGCCGACGTCGTGCCAGGGCAGGGCCTTGGGGTCGGCCTCGCTGAACACCTTGACGCTCTTGTCCCCGATCTGGAAGCCGTCGTCGGTCACTTCCACCGACTCGCCGAAGCGGCCGTGGGTCGAGTCGTACTTCAGGAGGTGCGCGTTGACCGACGGCGAGGTGAGGTCGTTGATGGCAACGACCTCGACTTCACCTCGTTGGTGCGCTGCCCTGAAGAAGATCCGACCGATGCGGCCGAAGCCGTTGATGCCGACACGCACTGCCATACGGTCCCCCTTGGGCTGATTTTTCTCTATCCGAGCAGATCCTCGAGCGCGGCCGCCAATAAGGCGGGATCGTGACCCGGACTGTCGTCGCGGGCCACGGGCCGCTCCACGCACTCTACGTCGAGCCGGCCCACCGGGAGCGAGCCGGGATGGCAGAGGACGACGTCAACGTCCAACCCGTGGGCCCGCAGGGCGTCGACGTGGGCCGCCACGTCGTACCCCGCCGTCTCCGGCAGCTGGGGGCGGAGGTTGCAGACGTAGACCTTCCGCCCGGGCGTGGTGGCCAGCGCCTCCCGAACGTCGGGGACGACGACCACGGCCAGGACGCTGGTGAACAACGACCCCGGCCCAATCACCACCTGGTCGGCCTGGGCCAGGGCGGTGAGGGCCGCCTCGGGGGCCCGGGCGTCGGCCGGCACCAGCGAGACCCCGGTGATCCCCTCGGAGCGGGCCACCAGGGCCTGGCCGGTGACCGAGTCGCCGCCGGCGATCCCCTTGAGCACCACCGGCTCGACGGTGGCCGGCACCACCCGGCCCACGGCACCGACCAGCCGGCCGGCCTCGGCCAGGGCCTGCTCGAAGTCGCCGGTGGACGCGGCCAGCCCGGCCAGCACCAGGTTGCCGAAGGCGTGGCCCTCCAGCTCACCGGCGTCGAAGCGGTGCTCGAACGCCGAGGTCCACAACGACTCGGGATCGGCCAGGGCGACGAGGCACTTGCGCAGGTCGCCGGGGGGCGGGATGCCGAAGGCGGCCCGCAGCCGCCCGCTCGACCCCCCGTCGTCGGCCACCGAGACGATGGCGCACAGGTCGTCGGCGTACCGGCGTGCCGCCGAGAGGGTGGCCGCCAGCCCGTGCCCACCGCCCAGCGCGACCACGTTGGCCACTGCTACTTGCCCAGATCCCGGTGCTTGACCATGGGCTGGAAGCCGCGCTTGCGCAACAGCGCCCCCAGCTCCTCGGCCATGAACACGGACCGGTGGGTGCCGCCGGTGCAGCCCACGGCGATGGACAGGTACGACTTCCCCTCCTTGACGAAGGCGGGCAGGAGGAGCTCGAGGAGGTCGTCGAGGCGGGCGAGGAACTCCGCCGTCTCCGGCTGGGAGCCCACGTACTCCCGGACCGGCTCGTCGAGGCCGGTCAGGGGGCGGAGGTGGTCGACCCAGTGGGGGTTGGGCAGGAAGCGGCAGTCGAAGACGAGGTCGACGTCGAGCGGGAGGCCGTGCTTGTACCCGAACGACACCACGCTGGTCTGCAGCGGGGTCTCGGCCTCCCGGGTGAAGAGGTCGAGCAGGCGGTCGCGCAGCTGGTGGACGTTGAGGTCGCTGGTGTCGACGACCACGTCGGCCATCGCCTTCACGCCCTCCAGCACCGCCCGCTCCCGCTCGATGGCCTCCGAGACCCGGTCGGCCCCCGACATGGGATGGCGCCGGCGGGTGTTCTCGTACCGGCGGACCAGGACCTCGTCGGATGCCTCGAGGAACAGGGTCCGCACCCGTGCGCCGGTGGCCCGGAGCTGGTCGAGGGCGGTGGCCAGCTCGTCGAGGTAGTGCTCGGTGCGCACGACGAGGGCCACCTTCTCGGTGGTCGACCCGGGCCTCTGCACCAGCTCGACGACCTTGGAGATCAGCGCGGGCGGAAGGTTGTCGATCACGAACCAGCCCAGGTCCTCGAAGGTGTCGGCGGCCGTCGACCCCCCGGCCCCCGACACCCCCGCGATGATGAGGAACTCGGTCACAGGAACCTGGCCGCGGCGATCACCAGGCCGGCCACGCCGATCATGGAGGCGACGTTGGCCCCGTACAGCCGCGGGACCTGCGCCTTGATCTCGCCGCGGAGCTGGGCGATCTCCCCTCGGACCTCCGCCATCTCGCCCTTCAGCTCGGCCCGAAGCTCCGCCATCTCGCCCTTCAGCGCCAGCAGATCGGACCGGCGGGCCACATCGGCCCAGCCGACGGGGGGGAGCAGCTCCATCATCGTGGCCGCCGGGCCCTCGCCGAGCCCGCGCTCGAGCGCCTCGTACAGGTCCCGCCGATCCTGGTCGGATACCATTCTGCGTCCCCTTCGGTACATCTCACGCATGGGGGGAAGCACATGACAACAGGATATCGGGGCGGTGCGACAACCCCCGACGCCGACTACCGGGCGCTGGAGCGGCGCGTCGCCCACCTCGAGGAGCGGTTCGAGCGGCAGCAGCGCGAGGCGGCGGAACGGCGAATGCGGCTGTGGTACCGCGCCGATTCGGCGCTCATCGCAGTCCTCCTCGCCATCCTCGTCTACCTGGCCGCGCCGCTCGAGTAGCCGCCCTTCTCCGCTCGCAGGAACAGGAGCCGGGGGATGGTCGAGGCCGAGCTGTACTCCTCGGCCCGGGACAGGAATCCGGGCGGCGGTGGCGGCTCCTCCATCCGGGTGATGAGCAGGCCGCCCGACGCCATGGCGTTCACGTAGCGGGACAGGGGCCGGTGGACGAAGGGCAGGAAGACGTCCTTGTCGACCTCCTCCAGCGACACGTCCTCCACCAGGTAGGGGCCAATGCGCCAGTACTGCTCCTCGAGGATGTGGTCGTCGATCCATCCCGACCCGGGCACCTGCAGGAGCGGGTGGTTCAGGAAGAACAGGAAGCGCCCGCCCGGCCGGAGCACCCGCCCCACCTCGGCGATGGCCTCGTCCACCCCTTCGATGTGCTCGAACACCAGGCAGGCCAGCACGGCGTCGAACGCCCCGTCCGGGAAGGGCAGGGCGACGGCCTCGGCCCGCGTGTAGCGAGGTCCCCCCGCCCGCCGGCGGGCTTCGTCCAGCTGGGCCCACGAGGGGTCGACCCCGACCACCCGGGCGGCGCCCGCGCCGGCCGCCACCCTGGCCAGCTGGCCCTCCCCGGTCCCCACGTCGAGCACGTCGGCGGCCCCGGCCAGGTGCTCGGCGGCCAGGGGCACGATCTGCTCGACGTACTCGGCGTCGGCCCCCTCGGTGAACGCCGCCTGCCACCACCCGGCATGGGCCTCCCACAGGGAGCGGTCCGGTGTGGGTGATTCGGTGCGGTATTCCGCCGCGAATCGCCCACTCTCGTCGCTCACGACGGCGAGTGGACCCGCTCGTACACGGTACGGGCCACCGCGTCGGGCAGCCAGGGCAGGGCCAGCAACTGCTCCAACGAGGCCGACTTCACCGCCGCCACCCCGCCCAGCTCCTTGACCAGCCGCGTCTTTCGGGTGGGACCGAGCCCGGGGATGCCGTCCAAGGAGCTCTTCGTCATCCGCTTCCCCCGCAGCTGGCGGTGGTAGGTGATGGCGAAGCGGTGGGCCTCGTCCCGCAGGCGCTGCAGCAGGTACAAGGCCTCGGACTGCCGGGGGATCCGCACTGGGTCGGCCTGCCCGGGGACGAAGACCTCCTCGAACCGCTTGGCCAGCGCGGCGACGGAGATCTCCCCGTCCAGGCCCAGGTCCTCGACCACCTTGGTGGCCACGCTGAGCTGGCCCTTCCCCCCGTCCACCACCAGCAGGTTGGGCGGGTACGAGAACTTCCGCCGTCCAACGGAGCCCACCGGCCGGTCCCGCTCGGCGAGCAACGCGGTCAGCCGGCGGGTCAGCACCTCCTCCATGGCCGCGAAGTCGTCGTTCCCCGGGACGTCGCGGATCTTGAACCGCCGGTACTCGCTCTTCTTGGGCAGCCCGTCCTCCATGACGACCATCGACCCGACGTAGTCGCTGCCCTGGATGTGGCTCATGTCGAAGCACTCGATGCGCAGGGGCGGGTAGGGCAGGTCGAGGGCATCCTGCAGGGCGTTCAGGGCCCGGGCCCGGGCGTTGTGGTCCGACGCCCGCTTCAACCGGTGGCGGACGAACTCCTCCTTGGCGTTCTGGGTCACCATGGCCTGCAGCGCCCGCTTGTCGCCCCGCTGCGGCACCCGGATGCGGACGTTCGACCCCCGCTGCCCGGACAGCCACTCGACGTACAGGTCGGGGTCGTCCGGCATGTCGGGGACCAGGACCTCCTTTGGCACGGACGAGGGGTCGGCGTCGTAGTAGAGGCCCTCGAGCACGTGGCTGACCAGCTGCTCGGGCGTGACGTCCTCCACCTTGTCGACCACGAACCCCTTGCGCCCCATGACCCGGCCCTTGCGCACGTAGAAGACCTGCACCGCGGCCTCGAGGTCGTCGCCCGAGATGCCGATGACGTCGAGGTCCTCGGGGCGCTCGGTGACCATGGCCTGCTTCTCGATGGCCTTGCGCACGCTGGCCAGCCGGTCGCGCAGGCGGGCCGCCCGCTCGAACTCGAGGGCCCCGGCCGCCTCCTTCATCTGCTGCTCGAGCCGGCGGACGACGGGCTGGGTGTCGCCCGACAGGAAGTCGATCAGCTCCCCGACCAGGCGGTCGTACTCCTCCTTCTCCACCTCCTTGACGCAGGGACCGGTGCACTTCTCGATGTGGAACAGTAGGCAGGGCCGGCCCAGGCGCTCGTGGTGACGGAACTTGTTGTCGCTGCACGTGCGTATGGGGAACGTGCGCAGCAGGAGGTCGAGCGTCTCCCGGATGGCGTAGGCGTGGCCGTAGGGACCGAAGTACGTCACACCCTTGCGCTTCTTCCCCCGCATCACCATGGCCCGGGGCCACTCGTCGTCGGTGGTGATGGCCAGGAACGGGTAGCTCTTGTCGTCCCGCAGCCGGATGTTGAAGCGGGGACGGTGCTGCTTGATGAGGCTGTACTCGAGCATGAGGGCCTCGACGTCGTTGCGCACCTGGATCCACTCGACCGACTCGGCGGCGGCGACCATCTGCGCCGTCCGGGGCGGCATGGACGACGGGGATCCGAAGTAGTTCGACAGCCGCGACCGCAGGGAGCGGGCCTTCCCCACGTAGATGACCCGGCCGTCGGCGTCCTTGAACTGGTAGGAGCCGGGGACATCGGGAATGGTGCCGGCGGGCGGGCGTTGAACCACCCGTCCAGGCTAAGGGTTTCCCGAGCGCAAGCGGCCTGGCCCGAATAGACTGCTTCGTACGCCGGCCTGGTATCCGGCGACATATCAGCTCCGAGGCCGACATCCCCGCGTGAGGCGACCAGGCTGTCTCCGCCGGCCGAATTCGGAGTTCTCGACAGGAGACTCACATGGTGCGGATTCAAGGGGCGCTCCCGGAGCGCTACGTCGCGGCCAGCCAGGAACAGCTGGCGTCCTGGATCGGTGCGGCCAAGGCCACCCTCGGTGACCGGCTTCTGATCCTCGGCCACCACTACCAGCGAGAAGAGGTCATGCGCTGGGCCGACGCCCGGGGCGACTCGTTCGGCCTCTCCCGGCTGGCCGCCGGCTCCACGGCCGAGTACATCGTCTTTTGCGGCGTCCACTTCATGGCCGAGTCGGCCGACATCCTGACCGGCGGCGAGCGCACCGTCGTCCTCCCCGACCTGAACGCCGGCTGCTCCATGGCCGACATGGCCGACCTCGACTCGGTCGAGGAAGCCTGGGACGCCCTGGCCGCGGTCACCGACATCGAGCGCATCGTCCCCATCACCTACATGAACTCCTCGGCCGCCCTCAAGGCCTTCGTCGGTCGGCAGGGCGGCGCCGTCTGCACCTCCTCCAACGCCGGCGCCGTGGTCACCTGGGCCCTGGACCTGGG
>DATAAD010000021.1:0-4173 GCA_036260295.1 Acidimicrobiales bacterium | reverse complement strand
CTCGATGGCTGCGGAGGAGGACCTGGGACGGGCCGTCGGCGGCCTGGCCGGAGGCGGGGCCGACCGGGCCACGTTCGCGCGCACGGTCAAGCTGGTCGGCTCCTCCGTCAGGGCGGCCGGCGCCAAGCCCGTGGCGTCGGGGCGATGGCTGGCCGACGCCCTCCTCGACGCCGCCCCCCACATCCCCGTGCGCGACGTGGCCGCCCTGAGCGCCGCCCACGGCGGCCGGACGGGGCGGGCCCTGGCCGAGGAGCTGATCCGCTCGGCCAGCCACCGGACGGCGGGCTTCGGCGCCGCCGCCGGGGCCCTGGCCGGCGCCCACTCCGTCGCCCCGCCCACCTGGGTGGCCCTCCCCGCCGAGCTGGTCGCCGAGACGCTGGCGGTCGTCGCCGTGGAGCTGAAGCTGGTTGCCGAGCTGCACGAGGCCTACGGGACGCAGGTCACCGACTCCACGGCGATCGTCGTGGCCTGGGCCGAGGGCCGAGGGGTCGGGCAGGTGCTCAGCCGCGCCCCACGGCGGGAGCTGGCGAAGGTGCTCCAGCGCCGGCTGGCGGCGCGGGCGGTGCGCAACACGGCCTCGTGGATCCCCCTCATGGCCGGCGCGGTGGCCGGCGCCGAGCTCAACCGTCGGGCCACCCGGGCACTGGGCGACAAGGTGCTTGGTGACCTTGCGTCACGGGCGTAGCCTGATGGTGGTATGGCGATGTACCCGGCGATCACGGTGCAGCAGCCTGCGCCGTTCGACATCGTCGACAACCGGGTCCTCGTCGCCGGGGTCGGCACCGGCTTCGAGGCCACCATCGGCCTGCGCATCCGTGACGGCAACGCCGCCCAGCTGGCCCGCAGCTTCGTGACGACGGGCGGGGCCGGAGTGCTGGCCAACTTCCAGGCCGCGGTCGACCTGCCCGGCGTCCCTCCCACACCCGAAGGCTTCGTCGAGGTGTTCGACGCCGGGGGAGACGACGTCCCCGGGAACCTGGTCGTGGTTCCTGTCGTGTTCGGCGAGTACCTGGTCCCCGGCTACTTCGGGTTCTCGGTCCGCACCGTCGTCCCGGGCGACACCCTGTCCGGCATCGCCCAGGAGGCCTACGGCGACGCCAGCCTCTACCTGCGCATCTTCGCCGCCAATCGCAACCAGCTGAGCGACCCGAACCGGATCTTCCCGGGACAGCAGCTGCGGGTGCCCCAGGGCAACCAGTTCTGACAGGCTCGACCTCAGTGGATCCTCGGGCGTTCTGCACGCAGTCGCGTCTGGTCGTCGTGGCCGGGAAGGGCGGCGTGGGCAAGACCACGGTGACCGCCGCCCTGGCCCGCCTGGCCGCCGGCCTGGGTCTCTCCGTGCTCATCGTCGAGGTCGAGGGCAAGAGCGGCCTGTCCGCCGCCTTCGGGACCGAGGAGCTGGAGTACGACGAGCGGGAGCTGGCGCCGGGCATCCGCGCCCGGTCGCTCACACCCGACGTGGCCCTGGTCGAGTACCTCGAGGAGCACGGCCTGCGCCGCATCTCGAAGCGGCTGGTCAAGGGCGGCCTGGTCGAGGTGGTGTCCACCGCGGCCCCGGGCATCAAGGACATCCTCATCCTGGGCAAGGTCAAGCAGCTCGAGCGGGCTGGGGTGGCCGACCTCATCCTCCTCGACGCCCCTGCCGCCGGCCATGCCGTGAGCTTCCTGATGAGCCCGAAGGGGATGAGCGAGATGGTGCGGGCCGGGCCCGTGCGTGAGCAGGCCGACGAGGTCATGGCCATGGTCACCGATCCCTCGCGCTGCCGGGTCCTGCTCGTGACCCTGCCCGAGGAGACGCCGGTGAACGAGGTGGTCGAGACCGCCTTCGCCTTGGAGGACCGGGTGGGCGTCGACCTGGCCCCCGTCGTGGTGAACGGCCTCTACCCCGTGCTGGACGGGCTGGACGCCGACCCCTCCGCCGCGGGGGACGACGCGCCCACCCTGGCCGTGGCCGCCGAGTTCCGGGCCCGCCGCCAGGCGCTCCAGCAGGCCCAGGTCGCCCGCCTGGCCGCCGCTCTCCCCCTGCCCCAGCTCCACCTCCCCTCGCTGTTCACGGTCGACCTCGTCCCGGCCGACGTCGAGCACCTGGCCGCCGCCCTCGCCGCCGAGATCGAGCGGCTCCCGACCAGGACGGGAGCCTCCCGATAGCCGCCCTGGACGAGCTCGCCGCCGAGCGTTCGATCCTGGTCTGCTGCGGGCCGGGAGGGGTGGGCAAGACCACCGTGGCCGCCGCTCTGGCCGTCGAAGGGGCCCGCCGAGGCCGGCGGACGGTCGTGGTGACCATCGACCCGGCCAAGCGGTTGGCCGACGCCCTCGGGCTCGACTCGCTCACCGACACACCCAAGCGGATCGACGGCGACTGGCCGGGGGAGCTCTGGGCCCTCATGCTCGATCCCCGCAGCACGTTCGACGGCCTGGTCGAGCGGTACGCCCCCGACGCCCGGCAGGCCGAGGCCATCCTGGCCAACCGCTTCTACCGGAACATCGCCGGCGCCCTCTCCGGGACCCAGGAGTACATGGCCATGGAGAAGCTGTTCGAGCTCCACGGCGACGACCGCTTCGACCTGGTCGTGGTCGACACCCCGCCCACCCGCAACGCCCTGGACTTCGTCGACGCCCCCCGCCGGCTCACCCGGTTCCTCGACAACCGCCTGTTCCGCCTCCTCATGCTCCCCGCCCGGACCGGGCTACGGGCCGTGAACGTGGCCACCCAGGCCTTCCTGCGCACCATCGGCAGGGTCGTGGGCACGGAGGTGGTCTCCGACGCCGTCACCTTCTTCCAGGCCTTCGAGGGGATGGAGGAGGGCTTCCGCCAGCGGGCCCAGCGGGTGCAGGACCTTCTCGTCGACCCGTGCACGGCGTTCGTCCTGGTCACCGCCCCACGGCGGGACGCAGCTCGGGAGGCGGAGCTCTTCGCCGAGAAGCTGGGCGACGTGGGGATCGGGGTGGAGGCACTGGTGGCCAACCGGATGCACCCCCGCTTCCCGCCCGTGGGCGCACCGCCGGCGGCCTCGCCCGCCCTGGCCCCGCTCTACCGGAACGTGTCCGAGCTGTCGCGCCTGGCCGACGGGGAGGAGACCCACGTCGCCGCCCTGGCCGAGCGTCTCGGGGCGGCGGCCGTGCGGGTGCCCGAGCTGGAGACCGACGTGCACGACCTGCCCGGGCTGGCCCGGGTGGCGGCCTACGTGTTCGCCGGTTGATCGTCGTCGCTCGTCAGCGACGCCGCGGCCTCGGCCATGGTGTCGGTGACGGTGACGATCCGGTCGAAGCCGGTGGTGTGGAGGAGGCGGACGAGCGTGGGCCGGTTGCAGCACACGGCCACGTCGCCACCGGCCTCGCGGGCCCGCCGGATGCCACCGATGAGGGCCCCGAGGCCGGCGGAGTCCACGAAGGGGACCTCCGACATGTCGATGAGGAGCTTGGGCTCGGACGCCAGCTCGCCGAGGGCCTCGCGGAACTGGCCGACGGTGTAGGCGTCCAGCTCCCCAACGGGACGGCAGATGGTGTAGTCCTCACGCTTTTCAAGCTCTATGTGAAGCACGGCAGGATGCTACCCATGGGCCAGGGGCAGTACCCTCCCGGCATGCCCGAGGTCATGGTGGTCAGCGACTCGCCGAACGTGCGGGAATCGGTGATCGCGGCCATGCCCGACCCGGCCATCACGGTGCGGGAGCTGACCGAGGGTAGGGACGTCCGGCCCGCGGTGAACGAGTCCACCCCCGACCTGGTGATCCTCGACCAGCAGATCGGCCGGATGGGGGCAATGGCCGTCTGCCTCGACCTCCACCTCGAGCACGGTGCCGGCCGCCTGCCCCATATCCCTGTCCTCATGCTCCTCGACCGCCGGGCCGACGTCTTCCTCGCCCGCCGCTCCGACGCCGAGGGCTGGGTGGTCAAGCCCCTCGACCCCCTGCGCCTCGCCCGGGCCATCAGAACGCTGCTGGCCGGGGGCACCTACGAGGACGCCGCGTATCGCCCTCCCACCGTCGCGCTGCACTGAAGTAGCATCGGTCCACCGGGAAGTGGCGCAGCTTGGTAGCGCGCAGCGTTCGGGACGCTGAGGCCGCGGGTTCAAGTCCCGCCTTCCCGACAAGGAAAAGAGCAGGTCAGAAGGGGAGGGCAGGTCCGAGGAGGGTGAGTAGACCTCCGACAGACCACATCCGCCGAGTGGAC
>DATAAD010000020.1:0-13698 GCA_036260295.1 Acidimicrobiales bacterium | reverse complement strand
GGCTCTCGCCGAGTTCGTCCGGGCCGTGGTCGGCGACGCCGAGTTCGCCGCCGACCTGGCCGCCTTCGTCGGGCCGCTGGTCGAGGCCGGGCGGGTTACGTCGCTGGCCCAGCTGCTGCTCAAGCTCACCTCGCCCGGCGTGCCCGACGTCTATCAGGGCACCGAGCTGTGGGACCTGAGCCTGGTCGACCCCGACAACCGCCGCCCCGTCGACTACGACCTCCGCCGCCGGCTGCTGGACAAGGTGCGGGCAGCCTCGGCCGCTGACGTTCTGGCCTGGGACGACCCGACGACAGCGGCCGAGAGCGGAGAGCACGGTGGGCCCAAGCTCTGGCTGATGCACCGGGCGCTCGGGGTCCGCGACCGGATCCGGCCCGGCGCGGGGTACCGACCGCTGGCCGCCGGCGGGTCGCACGCGGCCAACGTGGTCGCCTTCGTGCGCGGGGAGGACGACGCGGCGGTGGTCGTCCCCCGGCTGGTGCTCGGACTGCGGGACGGGTGGGGCGACACCTCGGTCGACCTGCCTGGCGGCCGGTGGACCGACGCCCTGGGCGGAGCGGGGGTCGAGGGTGGTGCCATCGCCCTCTCGGACCTGCTGTCGGGTTTCCCGGTCGCCCTTTTGGTCAGGAACTGAGCATGAACCTGTTCCGGGTGTGGGCGCCGCGCGCCTCTCGTGTCGACGTCGTCCTCCGGGGCACCGAACGCCATCCCCTCGAGGGGCCCGACGAGCTCGGGTGGTACTCGGCCCTGGTCTTCGACGCCGGCCCGGGCGACGACTACGCCTACTCCCTCGACGGTGGCGACCCCCGTCCCGACCCCAGGTCGCCCTGGCAGCCCGAGGGCGTCCACGGGCCGTCACGGCTGGTCGACCACTCGGCCTTCCCCTGGACCGACCGGCTCTGGCGAGGAGGCGTCCCCCTGGCCGCGGCGGTGGTCTACGAGCTCCACGTCGACACCTTCTCGCCCGACGAGACCTACGAGGGGGTCATCCCGCGGCTCGACCACCTGGTCGACCTGGGCGTCACCCACGTGGAGCTGCTGCCCGTGGTCGAGTACCCCGGCCGGTGGGGGTGGGGCTACGACGGGGTCGACCTCTACGCCCCGAAATCGGGCGACGGCGGGCCCGAGGGGCTGAAGCGGCTGGTCGACGCCTGCCACGCCAGAGGCCTGGGCGTGATCATCGACGTCGTCTACAACCACCTGGGACCCTCGGGGAACTACCTGGGCGAGTACGGCCCCTACTTCACCCAGAAGTACGGGACGCCCTGGGGCGAGGCGGTGAACCTGGACGGTCCCGACAGCGACCCCGTGCGGGAGTTCGTCATCGACAACGCCCTGATGTGGCTGCGGGACTACCACGCCGACGGGCTGCGGCTGGACGCGGTCCACGCCATCGTCGACACGTCGGCCCTGCACATCCTCGAGGAGCTGGCCAACCGGGTGGACGACCTGGAGGCCGAGCTGCGCCTGCCCAAGTTCCTCATCGCCGAGAGCGACCTGAACGACCCGCGGGTCGTGGCCGACCGGGAGGTCGGGGGCTACGGCATGGACGCCCAGTGGAGCGACGACTTCCACCACGCGCTGCACGCATTGCTCACGGGCGAGCGGGCCGGCTACTACGCCGACTTCGGCTCGGTGGGCCAGCTGGCCAAGGCGCTGCGCCAGGCCTTCGTCTACGACGGCGGCTACTCGCCCCACCGCCGGCGGCGCCACGGCCGCACGCCCGCCGGCATCCCCGCCACCCGCTTCCTCGGCTACCTGCAGAACCACGACCAGATCGGGAACCGGGCCACGGGAGAGCGCAGCTCCATGCTCCTGAGCAACGACCTGCTCAAGGTGGCGGCCGCCGTCGTCCTCCTCGGTCCCTGGGTGCCCATGCTCTTCCAGGGCGAGGAGTGGGGGGCGTCGACCCCGTTCCAGTACTTCACCGACCACGACGACCCCGAGCTGGGGAAGGCGGTCACCGAGGGCCGGCGGCGCGAGTTCGAGTCCTTCGGGTGGGATCCGTCCGAGGTACCCGACCCCCAGGACCCCGAGACCTTCCGCCGGTCCAAGCTCGACTGGGACGAGGTGTCGCAGTCACCGCATGCCGAGCTGCTCCAGTGGCACCGAGACCTGATCGCCCTGCGCCGGTCGACGCCGGAGCTGTCCGACGGTCGGTTCGACACGGTGAGCGTGGTGTACGACGAGGACGGACGGTCGCTCGTCTTCCGTCACGGGCCTATCGCGGTGGCGTGCAACCTGGGCGACGAGCCGACGACGGTCCCTATTCCCTCCGGCGCGCCAGTGCTCTCTTCCGGCGACGTGGGGGAGGATCCGGGCGTCCTTTCACCGGAAAGCGTGGTTGTCCTCCGGACCCCTTGACGAACTCCTCGCGAGGGGTGTATTCACGGTTACGGGTCGAAGCGAGCCGGCCCCCGAGGGGGTGTGCATGTCCCCGATCCAGACGGCGACCCGAGAGACGACCGCTCTCGTCCGCCCGTACCAGCCGGCAGCCGTTCTTCTCGCTCCACCGAAGGACGACACGTGGCGCGAGATCGTGGTCGATTGGCAGCTGCCGTCCGACGTCGAGAACCGAAGCACCTGAAAGCAGGAAATGAGGGCGGGAGGACCGGTGTTCAGCCGGCCTTGTGGGTCGACGCCCATTCGACCAGCTTCTCCACCGGCCAAGCGTTGACGATCGACTCGACGGGGACCTCGCACTCGGCTGCCCGCACGCAGCCGTAGGGCTGCCACTCGAGCTGGCCGGGCGCGTGGGCGTCGGTGTCGATGGAAACCCGGCAGCCGGCGGCCACCACCTTGCGCAGCAGGGCGCGGGGCGGGTCGAGGCGCTCCGGCCGGCAGTTGATCTCGACCGCGGTGTCGGTCTCCCTGCAGGCGGCGAACACGGCGTCGGCGTCGAAGGTGGACTGGGGCCGCCCCTTGCCGGTGACGAGCCGGCCGGTGCAGTGCCCGAGGATGTCCATGTGGGGGTTGCGGACGGCGGCGATCATCCGCTCCGTCATGGCCGCCGACTCCATCCGCAGCTTGGAGTGGACGCTGGCGACCACCACGTCGAGGCGGGCGAGCAGCTCGTCGGTCTGGTCGAGGGAGCCGTCCTCGAGGATGTCGACCTCGATCCCGGTCAGGATCCGAAAGGGGGCCACCTCCTCGTTCACCTCGGCCACCACGTCGAGCTGCTTGGTCAGCCGCTCGGCGGTCAGGCCGTTGGCCACCTTGAGGCGGGGTGAGTGGTCGGTGAGGACCATGTACTCGTGGCCCAGCGCTCGGGCCGCCCTCGCCATCTCGTCGATGGGGCTGCCGCCGTCGGACCAGTCGGAGTGGGTGTGGCAGTCGCCGCGGAGGGCGGCCCGGATCTCGGCGCTGCGCCCGGTGAGGACGATACCCTCCTCGGCCGCCGCCGCCCCCACCTCGTCCTCGAGCTTGGCCAGGTAGCCCGGAACCTGCCCGGCCAGGGCCTCCATGGCCACCGCCTCGGTCGTCTGGCCCACGCCGGGCAGGGCCCGCAGCCGGCCGGTGGCGGCTCGCTCGGCCAGGTCGGCGGGGTCGAGCTTGGCCAGGGTCGCCGCCGCCCCCCGGAAGGCCCGGACCCGGTACGTGGGCGCGCCGGACCGCTCGAGGAGGTAGGCGATGCGCTGGAGGGCCTGCACGGGATCCAAGAGCGGTCGAGCGTACCGTTACAGCCTGTGGCGACCCACGTCGTGGTTCTCTCCGACACCCACATCCGCCGGGGCGGGAAGCGGCGCCTGCCCGACGCGGCCTACGCCCACCTGGACCGGGCCGACGTCATCCTCCACGCCGGCGACATCGTGGTCGGCGAGGTGCTCGACGAGCTGCGGGGGTTCGCGCCGGTCAATGCCGTGCTCGGCAACAACGATGCCGAGCTGGTCGGGCTCCTCCCCGAAACCGAGTCGCTGGTGCTCGACGGGGTGCGCATCGCCATGGTCCACGACAGCGGTCCGTCGGCCGGACGCGCCGGTCGCATGCGCCGCCGGTTCCCCGACGCCGCCGTGGTCGTCTTTGGTCACAGCCACATCCCGTGGGACGATGCCGGCGTGGACGGCCAGCGTCTCTTCAACCCCGGCTCCCCGACCGAGCGCCGGTCGCAGCCGAACCACACCCTGGGGACGCTCGACCTCGACGGCGGACGGGTGGTCTCCGCCATTCACGTCCTGTGATCGGCTTCCGTATCGCGCTGGCCGGCGCCATCACCGCCCTGCTCGTCGTGGCCGGGGGGGCGGTCATCGTCCGGTCGTCGCCGCGGGCTCCGGCGCCGCTGGCCTTCATCGCCGGGGGCCGGGCCACCACCGGGGGCGGCGGCGGGGGGCCGGTGGCGGCCTCGGTCTCGCGCTTGGCCGGCCCCAACGCCCTCCCGCTCTCGAACCCCAAGCAGCTGGAGACGCCGCTGCGCGCCCTCGGCTACCAGGTGCCGGTGGGGGCGGCGGTGTACGCGGCCAAGATCACGCGGGAGGGGGGCGGCCTGGCCTACGACGACTACCAGGCCGGAGGGGGCGCCCTGGCCGCCAACTTCTGGCCGGCGTCGTCGATCAAGGTCTTGCCCGCGGTCGGGGCGCTCGAGCTGGTCGGGGCCCAGGGCTTCACCGGGGCGGCGACCGTACAGTTCGGGAACGGGGCCCCCCGCACCATCAAGTCGATCTATGACGGCGCCATCCGGGTCAGCTCGAACGCCGACTACGACCTGCTCGTGCGCCTGGCCGGCGTCGACTGGCTGAACAACCAGTTCCTGACCCCGGCCCGGGGCTTCCCGGTGACAGTGATCCAGAAGTCCTACACGGCAGGGGGGAATGTCCGCAGCACGCCGGCCGTGACCCTGTCCGAGGGCGGGCGGACGGCGACCATCCCGGCCCGCACCGCCACCCGGGACACGTCCTGCGCCCAGGTCAACTGCTCGACCCTCTTCGAGATGAGCGAGTCCATCCGGCGGGTGGTGCTCCACAACGAGATCCCGGAGTCCGAGCGGTTCCGCATCTCGGCGGCCGACGCCGCCGCCCTGAGCGACGCCCTGCTCGGCGCCGAGGGCTGGTTCGAGCCGGCCGTGGCCCGGGTGCTGGGCCCCACGGCCAGGATCTACGGCAAGCCGGGCTGGGTGCCGGGTGACGACTGCCTCGACGTCACCCTCATCGAGGCCCGGGGGCAGCGCTACCTGCTCTCGGCGTCCGTCCCGGTGCGCAGCGGCGGCTGCCCGGCCCTGGTCACCCTGGCCCAGCACGTGCTGCAGGTGTTGAGCGGGCGCTAGCGCTAACCGGTGGCGCAGAGCTCGGCGAAGAGCTTCTCGCTCTCGGGCGTTGGCTCGAGGTCGATCTCGACCAGGCGGGCCTGGAGCCGGCGGAAGGTGGCGGCGGCGTCGTCGGGGCGGCCGAGCTTGGACTGGAGGCGCATGATGCGCCGGTAGATCTGCTCGGCGTAGGGGTCGACCTCGACCGCCCGCTGGAGCGCCTGCCACGACCCCCGGGCGTCGCCCGAGGCCCAGCGGACGTCGCCCAGCCAGACCAGGACGTCGAGGACCCGCTGGCGCAGGTCCTCGCGGGGGGTCTCGGCCCACGCCCAGTCGGCCCCGGCGAGGAGGTCGCCGGTGTAGATCTGGGCCACCCGGTCGTAGGCCGCGGCCCGGGCCGCCTCGGCGCCGGTGGCGCCGTCGCTCAGGGCCTGCTCCAGGCGCCAGAGGTCGACGTCGAACAGGGGCTCGACCCGGTAGCGGTCGCCGTCGCGCTCGATGACCTTGAGCTTCTTCTCCCCGGTGGCGTCGCGCAGGCGGCTGCGGAGGTTGCCCAGCGCGGTCCAGAACCACTCGGACCCCCGGCCGGGGTCGGCCTCGGGCCACAGGGCCTCCACCGCGGCGTCGAGCGTGGTCCCGGCCGGGTGGAGGAGGTAGAAGGCCAGCAGCTCCCGGGCCTTGGCCCGGAGCCCGGCGCGGATCTCGACCCCGGCGACGTCGATCCGGTACGTCCCCAGCAGCTGGACCGAGACGCTGGGTGACTCGGCCACGGTGACCTCGAAGGGCTCGGCCTGCTCCACCACGGCGGTCACGACGTCGTCGTCCGTGCGGGCGCTGGCCAGCACGGCCAACAGCTCGCTGGCCGCCTCCCGGCCGAGGGTGTACAGCCGGGCGCCGGCCAGGCGGGTGGCGAGGGACGACCCTTCCTCGCCGGCGTCGGTTACCCGCTCGTTGGCCTCCAGTCGCAGGATCGAGGCCCCCTGGGGGGCGGTGTCGACCAGGACGGCGAGCACGGCCCTCCCGTCCTGCTCGGAGCGGAGGCGGGCCAGCGCCTCGAGGTCCTCGGGCGACGCCTCCCGGGCGACCACGAGGACGGGGACGCCCGACCGGTTGCCTTCGCGCTCCTCGGCCAGGCGGGCGAGAGCGGTGCCCACGTCCTTGGGCTGGCTGAGGCCGGGGAACGCCTGGGCGGGCGGCAGCAGGTCGCCCACCACCACCGCCTCGCCTCCTGCCGGCCCGGCGTGGGCCAGGAACGACGTGGCCAGGAACCGGGCCACGTCGGCGGCCGCCGGCCCGAGGAGGGCCAGGGTGCCGGTCTCGGCCAGGTCGAGAGCCACCTCCTCGGCGTCCCGGAAGCCGATGGCCACCGTGGACGGGGGGGTGGCCGGGCCCTTGGCGCTGCTCCCGGGCCCGCTCGGGCGGACGGCGGCCAGATCGGCCCGGGCCCGCCCGTAGCGGTCGATGCGGCGGGTGAGCTGGGTGGCGAAGGGGTCGCGGCGGTGGAGCCCGGGCGACGGCCGGTTGGCCCGGCGCCGGCGGCGGCGGCGGAGCCCCGCCCGCCTGAGGGCCTCGCTGACGCCCAGGGCCAGGGACGGCCCGACGACCAGCCCGGGAAGGCTGCAGGCCAGCGGGTCCTCGCCCACCCCGCCGTCGGCGGCGGCGACCGGCGCCGGCCGGGCCGCGGGAGGGGCGCCGAAGGCCGACGGCACCGCCTCCTCGGTGGGCTCGTCGGCCAGGGCCCCCCCGACACCCGTCGCACCGATCCCCGCCGGCGGCGTCTCGCCGGCGAAGCCGTTGGCCTCGGGCGCCGACTTGGACGGAGACGACCTGGCCCCGCCGGGAGCCCCCTGCTGGGGGGTGAAGTTGGCCATGGCCTCCCGTACCGCGGCCTCGACCAGCCGGGGGAGCTGGTCGTTGAGGCCGTCGCGGATGGCCCGCAGCTGCGAGGCCTCCTCTCGCAGACCGGCGGTGATGGCCTCGACCTCGCGGAGGGCGGCCCGCAGCTCGGGCTGGACGGCCTCGGCCACCACCTGCGGCAGCCGCTCGGCCATGTCGCGCTCCATCTCCCGCAGCCGGGCCGACTCCCGGCGCAGCTCGGCCCCGTCCTCCTGCAGGCCCCCGGCGTCGCGGCGCATGCGGGACGCCTCGGTGCGCAGCTGGTCGGCCGAGCCCTCCAGCTCGGCGAGGGCGCGGTTCATGTCGCCGCTGCGGTGGGCGGCCAGGTCGGCCACCACCGCCTGCTGGTGGGCCAGGCTGCTGGCCACGGCGTGGAGCTGTGACTTCACCCCGTCGAACTCGGCCCTCATCCAGTGGAGGATGCGGGCGCCGTTCTCGCGCGACAGCACTCCGCCCGGCTGCGGCCCGGGCGCAGGCACCGGGGCGGGGGCCGGCGGCGACACCGCCGGCCGGGAGGCGGCCGGGCGGGGAGGGTCGCTCGGCGGGGGACCCGAAGGCACGGACGTCGACGCTACCGGGCGTGAGGGGGCGGTGACGGCCACCGTGCGGGCGAAGACCTCCGGGCAGCCCGAGAAGCGGCCGGTGCAGACGGTGTCGCAGACCGCGCAGGTGCAGGCCGCGGCGCCCGCCTTCATCGGATGGTTGCAGCCCGTCGTGATCTGGCAGCCGAACTCGTGGCACCAACCCATCGACCGCCCATGCTAGGTGGCCCGGGGCTAGCTTCCCGGACCAGTGCCCTCGCCCCTCGACCGGCGGCTCGCCATGGCCGTGCTGCCCACCCCGCTGGAGCCGGCCGACCGCCTGGGCGCCGCGCTGGGGATGGCCCCGGGGGCCCTCTGGGTGAAGCGCGACGACCTCACCGGCCTGGCCGGTGGCGGGAACAAGGCGCGGAAGCTGGAGTACCTGTGCGCCGATGCCGTGGCCCAGGGAGCGGACGTGCTCGTCACCGGAGGCGGGGCCCAGAGCAACCACGTGCGCATGACGGCGGGCGCGGCCAACCGGCTGGGCCTGGGCTGCGTGGTGGTCCTGGCCGGCCCGCAGCCGGCCACCCCGAGCGGCAACGGCATCCTGCTGGAGCTGTTCGGCCCCGACGTCGTCTGGGTCGGTGACGGCCGGTACGGGGCCGAGGAGTACCACGCCCTGGAGGCCGCCATCGACGAGACGGCCGACCGGCTGGCCGCCGCAGGCCGGCGGCCGTACCGGATCCCCATCGGAGGGGCCACCGCGGTCGGCGCCCTGGGCTACGTGCGAGCCGCCCTCGAGCTCCGGGACCAGGCGGTCGAGGCGTGGGGCGGGGAGCCGTTCGACGTGGTCGTCGTCGCCGACGGGTCGGCCGGCACCCACGCCGGCCTGGCCGCCGGCCTGGGCCACCTCGACCTCGTCCTCGGGATCGACGTGGGCGCCCGGGCCGACCTCGAGACCCAGGTCCCGGCCAAGGCGGCCGCCGCCGCCGCCCTCGCCGGGCTGCCCCCGCCGACCGGCCCCGTGTGGGTCGACAGGAGCCAGGTGGGCGGCGGCTACGGGGTGCCGACGACCGAGTGCCGGGAGGCGGTCGTGCTGGCGGCCCGGACGGAGGGGCTCATCCTCGACCCGGTATACACGGGCAAGGCCATGGCCGGACTCGTCGCCGCCCGGCGCCACGGGTCGGTCGCCCCCGGCGCCAGGACGGTGTTCCTCCACACGGGCGGCATGCCCGCCCTGTTCGCCACCGCCTACGCGTCCTGGACCGGGAACGGCTGAAAGTGGCGGCGCCGACGCGCGGCGCGGTCCTGGCAGACTGACCACGATGGTCTCCGCCTTCTCCGACGACGAGCCCGGCCCTCTCGCCGTCGCCGTCGGCGTGGCCGTCGCCGTCACCCTGCTCTGGGCGCTGGCCATCGTCTTCCAGCGCTCGGGCCGCGACGACGTCGAACGCGCGACCGGCCTCGGGCCGGGCAAGATCGTCTTCGCCAGCGACCGCGAGGACGACCTGGACATCTACTCCATGAACACCGACGGATCGGGGGTGCTGCGCCTGACGAACAGCCGGTCGGTCGACTCGTCCCCCTCGTGGTCCCCGGACGGGACGAAGGTGGCCTTCGAGTCCGATCGGGACGGCAACCTCGAGATCTACGTCATGAACGCCGACGGCACGCAGCCGACCCGGCTCACCGACCACGCCAGCGGCGACGGGTACGCCAAATGGTCGCCCGACGGGTCCAAGATCGCCTTCGCCAGCTTCCGCGACGGCAACTTCGAGATCTACGTGATGGACGCCGACGGGAAGAACCAGACCCGTCTCACCAGGGACGCGGCGTCCGACGTGTCGCCCGCCTTCTCCCCGGACGGGGGCAAGATCGCCTTCACCAGCCTCCGGGGGGACAACTACGACATCTGGGTCATGAACGCCGACGGCGGGAACCCGGTCCGGTTGACCGAGGACCCCCTGGAGGACCAGCTCCCCGTGTGGTCGCCGGACGGCTCGAGGATCGCCTTCCAGAGCACCCGCGGCCAGGCGGGGAACAGGTTCGACGTCTGGACGATGTCGGCCGACGGCAACGACGAGCGCCAGGTCACCCGGACGCGGTCCGACGCCACCGCCCCGACGTGGTCGCAGGACGGCACCAAGCTGGTGTTCTCGAGCAACCAGGCCGGGGGCAGCAAGCTCTTCGTCGTCAACCTGGACGGGACGGGGCTGGCGCGCATCACCGGTGGCTCCGGTTACGGCGACTACGCGCCGGACTGGCAGCGGGACCCGGCGCAAGCGCTGGCCACGACGACGACCACCACCCGGCCCCCCGCCCCGCCCCCGCCCCGCCGCCGGCGCTGACGCCCGCGGCTCGCGCGCCGGGCCGGGTGCCCACCGCAACGGGGCCGCGCCCCGTTTTCCCCTTTCGGACGCTTCGCCGTAGTCTCGGAGCACGATGAGCGAGGCCGCCGCCCTTCCAGCAGCCGTACCGGCGGCGGCGCCCACCCGGGGGAAGCTGGCGGCCTACGTCGCCCTGACCAAGCCCCGGATCATCGAGCTGCTCCTGGTGACGACGGTCCCGGCCATGGTGGTGGCCGAGCGGGGCATGCCCTCGGCCTGGCTGGTCCTCGCCACCATGGTCGGTGGCACCCTCGCCGCCGCGGGCGCCAACGCCACCAACATGGTGATCGACCGCGACATCGACGGGAAGATGCGCCGGACCAGCCGCCGCCCCCTGGTCACGGGCGAGATCACCCCCCGGAACGCCCTGGTCTTCGCCGTGGCCCTGGAGCTGGTGGCCGCCGTCTGGCTGGCCGTGGTGGTCAACCCGTTGAGCGCGGGGCTGGCCGTGTCGGCCACCCTGTTCTACGTCCTCGTCTACACCATCTGGCTGAAGCGGACGTCGACCCAGAACATCGTCATCGGCGGGGCGGCCGGCGCCGTCCCCGTGCTCGTGGGGTGGGCGGCGGTCACGAACGAGCTGGCCGTGGCGCCCTTCGCCATGTTCGCCATCATCTTCGCCTGGACCCCGCCCCACTTCTGGGCCCTGGCCATCCGCTGCCGCGAGGACTACGCCCGGGCCGAGGTCCCCATGCTGCCGGTGGTCGCCACCTTCGACGACACGGCCAGGCGCATCGTCGGGTACACGGTGGTGCTCTGGGCCACCAGCCTGGCCTTCTGGCCCCTGGGCGAGATGGGGCCGATCTACCTGGCCGCCGCCGTCGTCCTGGGGGCCGTGTTCACGTGGAAGGCGGTCCGGCTGGCCCGGAGCCACGTGCCGGACTCGGCCATGAGCCTGTTCAAGTACTCCATCACCTACATCACCCTGCTGTTCGGGGCGATGGCAGCCGATCAGCTGCTTCTTCCCTGAGCCTCGTCTCCCGCTCCTCGTGGCGAGCCCAGGCCGCGGCTACCAGGAGCACGGCGACCAGCAGGACGAGGTCGCCGGCCACCCACATGATCCCCCCGGCCAGGCGCTGGTCGCCCAGGGGGTCCCGCCCCCCGGCGTAGTGGTCGTACAGCACCCGCCCGGACGAGGAGATGGCCAGGGCGAGGAAGGTGTTCTGGGGCATGGCCACGATCAGGTAGAGCAGGCGCATGGGATGGGAGAGCCGGGGTCCCGGGCCCGAGCGGCCCTGGGAGCGGGGTGGCGGCCCGACGACCTGGGCCCAGAAGAGGAGGGCGGTCCCCAGGAGCAGGGCGTGCTCGAAGACGTGGACGGGCAGGCTCTCGGTGGCCGTCTCGTACAGGGGAGTGAAGTGCACCAGCCAACCTGTCGCCGCGAACAGGAGCCAGGCCACGACGGGGTGGATCCCGGGGATCCGGGGGAGCCCGGCGGCCAGGAGGGGGGCGCCCACCATGGTCAGCACCACGTGCTGGGCCATGTGGGCGGCGAGGGTGGCGTCGGCCCGGGCGTCGACCGGCGGGCTGAGGGCGACGGCGACGACGGCCACACCGGCCCCCAGCCACCACCGGACAAGGCTCGAAGGTGCAGGAGAAGGAGGCGCACGCGAACCGTAGCGGAGGGGGCCGCCCCCTCGACTCGAAGGGTCGGGGAGCGTCTGTATAGAGTCCGGCGGACATGGCAGTGACCGACACCGAGGTCCAGGAAGCCGACGTCGAGGGCGCCCCGGGCCCCTCGCAGCCGGCGCCCGTCCTCCCCGAGGTCTGGCCCCGGGGCACCGACCACAAGTTCGTCGGGTCGCTGTTCGTGGCCGCCGCCCTGGTGTTCCTCGTCGCCGGCGCCGTCCTGGCCCTGGTCATGCGGGCCCAGCTGGCCACCCCCGAGGCCGACATCGTGGGCGACCGGACCTACCGGCAGCTGTTCACCATGCACGGCGTCATGTCGGTCTTCCTCTTCCTCCTGCCCGTGTGGCTGGGCCTGGGAGCAGCGATCGTCCCGCTGCAGGTGGGGGCGGCGCGCGTCCCGTTCCCGCGGCTGCTGGCCATGTCGTTCTGGGTGTTCCTGGCCGGCGGGATCATGGTGGTCCTGGCCCCCACCCAGTCCGACGTCTTCCACGGCTGGACCCTGAGCGACCCCATCCCCGTGCGCCTCGGCCTGCGCGGACAGGGGCCCGACCTTCTCCTCCTCGGGCTGGCCCTGGTGTGCCTGGCCGCCATCCTGGTGATCGTCAACCTGGCCGTGACCATCCTCCAGCTGCGGGCGCCGGGTCTCACGCTGCGCCGGGTGCCCATGTTCAGCTGGTCGATGATGGTCTCCGGCGCCGTCCTCCTGCTGGCCCTACCCGTGCTGATCGGCGCCTTCGGCATGCTCTTCCTGGACCGCCACTACGGCACGTCGCTGTTCAGCGGCTTCACCGGCAGCCGGGGCGGCAACCCGCTGCTGTGGCCCCGCCTCTTCTGGTTCGGCGCCTATCCGCTGCTGTGGGCCCTGCTCATCCCCGCCCTCGGCGCGGTCAGCGAGATCGTGGCCACCTTCGCCGGCCGGCCCCTGTTCAGCCGGGACCGGGCCTCGGCCGCCCTGGTCGGCGTGGGCGTGCTGAGCTTCGCCGGCTGGGGGAGCGAGGTCACCACCCTGGCCCGGGCCCGCCCCCTCTGGATCGTCGGCGGCCTTGCCGTCCTGGCCCCCGTCGCCCTGCTGGTGCTCAACTGGCTGGCCACGCTACGGGTGGCCGGCAAGGAGGGCGACCGGTTCCAGCTGCGCCGCCGCTTCGCGTCGACGCCGATGCTGTGGGCCCTCGGCATGCTGCCCGTGCTCGGCCTGGGCCTGGCCGCCTCCGTGGTGTCGGCGGTCGACGCCAGCCGCGACGCCCACGTCAACTACTGGCAGACGGGCCAGCAGCACGCCCTGTTCTTCGGCGCGGCCATGATCGGCGCCGTCGCCGCCCTGAGCTACTGGGGGCCGAAGATCTGGGGGCGCCGCCTGTCCGACGCCCTGGGCAAGCTCGAGCTCCTCGCCATCGTGGGCGGCACGTTGCTCACCGTTCTGGGCATGCTCCTCCTCGGAGCCCAGGACATGCTCATCCACACCTCGACCTTCGACTCCCGGGACGAGTGGGAGCTCGGCAACCTCGCCGTGTCGGCCGGGGCCGCGATCGTCGGCCTCGGTCTTCTGGTGCTCGTCCTCGACCTCGTGGGCAGCATCGTGGCCCGCCGGGGCAAGCCCGCAGGTGCCGACCCCTGGGGTGGCCAGACCCTCGAGTGGGCGACCACGTCTCCGCCTCCCCTGCACAACTTCGACGCCCTGCCCGAGATCCGCTCCGACACGCCCCTGCGCGACGTGCGCATCGCCCAGGCGCAGTCTTCGGCGGCGGGGACCCCGCCCCTGCCGGAGGAAACGTCCTAGATGTCGACCGTCGGGCTCCCGGAGGCCGCGCAATGTCATTAGTCGCCGTTCCCGCCACCTCCGACAACCTCCCCGTCCCGGCCTCGGACGAGGCGCCCGTCGTCCTGCCCACCGGAGATCCGGCACCCGGGCGGGTGGCCGGGCGCCCCCGCCGGGGGAGCAGCACCATCGGCACCATGCTGTTCGTCACGGCCGACGTCATGGTCCTCGCCGCCATCTGCGCCGTGTACTTCGCCATCAAGGAGGGTTCGG
>DATAAD010000019.1:0-6418 GCA_036260295.1 Acidimicrobiales bacterium | reverse complement strand
GTCGAGGCGGTGCTCGGCGACCAGCTGGGCGAGGACGCCGGCGTCGACCCGCCGGGACATGTCGTGGCGAGCCGGGATGGAGCAGAAGGCCCGGGTGTCGTCGACGAACCCGGCGGTGCGGGAGAACCCGGCCGTCTCCATCACCGCGGCGCGGAAGCGGCGGATGGCTTCGGGCGCGTCCAGGAACCACCAGGGCGAGCCCACGTAGACCGACGGGTAGAAGCCGGCCAGCGGGGCCAGCTCGCGGGACCACACCGTCTCGTCGAGGGTGTAGACGACGAGGTGGAAGCCGGGGTACGTCCCGTACCGCTCCAGCAGGGGTCGCAGGGCGTCGGTGAACTCGACCCGGACGGGGATGTCGTGTCCGGTGTCGGGCCCGAACCGGGCCGCCGTCGGCCCATGGTGGCCCCGCCGCACGCCCGGGTGCAGCGTCATCACCAGCCCGTCGTCGCAGGACATACGGGCCATCTCCGAGAGCATGTGGCGCCGGAAGGCGAGCGCCTCGTCGTCGGTGGCCTTGGCGGCCAGGGCGGCGGCGTAGATGCGCGACGCCTCAGATTCGTCGAGCGGGTCGGTGCCGACGTCGACGTGGCTGTGGTCGGCCGACACCGCACCGTGGTCGACGAAGTGCCGCCGCCGCTGCTCCAGGGCCTGGACGTAGCCCCGGTAGTTCCCGGTGTCCACGCCGGCCACGTCTCCGAGCCGGGCCACCCCCTCGGCCCAGCCGGGCCCGGCCGGCTCCAGGTAGCGGTCGGGGCGGAAGGTGGGCAGGACCCGTCCCGACCACGTCGGGTCGGCAGCCAGGGCGATGTGGGGCGACAGGTCGTCGCACGGGTCGTCGGTGGTGGCCAGGGCGGCAATGCGGAAGCGCTCGTAGAGCGCCCGGGGGCGGTAGGCGTCCTCGGCCAGCCGGGCCGACAGCTGGTCGTAGATCCGGTCGGCCGACCCGGGCGCGGGGCGCTCGGCGATCCCGAAGATGTCGGCCAGCTCGGCCTCGAGCCAGAAGCGCACGGGCGTCCCGCGAAAGACGTCCCAGTGCTCGCACAGCCGCCGCCAGACGCGGCGCGACGCGTCCTCCGACAGCGCGCCCTGGCCCACCCCGAGGGCGTCGAGCGGGACGCCGCTGGCATGGAGGAGCCGGGTGACGTAGTGGTCGGGGGTGACGAAGAGGGTGGCCGGATCGGAGAAGGGCGCGTCGTCGAGGAGGAGGCGGGGGTCGACGTGACCGTGGGGGGAGATCACCGGCAGGTCGCGCACCGCCTCGTACAGCCGCCGGGCGATGGGCCGGACGCCAGGGTCGGCCGGGAGCAGCCGGTCGGGGTGCAAGGCGAGCGGCGGGGCGGCGCCGCTCACGGCTGTAGTTTGGAGGTCACGGTGACGACGGCGACAGCGCTCTCCAGCGCCGCGACGGCGGCGACCATGCCCGCGGGCGCCACCACGGCGGCCACCATCGGTGGGCCCGCCGGGCTGCTGAGCGACGACCAGGTGACCGCGTTCGTCCACGAGCAGCTGGGCGGGGTCGACCTCGACGGGCGCAGCGTGTGCGTGATCGTCCCGGACTCCACACGGAGCTGCCCCCTTCCTCTCCTGCTGTCCGCCGTCCACCAGGCACTGACCCGCCGCGTCACCCGCCTGACCGTAGTCGTCGCCCTGGGCACCCACGCCAAACTGCCGGAGCCGGCGCTGGCCGCCCACCTGGGCTACCGCGCCGAGGACATGACCGCCCTCAACCACGAGTGGTGGGACCCGGCGACCTTCGCCACCGTGGGGACGATCACCGAGGACCGCATCGCCGAGCTCTCCAACGGCATGCTGCGGCACGCGACGGATGTCCGGGTCAACCGGGCCGTCGTCGACCACGACGTCACCCTCATCGTGGGCCCGGTCTTCCCCCACGAGGTCGTCGGCTTCTCGGGGGGCAACAAGTACCTGTTCCCGGGTGTGTCCGGCCGAGAGCTCATCGACCTGTCCCACTGGCTGGGGGCGCTGATCACCAGCGCCGAGATCATCGGCACCCGCGGGGTGACGCCGGTGCGGGCGCTCATCGACGAGGCGGCGTCGATGGTCCCGGGTGAGCGGCTGGCGTTCTGCGTCGTCACCCATCCCGGCTCCGAGGCGCTGCACGCCATGGCGTTCGGGGATCCTCAGGCGGCGTGGGCCGCGGCGGCCGACGTGTCGGCCGAGACCCACGTCCGCTACCTGGACGCGCCTGTCCGGCGGGTGCTCTCGATCGTCCCTCTCATGTACGACGACGTCTGGACCGGCGCCAAGGGCTTCTACAAGGTCGAGCCCGTGGTGGCCGATGGCGGGGAGGTGGTGCTCTACGCCCCCCACATCACCGAGATCAGCGTGACTCATCCCCAGATCGCCGCCATCGGCTACCACTGCCGGGACTACTTCGTGAAGCAGTGGGACCGCTTCAAGGACTTCCACTGGGGCGACCTGGCCCACTCCACCCACCTTCGCGGTGCCGGCTCGTACGACGAGGTCGACGGGGAGCGGTTCCGGGTCAAGGTGACGCTGGCCACGGGAATCCCCGAGGAGCAGGTCCGGGCGGCCAACCTCGACTACCTCGACCCGGCCTCCGTCGACGCCTCGTCGTGGGCCGCCGACCCCGATGCCCTGGTCGTCGAGCGGGCCGGCGAGGACCTCTACCGGCTTCGCTGACCGGGCTCAGGTGGCTGGGGCCGCTGACCCGGCGAAACCGCCTGGCGACCCTCGCCAACCTGGCCGTGCGCTACCTCACCTGGCCCGCCCGCTCGTTGGCCGACCCCGGTTGCGTCTCCATACGCCCAGCTGCAGATCCTGGGAATCCGAGCCTGCTGCACCTCCTCAGGCGTCCGTTCGCACCTCGGTGCCGTCCTGGGCCCAGCGGGTGTGGAACGTCCCGTCGCGGTCCACGCGCCGGTAGGTGTGGGCGCCAAAGTAGTCGCGGAGGCCCTGCACGAGGTTGGCCGGCCCCCGTTCGCGGCGGTAGCCGTCGTACCAGGCGAGGGCAGACGAGAAGGCGGGGACGGGAACGCCCCGCTCGAAGGCGGTGGCGACCACCCGTCGCCACGACTCCTGGGCGTCGGCGACCGCGTCGCGGAAGTAGTCGACGAACAGGAGGTTCGGCGTGTTCGGGTCGGCCTGGTACGCCTCCCGGATGCGGTCGAGGAACTTGGCCCGGATGATGCAGCCGCCCCGCCAGATGGTGGCCATGGCGCCGAGGTCGACGCCCCAGCCCTCGGCATCGGATGCGGCCGCCATCTGGGAGAAACCCTGGGCGTAGGCCACAACCTTGGACGCGTACAGGGCCCGCTGGACGTCGTCGACGAACCCGCGGTCGAGGTGGGCCGCCGTTTCGGGCCGGGGACCGGCCAGCCGGCGCGACCCCTCGGCTCGCTCCTCGCGGCGGGCGGACAGCGTGCGGGCGAAGACGGCCTCGGTGATGGCGGTGAGCGGCACCCCGAGCTCGAGGGCGTCCTGGGCCGTCCACCGGCCGGTGCCCTTCTGCTCGGCCTCGTCGACGATCACGTCGACCAGCGGCCGGCCAGTGGCCTCGTCGGTCTTGGCCAGCACGGTGCCTGTGATCTCGATGAGGAAGGAGTCGAGGTCGCCCTGGTTCCACCCGTCGAACACCTCGGCCACCTCGGCCACCTCGAGTCCGACACCGTGGCGCAGGAGGTCGTAGGCCTCGGCGATCAGCTGGATGTCGGCATACTCGATCCCGTTGTGGACCATCTTCACGTAGTGGCCGGCCCCGTCGGGCCCCACGTAGGTGCAGCACGGGGTTCCGTCCACCTGGGCGGCAATGGTCGTGAAGACGTGCTCGACGTTGGAGTAGGCCTGCCGGTCGCCGCCGGGCATGATGCTCGGCCCCTGGAGGGCGCCCTCCTCTCCGCCCGAGACGCCGACCCCGAGGAACCGCAGTCCCTGCTCGGCGAGGGCCTTGGTGCGCCGTTGGGTGTCCCGGAAGTGGGAGTTGCCGCCGTCGACGATGGTGTCGCCCTCGTCCAGGTGCGGCACCAGCTCGTCGATCACCGCGTCCACCGGCGGCCCGGCCTTCACCATGACCATGACCGTGCGGGGCCGCTCGAGGGCGGCCACGAACTCGGCGACCGGCCCGGTGCCCGCGATCGGCCCCTCGGCCCCGTGCTCGGCCATGAACTTCTCCGTGCGGCTCGCCGTCCGGTTGTGGACGGCGATGGGGATGCCGTGACCGGCGACGTTGCGGGCCAGGTTGGCTCCCATCACCGCCAGGCCGGTGAGGCCGAAGTGCGTTCCACCAGTCAACGGAGGGGCAGCTCCTCTTCGAGCGCCGGCACGGCACGGCCCGCACTCGACTCCCGCCGGGAAGCCCCGTCGTACTGGCCAGTGGCCACGGTCACGCCCGCGTCGGTGTACTCGCCGGACGTCGGCCGGTATCCCATGGAGCTGCTGGAAGGCCTGCCTCCACGCCACCGCACCCGCGCCCCCGGTCGAGAGCGGGTTCCTCGATGTCGAAGAGGACGATCCGGTACGTGCCCGCCATCGGGCGATCCTACTGCGTGGGTCGGGGCCGGGCGGCCGCGGAGGATAGCCTCCAGAAGGGCGAGCAACGGCGAAGGAGGTCATGGTGGTCGAGCGGAGCGACGACGACACCGGCTTTCGGGAACCGCCGGACGGACTGCTGACGACCCCCGAGAACCGCGTCCTCGCCCACATGGACAGGCCGGGCGACGTCGCCGCCGTCATCGAGCAACTCGGCAACGCCGGCGTGCCTCCCGATCAGGTTTACGTGCTGCGTGGGCCCAAGGGCGCCGAACGCCTCGACGTCAGCGGCGAGCAACACGGGCTGCGGGGACGGACGTACCGGATCATGGAGTGGATGGGCGACGAGCGCGACGTGCTCCTGCGGTCGGGCGACCACGTGGCCGCCGGAGGGCTGGTCGTGACCGTGCCCACTGACGAAGCCGACAAAGCCGAAGCGGCGCGCATCCTGGCCGACCACGGTGCCCACGACATCGCCCACTTCGGGAAGGGACACTGGGAGCACCTGGGGTCCTGAGAGGAGGCGGCCGAGGGTGGCAGAGCACGCGCCTGTGGTGACCGTCGCCGCCTTGTACGGCGCGGCCGGCAGCGTCATCGCGCCACGGGTCGCCGAGCAGCTGGGGGTCCCGTTCCTCGATCGTGCCATCCCCCAGGCGGTCGCCAGGCGGACCGGACTGCCGGAGTCGGTTGTGGAGGATGTCGACGAGGCCCCGCGCCGCGGCCTGCATCGCCTCACCGCCAGCCTGGGCCGGGCGTCGACCATCAGCGGTGCGACGGGTGGGAGCATCGAGCAGCTCGACGCCGAGGTGCGGTCCATACGGGGCCAGATCGAGGAGTTCCTGGCCCGGGCCAGCATCTCGGGCGGCGTGGCCGTCGGACGAGGGGGGATGATCATCCTCCGTTCCGTCCCGTGGGCGCTGCACGTCCACCTCGGGGGGCCACCGGAGGCCCGGGTGGCCCAGCGCATGGCCCTCGAAGGCATCGACCGGGCCACGGCCGAGGCCCGCCAGAAGGCGGAGGACGGCGCCCGGATGTCCTACGTCAGCCGGGTGTACGGCGTGGACGGCGGGGACCCCGCCCTGTACCACCTCATGCTGGATTCGACCGCCCTCGACGTGGACACATGCGTCGAGCTGATCGTGACCGGGGCGAGGGCCCGCACCCGCCATCCTCGACCCAGCCCTCCGATCTGAGCGTGAGCCGGTGAAGCTGCGACTGCGCCACTACGTCGGCTACGCCAGCGGCGACGCGGCGAACAACCTCACCTTCGCCATGGCCTCGGCGTTCCTGCTCATCTACTACACCGACGTGGCCGGCATATCGGCTTCCACCGCGGGAACGCTCTTCCTCGTCGTGCGCATCTGGGGCGGCATCACCGACCTGGTGGCCGGACGGGCCGTGGACGAGACGAACACCCGCTGGGGCCGGTTCCGGCCCTACCTGGTCTTCGCCTCGCCGGCGCTCCTCCTGCTCCTCGTGGCCCTGTTCTCCATCCCGGGCGGGCTGGGCGACGGGGCCAAGGTGGCCTGGGCGTGCGCCTCCTATGCCCTGTTCTCCCTGGCCTACAGCTTCGTCAACATCCCCTACGGCTCACTGGGCGCGGCCATGACCCAGGACCCCGACGAGCGGGCCAAGCTGTCGACGGCACGCATCGTGGACGCCAGCCTCACCATCCTCCTGATCGCGTTGGTCGTCTCACCGCAGATCTCGGGAGTCGGCGACCTGCAGCGGTCGCTGACGATCACGACGATGGTGTTCGCCGTCGTGGGAATGGCCCTCTACCTGCTGTGCTTCGCCACCTCGCGGGAGACCGTGGTCCGGAGCGCGGCCAAGGTCAGCGTGCGCGACACCGTGGGCATGATGGGGCACAACCGGCCGCTCGTCATCCTCTGCGCGTCCAGCCTGC
>DATAAD010000018.1:0-9276 GCA_036260295.1 Acidimicrobiales bacterium | reverse complement strand
GGCCACCGCCGGTCACGCTACCCCCTGGCCGTCGAACCACCCCCGGGCGGTTGACGACTTCGCGCCGTTGGGTAGGTAGCGGGCATGAGCGACCAAGGAAACCGTCAAGAAGGCGTTGCCGGCGACACCGACCACCCCCAGCACCGAGCCGGCCCTGGGGAGGGCGTGCGGGCGCCGTACGCAGAGGAAACCGGCGTGTCGGAGATCTCGGTCTTCGACGGCAAGGGGAACGAGTCCGTGGTCCGCACCGTCGGTGGTGCCGGCGGCGAGCGGGTCCAGGGCACCGGTCCCACCTCGGCCGACGCCGCGGCCAACGCCGAAGAGCTGCTGGAAGAGGGCGCCCGCCAGGACGTCGGTCCCGGCATGGGCCCGGCCACCGGCCCCAAGTAGACCTCGGCAGTCATCAGCCGCGTCCTCGTCCGAGGGCGTGGCTGTCTCACCCTCCTGAGACCATGCCGGAATGGCCACCCGTGCCGGCAGCGTCGTTCTCGTCCTGCTGGGCGCCGTCCTCCTCGTCGCATCGCTCTTCCAGTCGGACGGGAACGACGTCTACGCCGTGGGCCTGTTGGTCTTCGGCAGCGGCCTGGTCGTCCTCGGCGTCGTCCTCCCCCGCCTGCTCAACGCCGAGGTGGGCCCGGCCACCGGGTTCAAGCTGACCCTGGCCGAGGACCGGGTCGTCTCCACCGGCCTGGCCGAGTCGGGAGCCGCCCCCACCGTGGAGGCGGACCACGTGGTGGCGGCCACCCGGGTGATCCTGGCCTCGGAGACCCTGTCCCGGCTCCTGGCGCCCGAGAGCGGGCCGCTGGTCGGGGCCTCCTTCCACCTGTACCTGTTCGACGAGCAGCGCCAGCTCCTGCTCCCCGCCTTCGAGGGACGGCCCAGCCCGAGCCGGGGCTGGAAAGTGGGGACGGGGGCCGTGGGCGAGGCGTGGGCGTCGGGGGAGTACGTGCTGGTGCGGGGGCACGAGGTGTCCGACGACACCTACGGCCTGACGCCGGCCCAACAGCGGCGGGCCCGGGACCTGGCCGTGGTGGCGGCCATGCCGGTGACCAACGCCAGCGACGAGGTCATCGCCGTGCTGGCCGGCTCCTCGGTCGACGCCGACAGCCGGTTGGCCACGCCCGAGGCCTTCGACGCCCAGCTGCTGGTGGCCCAGGAAGTGGCCAGGGTGCTGGTCGACCTCCTGCGGTGGTTCCCGGACTGATACGCTCGGTACGTCGAAAGGCAAGGAGAAGCCATGGCTACCGGTTCTGAGCGCCGCCAGGCGACCCCCGTGTCGGCCGACGACGTGGCCCGGGTGGTCAGCCGGGCCCTGGCCGAGCGGCCGTCGCGTCTGCGGCTCACGTCGGGCCAGCGCCTGGCCATCCTCAACCGGCGTCTGCGCTCCCGTCCGGCCCGGGCCTGAGGGCCTGCGGACGGCCAGAATGGCGGCCTGACCGCCGGCCCCTCCCACCTGTCGTCGTCCGACCTTCGCCTGCCCGCCCCGCTGCGCCGGGTGCTGGCCGGCGTGGTCGGGGCCTTCGCCGCGGCCACCGTGATCGGTCTGGTGGTGCTGTGGCCACCGTCGAACACCGTCCGGGTCGCTGGGGAAGACCTGGGGACACCGGTGGACCTGGTCGATGCCACGGTGGTGGCCGCGCCGGTCGTGCCGTGCCCCTCGGCCCTGCCCGGTGTCGCGCTCACGTGCCGGGACGTGACCGCCCGGCTGGACAGCGGGCCGGAGAAGGGCCAGACCACGGTGCTGGATATCACGGAGGGTCCCGATCAGCCCACGCTACGTGAGGGAGACCGGATCGTCCTGGGTCGGGCCGCCGATCCCGGCAGCGAAGTGGCCTACTACTTCTCCGACTACCAGCGCCGGGCTCCCCTGCTCGTCCTCGGCCTGATCTTCGCGGTGGCCGTGGTCGGCCTGGCCCGGTGGCGGGGGGCCTTGGCCCTGGTCGGGCTGGGCGTGAGCCTGCTCGTGCTCGTCCGCTTCGTCCTGCCCGGCATCCTGGCCGGCGAGAGCGCCCTGGCCGTGGCCGTGGTCGGGTCGTCGCTGATCGCCATGGTCATCATCTACCTGGCCCACGGGGTCAGCGCCCGGACGACGACGGCCGTCCTGGGCACGCTGCTGTCCCTGGGGCTCACCGCCGTCCTGGCCGTGGTCTTCGTCGAGCTGACCCAGCTCACCGGGCTGTCGTCCGAGGAGGGCACCTACCTGCGGGGGCTGCTGGGCGGCCGGGTCAACCTCCGGGGGCTGCTGCTGGCGGGGATCGTCATCGGCGCCCTCGGCGTGCTCAACGACGTGACCGTCACCCAGGCCTCGGCGGTGTGGGAGCTCTACCTGGCCAACCCGGAGACCGGGGGGCGGGACCTGTACCGGTCGGCCATGCGCATCGGGCGCGACCACATCGCCTCCACCGTCGACACCCTGGTGCTGGCCTACGCCGGCGCCGCCCTGCCCCTGTTCGTGGTGTTCACGGTGGCCGACCGGCGGCTGGGAGACGTCATCACCGGGGAGGTGGTGGCCGCGGAAGTGGTGCAGACCCTCATCGGCAGCCTGGGCCTGGTGGCCGCCGTGCCCGTGACCACGGCGTTGGCCGCGCTGCTGGTGACCCGGAGCGTACGGCGGTCGATGCCGGGTTAGTCGGGCTCGACCCGAGGCGGGGTCATGGCCCGGTAGATGCGCTCGAGGTCCTCCAGGGTGGCGAACTCGATGGTGACCTTGCCCTTGGCCCCCTTGGAGCCGCCCATGGTGATCGAGACGCGTGTGTCGAGATGGGCCGACAGCAGCTCCTCGAGCTCCAGGAGGCCGGGGGGGCGGAGGCGGCCGGTGGGACCGGTGGTGGCGGAGGAGCTCCCCGCGCCCGCGGTGGTGCCGGCGGCACGGTCGGCGTTGTGCTGGCGGGCCACCTCTTCCACGGCCCGGACCGACATCCCGTCGGTGACGATGCGCTGGGCCAGGCTCTCCTGGAAGGCCCGGTCGGGGGTGGTCAACAGGGCCCGGGCGTGGCCGGCGGTGAGGCGGCCCTCCGCCACCATGCGCTGGACGGTGGGCGGGAGCTGGAACAGACGCAGGGTGTTGGAGATGGCGGCCCGGCTCTTGCCCACCCGGGCGGCCAGCTCGTCGTGGGTGAGGTGGAAGTCCTCGAGGAGCTGCTGGTAGGCGGCGGCCTCGTCGAGGGGATTGAGGTCCTCCCGCTGGACGTTCTCCACCAGGGCCTGCTCGAGCGAGGTGGTGTCGTCGACGGTGCGGACGATGGCCGGGATCAGGGCCAGGCCGGCCCGCTTGGCCGCCCGCCAGCGGCGCTCGCCGGCAATGAGCTCGTAGGCGCCCCCGCCGGTGGCCCGGACGAGGACGGGCTGGAGCACGCCCAGCTCCCGGACGGAGGCGGTGAGGGCGGCCAGCGTCTCCTCGTCGAACTGGGTGCGGGGCTGGCGGGGGTTGGGGGAGATGGCCCCGATCGGCAGCTCCTGGAAGACCGAGGCCCCGTCCCCCGCCACCTCGCGGGGCGGGATCAGCGCCCCCAGTCCCCTACCGAGACCGCCCTGGCGCGCCACCGCTCACCTCCTTGGCCAGCTCCCGGTAGGCGATGGCGCCCCGGGACGTGGGATCGAACACGATGATGGGCTGGCCGAAGCTGGGCGCCTCGGACAGCCGGATGGTACGGGGCACGATGTTGCGGCACACCTTGGGGCCGAAGTGCTGGCGGACGTCCTTGGTCACCTGGTCGGACAGCTTGGTGCGGGCGTCGTACATGGTCAGGATGATCGCTCCCAGTTCGAGGGCGGGATTGAGGTTGCTCTGGACCAGGGCCACGTTGCGGAGGAGCTGGCCCAGGCCCTCGAGGGCGTAGTACTCGCACTGGATGGGGACCACGACCTCGGATGCCGCGGCCAGGCCGTTGATGGTGAGCAGCCCCAACGAGGGCGGGCAGTCGATGAGGGTGAAGTCGTACTCGTCCCCCAGGCGCTCGAACGCCCGGCGCAGGCGCAGCTCCCGGCTGAAGGCGGGCACCAGTTCGATCTCGGCCCCGGCCAGGTCGATGGTCGCCGGGGCGAGGAAGAGGTTCCGGACGGCGGTGGGCTCGATGCAGTCCTCCAGGCTGACGTCGTTGAGGAGGACGTCGTAGATGGAGGACTGGAGGTTGCGAGCGTTGATGCCCAACCCGGTGGTGGCGTTGCCCTGAGGGTCGAGGTCGACGACGAGGACCCGGTACCCCAGGTCGGCCAAGGCCGCGCCCAGGTTGACCGCCGTCGTCGTCTTGCCCACGCCGCCCTTCTGGTTGGCGATGGCCATGAACCGGGGCAGGGGCCGCACGACGGCGGACGGCGGGGGAACAGGCGTGAGCGGTGGCTGAGGCTCCGGTTCGGGCGAGGACCGGGGGAGCGCGGTCGGCGTCGCCGCTGCCGGTACCGGTTCGCCCGGCGCTTCACCGAGGGGCGAAGGATAGGAGGGTGCCGGCGCCGGGGCAGCCACCGCGGCACCGATGCCGTCGCCCCCGCCGTTGGCGTCCCCGGGCATCGGCTCGCGGTCGGGCGCCGTCCCCGCCTCGGCCGGCGGTGGTTCGGCCTCCACCGGATGGTCGGGCTCGACCAGGTCGTCGGGAACCCCGGTGCGTGCCTCGGTGGCGACGCGGGCGGCACCCCACCACGCCATGCCGCCGTAGCCCTGGTCGTCGCCCATCCGGCCATTGTCGCAGACCCACGCCAAGGGTCAAGCTTCTGTTTCACGTGGAACATTGCTCGAGGGTGAGAGTCTCAGAAGAGCGGTCGTTTGGCGGGCATGCCGACCCGACGGGGAAACTGCGACGGGCACGGCGCAACCTGGACCAGGATCTGGTACGCCGCCCCTGCGGCGGTCACCGAGGGCCGGCCCCGGAGGCCGAGCAGGGCCAACGGGCCCGGGGGCCAACGACCCGGATCCCCGCCGGGTGGCTCACTGACCACAGCCCGGCCGCCGATGCGGAGCAGGGGAGCGGCACACTCGGCCACCACGGGAGGGGGGCCGAAGCCCCGAGCCACGACGAGATCGAACGTCCCCCGCCACTCCCCCGCTCGCCCCACCACCTCGGCCCGGCCCTCGACCACCGCCACTCTGGCTTCGAGGCCCAGCGCTCGGACGGCGTCCCGGAGAAAGGCGGCCCGGCGCACGCCCGACTCGACCAGTACCCACCGGCACTCGTGGAAGCGGAGGGCCAGAGGAAGACCGGGCACCCCACCCCCACTGCCCAGGTCCGCCGCTCGCTGGGGTTGATCCCCGCCCCCCGCCTCGATGGCCGCGGCAAAGCCGGCGGCATGGGCGACGTGGGCCGCCACCGGCCCGGGGCCGAGGAACCCCAGTTGCCGGGCCTCCTGCAGCACGGAGAGGAGCGGGGCCGCTCCCCCCGACGTCAGCTCAACCGGCGTCGCCGGGCTGGATGACGACCCGACGGCGGGGTTCCTCGCCCTCCGATGCGGTCGACACCCCCTCGATGGTGTTGACCGTGTCGTGGACCACCTTGCGGTCGGCCGGAGGCATGGGCTCGAGCACCCGCACCACACCGGTGGCCCGGACCTGGTCGGCCACGTCACGGGTGAACCGCTCCAGCGCCTCGCGCCGGGCCTTGCGGTAGCCGCCGACGTCGACCACCAGCCGGGGCGGGGCCTCACCGGCCCGGCGCTGGGCCACGGTGCGGGTCAGCTCCTGGATGGCCGACAGGGTCTGGCCGCGGGGGCCGATGAGCATCCCCACGTCGGCGCCCTCCACCGCCAGCTCGATCGTCTCCCCGTCGTCCAGGGTCGTCCGGGCCACGGAGCCCTGGACCCCGAAGGCCGAGATGAGACCGGACAGGAACTCCTCGCCTACCTTCCCGGCGTCGCCCTCCGGCCGTGCGTCGTTCATGGCTTCTCCCTTCTCGGCCGCCGGCTTCGGGCGCTTCTCGGAACGGCTGGCGGAGCCCGACCCGCCGTTGGCCCGGCGAGATCCCTCGACCGTCGGCCCGGCCGGCGCCACGGACGCCGGTGCCGGGGATGCCGGGGGTACGGCGGGCGCCGACGCCCGGGGACCCGACGCCGCGGGACCCGGCGCCGCGGCACCCCCGGCGTCCGTCGTTCCCGGCCGCTCCGCCCGGTTGTCGTCCTTGCGCCCTCGCCGGCGTGACCCCCGGTCGACTTTGGGGCGCACGGCCGTGGGCTGCACCCGGGCCCGCACCCGGGCCTCGGACCGCAAGCGGCCGAACAACCCGGCCTTGGGCTCCTGGAGAACCTCGAACTCGGCTTCGCTCTCGTCGACGCCGAGTTGGTCGAGGGCGGCGTCCTTGGCCTCCTCGATCGTCCTCCCGGTTACCTCGACCCATTCCACGGTCAGGTGTCCTTCCGTCGCGAGTTCTTGGCCGACGTCCCCTTCTGGCCCGGCTTGGCCGGGAGCCCTTTGGGACGGGGCGAGGGCGGCGGGCGCTTGCCCCCCTTGCTCTGGGCCTTGGGCTGCTGCTTCTTCGCTCCGCCACCCGAGCGCGGCGGGGCGCCGTTCCCCCGGTTGGCCCGGCTGCCCGCGCCACCTCCGCCCCCTCCCGCGGCCCCGCCCTTGCTCTTGGCCGGGGGCACGCCCTTGTCGCCCTTGCCAGCCTTGTCGGGCTTGCCAGCCTTGTCGGCTTTGCCGGCTCCGTCGGGGACGTGGGGCGGTGGGAACATCTTGAACGTCACGGCCTGCTGGCCGATCTGCCACAGGTTGGACACGATGAAGTAGACGACCACCCCGGCCGGCACCGACAGCGAGATGATGCCGATCATGGCCGGGAAGATCTTCCCGATCATCTGCATCTGGGGGTTGACCGAGCCCTTGGGCATGCGGGCGGTCATCTGGCGCTGCTGGTAGTAGCCGGTGGCCACGGTGAGGGCGACGAGGATGTAGTACGGGAAGGCGTTGCCGAAGCCGCTCACCGAGGCGGCCGTCTTGGCCAGGTCGAACCCCCACGACACCATCTCCCCGCCCGACTCGACCAGCGAGGTGAACAGCTTGCTGTCCCGGGGGACGTGCTTGGGGCCCTCGTCGTGGCTGAGGTCGAGGATGAGCCGGTACAGGACGATGAAGAGCGGCGCCTGGAGGAGGATCGGAAGGCACCCGGCCAGGGGGTTGACCTTGTTCTCCCGGTAGAACTTCATCATCTCTTCGTTGAGCTTCTGGCGGTCGTTCTTGTACTTGGCCTGCAGCCGCTTGAGCTCGGGCTGGATGCGTTGCATCGCCTGCTGCGACTTCACCTGCTTGGTGGTGAGGGGGATGAGGAAGATCCGTACCGCCACGGTCAGCAGGGCGATGGCCACGCCGTAGGAGGCGATGACCGAGTAGAAGAAGGCGAGGGTCGCCCCCATGGCGTTGTAGATGGGGTCGAGGATCCAGGCCAGGACGGGGACGACCCTCACGACGCTCCCTTCGGCGCCGGTACCGGGTCGACGCCCGAGCGCGACGCCCACGGATGGCACCGGGCCAACCGGCGAACGGTCAGCCAACTGCCTCGCACGGCACCATGGGCCTCCAGGGCCTCGAGGGCGTAGGCCGAGCACGTGGGCCAGTAGCGGCAGGGCGACGGGCGACCGGCCCGCACCGCCTGGTACACCCGGATGGGCACGGACAGTGCCAAGACTGCCACGGATCGTGGCGATACGGAGGGGGCCGACACCGCAGGCGTCATGGTCGGGAGTGCAGTGCGGCGAGCGCTTGGCATACCGTGGCTCTCAAATCTCCGTAGGACAGGGACGCCGCCGCAGCGGAGGCGCCGACGAGATAGGCGCCCGGGCGCAACTGGGCCCTTACCTCGCGGATGATCGCTCGCAGCCGGCGCCGAATCCGGTTGCGCACTACCGCGCCGCCGGCCCGACGGCCGATGGCGTAGGCGACCCTCGGAGGTTCGGCGGGGTCGCCTGCCAGCCACGTTACCGTGATCGGGCCCCGTCTCACGCGTCGCCCGCTGCGCCGCAGGGCCTCGAAGGTGGCCCGGTCGCGGACGGTCCAAATCAGGCCGACAGGTTGTGGCGGCCCTTGCGCCGACGAGCGGACAGGATGGCCCGCCCCGCTTTGGTCGACATCCGGTGCCGGAACCCGTGGCGACGGGCCCGTTTCCTGTTGTTGGGCTGGAACGTGCGCTTCATCCTCTGGCCTCCCCGGCAACTGTGCTCCCGCTTCCCGGCGAAAGATGGTCCGGGCGAGCTCCTCGGTCCCGGCGATGACGCGCGTCGACGATCGGCGCCGTACGGGCCTCCCCAGGGTAGAGCCCGCCGACGGCCGACCGCCAACCGCCGGGCGGCATCACCAGCCGCAGCCCGGGACGCGGGCCGGAAGAACCACTTTTGGCCCGGCCGGTCGGGTGCTACCTTCTGCGAACGCCCGGGGTCAGCCCGGGGAGAGCCGTCGCACTTCCCTGGCTCTGCCGTCCAGAGAAGCCGTCCCGTGTTTTCCACATCTGTGGGCGACGCTGTGGACCGACTTACGGGGGAGGTTCCGAAGTGGCAGGGGCGGAACACCTGTGGGGTGCGTGCGTCGGCGTGCTGCGCAACGAGGTTCCCGACAGCATCTGGAACACCTGGCTGGCCTCGGCCCGGCCGCAGGCCCTGGTCGACCACCGTCTCTTCCTCACCGTGCCCAGCCCGCTGGCCAAGGAGCGCATCGAGGCCCGCTACCTGGAGCTGGTGACCGACGTGGTCAGCGACGTCGCCGGCGAGCCCCACGAGGTCGTGCTCGAGGTCCGTACCGACCCCGCCGCGCCCGACGACGAGGTCGATCGCTCCCCCCCCGAGCTGGAGTTCGAGGGACCGCCCATCCGCACCGGCGGCAGCCCGAGGCCGCCGGCAGGGGTGGCCACCGCCGGCGGCATGCCCGAGGTGGCGCTCAACCCGAAGTACACCTTCGAGAACTTCGTCATCGGCGAGTCCAACCGCTTCGCCCACGCCGCCGCCCTGGCCGTGGCCGAGCAGCCGGCCAAGTCCTGGAACCCCCTGTTCATCTACGGACGCACCGGGCTGGGCAAGACCCACCTGCTGCACGCCATCGGCAACTACGTGCGCCAGAACTTCCCGGCCCGCCACGTGCGCTACGTCTCCACCGAGACGTTCATGAACGAGTTCGTCGACGCCATCCGCACCAACAGCACCATCGCCTTCAAGCGCCGGTACCGCGAGTGCGACGTCCTCCTCGTCGATGACATCCAGTTCATGGAGAACAAGGAGGGTTTGCAAGAAGAGTTCTTCCATACTTTCAACTCGCTGTACGGGGCCTCCAAGCAAATAGTCATTACGTCCGACCGGCACGCCAAAGCGCTC
>DATAAD010000017.1:0-67261 GCA_036260295.1 Acidimicrobiales bacterium | reverse complement strand
CACCGAGATCTGGCACTTCTACGACGGCGACCCGCTGGAGCTGGCCCTGTCGGAGGACGGCCACGGGATCGACCGCCACCTGCTCGGGCCCGACCTGGCCGCCGGCCAGCGGCCGCAGCTGGTCGTCCCGGCCGAGACGTGGCAGTCGGCCCGGCCCCTCGGGGCCTGGATGCTGGCCGGCTGCACCGTCGCCCCCGCCTTCGAGTTCTCCGGCTTCGAGCTGGCCGAGCCCGGCTGGGAGCCCGGCCCCTAGTCTTCCGTCCATGACCATCCGGGTGGGCGTCTTCGGGGCCGGCGGGCGCATGGGCTCGACCGTGTGCCGGGCCGTCGTGGGCGACCCCGACCTCCAGCTCGTGGCCGCCGTCGACCCGTTCCACGCCGGCCTCGACCTCCGGGGCGTGACCGGCGCCGACCTGCGAGGCCTGCAGGTCGCCCCCGACGTCGAGTCGCTGGCCCGGGCCGAGGCCGAGGTGGCCATCGACTTCACCCACCTCGAAGCGGCCCGCACCAACCTGGCCTGGTGCGCGGCCAACGGCGTCCACGCCGTGGTCGGGACCACCGGGTTCACGCCGACCGACTACGAGGACCTCGCCACCCGCTTCACCCGTAGCAGCTGCATCATCGCCCCCAACTTCGCCATCGGCGCCGTGCTGATGATGCGTTTCGCCGAGCTGGCCGCCCCCTACTTCGAGACGGCGGAGATCATCGAGCTCCACCACGACCAGAAGGTCGACGCCCCGTCGGGGACCGCGATGCTCACGGCCGAGCGGATGGCCGCCCGCTCGACGGACTGGGCTCCCGACCCGACCACGAAGCAGGTGGTCGAGGGCAGCCGGGGAGGGGTGACGCCGGGCGGCATCCGGGTGCACTCCGTGAGGCTCCGGGGGATGGTCGCCCACCAGGAGGTGCTGCTGGGGACGGCCGGGCAGAGCCTGACCATCCGCCACGACTCCTACGACCGGGCCTCATTCATGCCGGGAGTCCTCCTCGCCGTGAAGACCGTCGCCTCCCACCCCGGCGTCACCGTCGGCCTCGACGCCCTCCTCGACATCTGACCGCTCGCCGCTCGCGCTGCGCTCGAGCTCCTCGAGGTTGGCGTCGAGCTTCCCCTGGTAGCGGTTGAGCACGAGCGAGAGCACGACGAGGGCCACGGTGACGCTCGTCGTGACGACGATGTTGCGGTCGAAGAACCCGAGGAGGGACTCGACCGGGCTCGATATGGCGTCGCTGAAGGCCCGCACGGCGAGGACGGCGGCGAGGGTTCCGGCCACGTTGGTGAGGATGAACCCGACCGGCGACATCCCCGTCTGGCCGGCCAGGGCGCAGACGATGGCTCCCGGGAAGAAGAAGACCATCGGGTAGGCGGCCTTCTGGAAGAACTTCTCGGCGATGGTCACGAGGTCGCCGAACCCGGCCTTCTTCTCGAGCCAGCGCACCGCTCCCTCGCCGTAGAACCGCCCGAGCAGGTAGAAGAGGGGGTCGCTGAACGTACGTCGCAGGATGGCGACCAGCACGAACGGCACGATGTCGACGTCCCGGGCCAGCACCAGGAACCGGTTGCGTGCGTCGAGGGCGATCAGCAGGAGCGGGTGGCGGGCGGCCAGCGCGGGGGTGAAGGCGGTGGCGATCACGCCCATCGAGGTGATCACGATGATCGGGGCCACGAGGAGGATGAGGGTCCGCCGCGACGGCCTGGGCCGGGTCTGCTCCTCCTGCTGCTCCTCCACGGCCGTGGACCCTATGCCGCCGGGACCGAGGCCAGCGCCTCGGTCATGTGCTCGGCCAGCTGGGCCGCGCTGGTGTGGGCGTTCAGGCCGCTGGTGGAGGGCATGACGTAGGCCGGCACCCCACCGAAGGGCTCGTCCTGCAGGCCGGGGCCGGCGGTGCGGTCGACCGCGGCCCGCCACCCGGCCAGGCCCACGAAGAGCACGAGACCGGGACGGAGCCAGTCGGCCAGCCGCCGCACCCGCTCGGCGCCGGCACGGTACTCCTCGGGGCGGAGGACAGAGGCGTTGGGCGTGGCCCGCTTGACCAGATCGGTCATCCCCACCCGGTCGTGCACGGCGCAGGCCAGGGGGTCGCGGGGATGGGTCACGAGGTTCGAGGCGACGGCCGCCTTCCAGAACCGGTTGGTCGGCCCCGCATAGCCGTAGCCGGCGTCGGCGGCCACCACGCTGGGGTTCAGCCCGCAGACGAGGACGCGCTGGCCGGCGGCCACCGTGTCGGGCAGGGTCCGGGCCCGCCGGGCCTCGGCCCATACCCGCTCCCGGTCGACGGCCACGCGCTCCACGTCGAACCCGGCACCGGTCAGGAGGGAGGCCAGGCTCTCGGGCTGCCAGTAGGCGAAGAACCGGCCGGGGAAGTCGTCCCCGGGGTAGTCGCCCTCCCCCTCACCGGCGACGACCGACAGGGCCAGCGGGGCCCCCACGGCCAGGGCCCAGTGGAGGCGGGCCAGGGCGAGGGGGAGCCGGGCCCGGGGGACGTGCAGGTAGGAGTTGGACGCCCACGCCCCGCCGAAGCCGCGGTCCCGGAAGGGGAGGGCCTCGAGGTCGGCCTGGACGCTGAGGGGCGCCCCGGCCAGGTGGAGCATGGCCGCGGCGGCATCGACGGCCACCACCCGGGGCCCGAGGTCGGGGAGGTAGTGGCCGGGACCGCAGCCCACGTCCACCACGGGAAGCCCGGGGAGGGCCCCGGCCGCGAGGCGCACGGCGCGGTCGCGGTGCACCGGTGTCCTCCGGCTGGCCCACTCCCCGGCCCGCTTCTCGTAGACGTCGACGGTGGCCCGGTCCATGGAGGCGAGATCTCATGGTATCCAGGCGGATCCCGGTGAGCCGGCGCCGTTTCGGGGTACAGACGGTCCAGGCGGGTGCCGACGTCTTGCATGTGGGCCACCGCACCTGGAACTCTCTACGGAGGCATGGAGCGCTGCAGCTGACACGTCGACGGGTCGGGGCCACGGTGCTCAAGGGCGTAGCCGCCGGGGTGGCGTTCCTGTTGATCGGGAACCTCGCCATCCTCGCCGCCTCGCTGTGGGCGCGCGAGACCACGACGGTGGCCTCCGCAGCGCCGATCGAGGGCATCGACAACCTGCAGGCCGTCGACGACAAGGTGTGGCGGGGTGCGGCCCCGACCAACGAGGGCTACCGGGGCCTGGCCCAGGCGGGGATATCCACCATCGTGGATCTGCGGGCCGAGGAAGGGATCGAGCACGACGCCAAGGTGGTCTCCGACCTGGGCATGAGGATGGTCCGCCTCCCCATCCGCGACGGGCAGACACCATCGCCCGAGGAGATCGACACCTTCCTCGGCGCCGTCCGGGAGTCGGGTGGCAAGGTGTTCGTGCACTGCGGGGCCGGCGTCGGCCGCACCGGCGCCATGGTGGGCGCGTACCAGGTCGCCGAGCGCGAGCTGAGCGGCGCCGCCGCCGTGCGCCGCAACCTGGCCGTCGGTCCTCCCAGCCTGGAGCAGATCGCCTTCGTGGCCTCCATGGACTCGGACCGACTGGAGAAGCCGAGCGTGGTCCTCACCGCCGTCAGCCGCGTCCTCGACGCCCCCCGCCGGATGTGGAGCCGCTACGGGGGATAGTCCTCGGCTCGCAACCGGAGGTTGCTCGGCGAGCTGATGGTGCCGGGTCGGCGTTGGCGGCCGCCGGGCCGCCGCCGGCGATCACGGCGCGGGCGGGAGGTCGCGCTTGCTGACCACGTGGCCCTTGACCCGGTCGAGGGTGGCGTCCTCGAGGCAGCCCTGGAGCCGTCGCCACGAGTGCTCACCCACCGCCGGCTCGGTGGTGAGCCGGAACCGGCCGTCGGCCACCTGGACGACGCCGGGCTCAGCCAGCCGCTGCCAGACGTTGCCCTGGCAGGCGCCCCAGAGACCCTGGGCGGCCAGCAGGTCGGAGCCGGTCCTGTCGCGGGACGACACCTCGAGCACGATCTCGCTCCGCGAGCCGGGGACGACGTGGTCGGGCCGGTCCTGGGTCATGTCGGCCAAGGCGTCGATCCCGGCCACCACCGCGACCACGGCCAGCACCCCGAGCAGGGCCCGCTTCATGGCCGTGGAGTGGTGGCGACGGGGTGGTCGAGGATGGCGAGGGGGTCGTCGTCCGCCTCGGGCACGAGCCCGCCCGCCGGCCAGGCCAGGGGCCCCAGCCGGGCGGCCAGCCCCCGCTCCATCACCGGCCCGGCCGTGGCCCGGGCCAGGCGCTCCACGAGCCAGGCCAGGCCCGAGGCCACCACCCCCATGCCGATGAGCACCGGCACGAACACGCCCATCTGCCCCGACTTGGGGGACAGCCAGGCGAAGTGGTCCCGCGGCGGGGGAGCGGACTCGCGGATCCGGGCCAGCACCGCGGGGTCGGGGGCCGTGACCTTCTCGGAGAGGCCGTGGAGCCGGTTGAGGATGGTGGCGCTGGCCATGGCCACCTCGGTGGCCACGAACAGCACGCCGGCGATCAGGGCCCGGTTCCACTCCCAGCGCCACAGGTAGACGAAGAAGTACAGGGCGGTGGCGGCCATGACCACGCCGCCCAGCAGCTTGGCGATGCGCCCGGGCCTCATGCCGCACCCCTCGTGGTCTCGACCAGCTCGACCTCGCCGGTCGTGCCGTCCACCATCACCAACGACCCGGCCGCGAACCGCGACAGTGCGCCCTCCACGCCCACGACGGTGGGTACCCCGAACTCCCGGGCGAGAATGGCCAGGTGGGAGAGGAAGCTCCCGGTCTCGGCCACCAGACCGCCCAGGCGGGGCAGGAGCGGGGCCAGGTCAGGGTCGAGCGTGCGTACCACCAGTACGGCCCCCGGATCGGGCGGGCCGGTGCCTCCGTGCACCGGTCCCATCCCCCGGCCGCCGCCGGCGCCGGTACCGCCGCCCGCGGTCGCGGTCCGGCCCTTGCCGCGGCCCCGAGCCCGGGCCGGAGCGGCGGGCGCCACCGTCCCGTCGACGGCGAGGCGGAAACGGGCGGGGAGTGGTGCGGCCGGGCGGGCGTCGGCCCGCTCGGCGACGTCCTCGGGCAGGGCGCCGGTGCGGACGGCCTCCGTCAGCTCGGTCAGGCGCAGGTGGCGCACGGCCTCGGCGTCGGCCAGCAGGCCGGCGCGGGCCAGCCGCTCGCCGAGCTCCCACGCCGCCCGGGCCGTCAGCTCCTGGACCCAGCGGGCCCGCAAGCGGAGCGCCTCCCGCAGCACGGCGGCCCCGTCGGGCGTCTCCTCGCCGGCGCCGGCAGGCATCGCCGGGGGGGTGGGGGGCAGGGCGAGGGTGCCGCCGACGTGGGGGGGCACCAGGGCCAGCACGCTCGGGTGGCGGACGACGATCTCCTCGTCGGTCAGCCCCTCGGCCCGGCCGGCGGCGAGGGCCCGCAGGGCGACGGAGGCGGCGGCGGTGACCGAGGCGTCGTGGGCCACCATCCACCCCATCAGGACCTCGTGCCCGTGCAGGGACGTGAGCCCTCGGCCCGAGCGCTCGAGCAGCCCGAGCAGCTCCCGGTCGGACAGGCTGCCGATGGCGTCGACGGCCAGCAGGTCGTCGTCGACGGTGGCCACCAGGTCGGAGGCGAGAGCGGGCAGTGCGGCGCGGAGACGGCCCACTCGCCATGCAGCCACCAGGCGCCGGATCGGCGGTCGGGGGTCGAGGCGAGACCAGACCGACGCAGGCTGGTCGCCGTCGCCCAGCAGGTCGAGGTCGGCGGCGACCCGCCCGCCCACCGTGGTGACCACCGAGGAGGCGGCCAGGCGGCGCTTCGGCGCGGTGCCGCCCAGGGCGAGGGCGGAACGCAGCCCGGCGCGCAGGGGCTCCACCCAGAGGTCCTGCTCCAGCGGGGAGAGGGGCTCGGGGAAGGTCTCGGCGACGGGCCCGGGGCCGAGCACCGGCCCGGTCGCCGGGGCTGCGGTGGCGACGGCGGTGACGGGCCGGCTCTGGAGCAGCCACAGGCGCCCGTCCGCACCGAAGGCCCACTCCACGTCCTGGGGCCCGCCGAACACCCGCGCCGCCTGGCGGGCCAGTGCGGCCAGCTGGCGCAGCTGGGAGGACAGCAGCGGCCCTGCGACCGGCGCCTCGACGATCCGGTGCCGGGAGAGCACGTAGCGGCTCCCGTCCACCTCGCCGCTGACCACGGCCGAGGGGCCGGCCTCGCTGGCCGAGATGACGAGGTGGTCGGCGCGGCCGGAGACGGGGTCGACGCCGAACATGACCCCGCCGACCGTGGGCGCCAGCTGGGGCTGGATCAGCACGGCCATGGGTGCCTGGGCCCGGTCACGCGCTCCGGCGTCGGCCAGGGCGACGACCTTGGCCGACTCCAGCACGGTGTCGACCGCCTTCCGGAACGACGGCCAGTCGTGCACGTCGAGCACCGAGGTGAACAGGCCGGCCATGGAGCTGGTGCGGCCGTCCTCCACCGTCGAGGACGAGCGGACGACCAGCGGGTGGCGGCCCCCCTCGGACATGGCCGACCATGCCGCCCGCAGCTCGGCGTCCACCGGCATCGTGGTGTCGTCGTCGGCGGACGGGACGAAGGCCGCCGTCGTCACCACCCGGCCGGGCAGGACCGGCAACCCGGCGTGCAGCGCCCGGGCCAGCGAGGACGCCTTGGCCCCCGTCAGATCGGGATCGAGCGCCGCCTCGGAGTCCAAGGCCACTACCGCTCCCGGCGCCGCCACGCTTGCGCCGGACTCGAACACTGCTGTACTCACCAGTCACCCCCCATTGGGCCCTGCCCCCCTGCAACCCTTGCCTATTGCATCTCATTCCGACCTTGCGGCCGAACCATTTTGTGAACGAGAGCACAAAGTCCCCTCGTTTGGCACTGCTATTTCGACACAACGACCTGGGGATTGGAAGTGTGCAGCCACGGGCTTGCCGTGGTGGGGCTAGCACGACCTCCGGGGTGGTGGGGCTAGGCCGACAGGGCCTCGGGGTCGAGCTGGCGGGCCAGGCGGCGCAGGGCCCGGTGCTGGAGGGAGCGGACGGCGCCCGGCTGCTTGCCCAGGGCCCGCGCCACCTCGTCCACGTCGAGCCCGCCCACGACCCGCATGAGCACGACGTGGGCCTGGTCGGGGGAGAGCACCGACACCACCCGGGCGATGGCGGCCACCGACGCCATGTAGTCGACGGTGTCGTCCTCCGTCCGGTCGCGGCCGGCGCGGCCGTCCATGGCGTCCGGGCCCGCAGCCGGGACGGGCTGGCGGCCGGCCCGCCGGTGGGCGTCGATCACCCGCCGCCGGGCCGTCGTCGCCAGCCAGGCCCGAAGACAGCGCTCGTCGCCCGAGAAGCGAGCGAGTGAAGCCACCACCTCGAGCCACACGTCCGAGGCGATGTCCTCGGCCTGGTGGGGGGCGATGACGTTCAATAGGCGCAGGAGCCCGGGCTGGAACTGCCGGTAGAGGGCGCCCAGCGCCGGTGGGGATCCCCTCTTCGCCGCCTCCAGGAGCTCGCCGAAGGTGGGCCGCCGGGTGTCGCTCACCTCCCAGATGTCGACACCTCAGGTCCTTTCCTGAAGCGGCTACCCCTGCACGCAGTCCCGCACCAGGCGGCGCCGCTCGGCCCCTTCGGCGTCGGGATGCCCGGCCCCGACCTCGCCCGGCACTGCCGCCGCTCGGCCAGTCTGCCCGCAGGCGCCGGGGCTCGGTCCCCGCCTCCTCGAAGCCGGGCTCGGCCCGCTGCCGGAGCCGGGCTCGGTCGGCGGCCCGGCCCGGCCGGGTGGGCCCACGCCACCCCTCCACCTCCGGCGATCCCCGCCCCCACCAGCACGGCCGGCAACCCTCCTCGTGAACCGCCCCTCTGTTCCGTCCGACCCCGTGCCGTGCCCGCCCCAGGTGCGCCGGCCGGGAAGGAACGACGAAGGCTCAGGAGAGCGCGGCCACCACGTGGTCGATGGCGCCGGTGAGGATGGCCACGTCGTCGGGGTCCACCGCGGGGAACATGGCCACCCGGAGCTGGTTGCGGCCCAGGCGCCGGTACGGCTCGGTGTCGACGATGCCGTTGGCCCTGAGGGCCTTGCTCACCGCCTTGGCGTCGATCGAGTCGTCGAGGTCGACCGTGCCGACGACCGGGCTGCGGTCGGCGTGGTCGGCCACGAACGGGGTGGCGTAGTCGGACTTCTCGGCCCAGCCGTAGAGCAGGTTGGACGACGTCTCGCACCGGGATGCGGCCCATTCCAGCCCCCCGTTGGACAGGATCCACTCCAGCTGGTCGGCCATGAGGAAGAGGGTGGCCAGGCCGGGCGTGTTGTAGGTCTGGTCGAGGCGGGCGTTCTCGAGGGCCGTGGCCAGGCTGAGCGACTCGGGGATCCACCGCCCGGTGGCCTTGATGCGGTCGACCCGTTCCAGCGCGGCGGGCGAGCACAGGGAGATCCACAGCCCCCCGTCGGCCCCGAAGCCCTTCTGAGGCGAGAAGTAGTAGGCGTCGAACTGGGTCGGGTCGACCCGCATGGCCCCCGCCGCGGAGGTGGCGTCGACCAGGACCAGCCCCTCCTCGACCGGGGCGGGGCGGAGGACCTCCATGGCCACGCCGGTCGACGTCTCGTTGTGGGTCAGGGCGTAGGCGTCGACGTCGGGGTTGGGCTTGGGGTCCGGGTGGGTGCCGGCGGGCGACTCGATGACGTCGGGCGTGTCCAGGTGGGCGGCGTTGGCCGCCATGCCGGCGAAGGACTCGGAGAAGTTGCCGAACGACAGGTGCTGGCTGCGCCGCTCGATCAGGGAGAACAGGGCCACGTCCCAGAAGCAGGCCGCCCCGCCGTTGCCGAGGACGACCTCGTAGCCCTCGGGGAGGGCGAACAGCTCGGTCATGCCGGCGCGGATCCGCCCCACCACCGAGCGCACGGGGGACTGGCGGTGGCTGGTGCCCAGGTACGTGGGGGCGGCCGCGGCCAGGGCGGCGACGGCGTCGGGGCGCACCTTCGAGGGACCGCTGCCGAATCGGCCGTCGGCCGGGCGCAGGTCGGCGGGCAGGGTGATGTCTGCGGGAGAGGGGCTCATTGCCCGCCACTATTACCCGGTCGGCGCCGCCTGGTCGTCCCCGGGGGGGCCCACGCATACGTAGGCGATGGCGCCCCCCGGGGGGAGCCGAGCGGCAGTTTCCGCCCATATGCCTTTGCCCCGGCTCGACGAGCATGTGACTATCGGGCCCGTGACCGACGACCGTTTCCCCCGCCTGTCCCGCCGGATCGCCGCCATCGAGGAGTCCGCCACCCTGGCGGTGGACGCCAAGGCCAAGTCCCTCAAGGCCGAGGGTCACGACGTGATCGGCTTCGGCGCCGGCGAGCCCGACTTCCCCACTCCCGCCCACATCGTGGAGGCCGCCGTCGAGGCCGCCCCCCAGCCCAAGAACCACCGGTACACCCCGGCCGCCGGTCTGCCCGAGCTGCGGGAGGCGGTGGCCGTCAAGACGGCGAAGGACTCGGGCTACGAGGTGGCGCCCTCGCAGGTACTGGTGACCAACGGGGCCAAGCAGGCCGTCTACAACTCCTTCGCCGCCCTCCTCGACCCCGGCGACGAGGTCCTGCTGCCCGCGCCCTACTGGGTGACGTACCCGGAGGCCATCCGCCTGGCCGGTGGGGCCCCGGTCGTCGTGCCCACCGACGAGTCCACCGGGTTCCGGGCCACCGTCGACGCGCTGGAGGCGGCGTGCACGGACCGCACCAAGGTGCTCCTGTTCGTGTCCCCGTCGAACCCCACCGGGGCCGTCTACACGCCCGAGGAGACGGCCGAGGTGGGACGGTGGGCGGCCGAGCGCGGCCTGTGGGTCGTCACCGACGAGATCTACGAGCACCTGGTCTACGGCGACCACCGTTTCTCGTCCATACCCGCGCTCGTCCCCGAGCTGGCCGACCGCACGATCGTGGTCAACGGCGTGGCCAAGACCTACGCCATGACCGGCTGGCGGGTCGGGTGGATGATCGGTCCCAACGACGTCATCAAGGGGGCGGTCAACCTGCAGTCGCACGCCACGTCGAACGTGGCCAACGTCTCCCAGCGGGCCGCCGTGGCCGCCCTCACCGGCGACCAGGCGTGCGTGGAGGAGATGCGAGCCGCGTTCGACCGCCGCCGCCGGCGCATGCACGAGCGCCTGGCCGCCATACCCGGCGTGACCTGCCTCGAGCCCGAGGGCGCGTTCTACGCCTTCCCGTCCTTCGCCGAGGTGCTGGGCCGGCCCCTCCCCGGGGGCCGTACCCCGACCACGACCCTCGAGCTGGCCGAGCTCGTCCTCGACGAGGCCAAGGTGGCCGTCGTCCCCGGCGAGGCGTTCGGGGCGCCGGGGTACGCCCGCCTGTCCTATGCGCTGGCCGACGAGGCACTGGAGGAGGGCGTCGACCGCCTGGCCAAGCTTCTCGGCTGACCAGCGTGCTTCCGGGCGGACCACCGGTAGCCTGGTCCGGTGGCCGAGGACGCGACCCCGGTGCCGGACGACGACGACTCGCTGGAGTCGTTCTACGGGCGCGACGACATCTTCGGGTTCAAGCCCCAGAAGCCCGTCCCCCGGGTCCCGCCCAAGAAGGCCCGCACGGCCACCGGGGCCCTTCTCACGGGGATCGCCCTGGGCCTGCGCGACGTCTTCGACCCCGAGAAGAAGACCGACACCATCGCCATCGAGCAGGAGGCGCCGGCGGAGCCCGACGAGCCCCAGGAGTACGAGGTCCGTCTGAACGGCAGCCCCCGAGACGCCCAGGCCGTGTACCGGCCGTGGGTCGCCGAGCAGGAGGACCGGGAGGGCGGCGAGCCCCGCTAGATGCTGGTCGCACACATGGCGTGTGCGACCATGGGCCGATGGCCAGGGTCCTCGTCACCGAAGAGCTTGCCGAGCGCGGCCTGGCCCGCCTGCGCCAGGAGGGCCACGACGTCGACGTTCGCCTCGGCCTGTCACCCGAGCAGCTGCTGGACGTCGTCCCCGGGGCCGCGGCGCTGATCATCCGGTCGGAGACCCAGGTCACCGCCCCGGTGCTGGAGGCCGGCAAGGACCTGGTGGTGGTGGGCCGGGCGGGGATCGGGCTGGACAACGTCGACGTGGCCGCCGCCACCGAGCGGGGCGTAATGGTCTGCAACGCCCCCCTCTCCAACATCGTCACCGCCGCCGAGCACACCATGGCCCTCCTCCTCGCCGTGGCCCGCAACGTCCCCCAGGCCGACGCCGCCCTCAAGGCCGGCAAGTGGCAACGGTCGAAGTGGACGGGGGTCGAGCTGCACGGCAAGACGCTCGGGCTCCTCGGGCTCGGCCGCATCGGCACCCTCGTGGCCCAGCGGGCCTACGCCTTCGGCATGCGGCTGGTGGCGTGGGACCCGTGGATGTCCGCCGAGCGGGCCCGGAAGCTCGGCGTCGAGCTGCTCGACCTCGAGGAGGTTGTCCGCCAGGCCGACTTCGTCACCATCCACCTGCTCAAGTCGGCCGAGAGCGTGGGCCTCGTCGGGGAGGACCTGCTGGCCCAGGCCAAGCCCACCCTGCGCCTGGTCAACGTGGCCCGGGGCGGGATCGTCGACGAGGCCGCCCTGGCCGCGGCCATCGCCGACGGCCGGATCGCCGGCGCCGCCCTCGACGTGTTCGCCAAGGAGCCGACCACCGAGTCGCCGCTCTTCTCGCTTCCGTCGGTCGTCGTGACGCCCCATCTCGGCGCCAGCACGGTCGAGGCCCAGGACAAGGCGGGCGAGACGATCGCCGAGCAGGTGTGCCTGGCCCTGGCCGGGGAGTTCGTCCCCTATGCGGTCAACGTCGACGCCAGCGAGGCGGCCGAGGCGGTACGCCCGTTCCTGCCCCTGGCCGAGCGGCTGGGCCGGATCTGGGCGTCGTTGGAGGAGGGCGACCCCAAGTCCCTGGCCGTGGACTACCAGGGCCAGCTGGCCGACTACGACACCCGCATCCTCACCCTGGCCGTGCTCAAGGGGGTGCTGGCCGCGGCCGGCACCGACCCCGTGTCCTACGTGAACGCGCCCCAGCTGGCTCAGGCGCGCGGGTTCGACGTGCAGGAGTCCCGCACGGCCACGGCCCACGACTACGTGAACCTCATCACCCTCAGGGGCGACGGGCACTCGCTGGCCGGGAGCCTGTTCGGGCTCCGGGACGAGGCCCGGCTGGTGATGGTCGACGACCACACCGTCGACATCCCGCCCGCCCGGCACATGGTCGTCGTGCGGAACGACGACCGGCCGGGGATGATCGGCCTGGTCGGCACCATCCTCGGTGAGGCGGGGGTCAACATCTCGGACATGGACGTGGGCCGGTCGGCCGCCGGCGTGGCCGCCCTCATGGTGATCTCCACCGACCAGCCGCTACCGCCCGCCGTGGTCGCCGAGCTGCGGGGCGCCGACGGGATCCTCCACGTGGCCACGGTGAGCCTGGAGTAGCGGCGGGGCGTCAGCCGTGCTGGGCGACGGAAGCGGTTGCCCTCGGGGTCGGCCAGCACGGTCCACTCGAGGCCCGGCATCTCGTGCTCGGCCACGACCACCGCTCCCAGCGCGACAAGCCGGGCCACCTCGGCCGGACGATCGGCGGTGGAGAGGTCGAGTGCACCGTGTTCTTGCCCGGGGTGCGGTCGGCGACGCGTCCGAAGGCGAGGTGCTCGACGCGAGCCCTGGTGTCCGCACGATGACGAGCTCGCCGTGGTCGTCGCCGATCGTGCCGCCGGACACCTGGCGCCAGAACTCGGCCAGGCCGCGGGGGTCGGTGCAGTCGTCGAAGGTGACGTGCCTCACGCACAGGCCCACGGTCAGGGCTGCTGCTTCTTGGCCGCCTTCTTGGCCGGCGCCGCCTTCTTGGCCGGCGCGGCCTTCTCGGCGGCAGGTGCCTCGGAGGTGTTCTCCGTGGCGGCCTTCTTGGCCGGCGCCTTCTTCGCCGCCGGCGCCTTCCTCGCCGCCGGCGCCTTCCTGGCCGCCGCCTTCTTCGCCCGCTCGGGCGAGCCTGCGGTCCCGGCCTTCTTGGCCGCCGCCCGCTTGGCCGGAGTGGCCTTCTCGACCACGGGCCCGTCCGCCGCCGCCGGGGCCTGACCCGTGCGGGACGCCGAGCCCGGGGGAGGGGCGGGCTCGTCCTCGGCGGGCGCGGCCCGCTCGAGCGGCCGCTTGGCCGCGATCTCCTCGAGCATCGCCGGCTCCACGAGGTCGGGTTCGGGCGGCGTCCGGGGCAGGTTGTTGTTCGGGCGGGGCGGGGGCGCCCACTCGCCGGCCGGGCGGCCGAACTCGGAGGCCGACCTGCGGCTCTGGACCAGCTTGAAGAGCGCCAGGGCGATCGCGGCCAGCAGGCCGAGGCGGATGCCGAGCCGCAGCGACCGTCTGATCACGATTTCGACCCTACTTGACGGCTTCTGGCGCGACTGTCATCCTCCACAGGAGATGTCTCGTCCGTCCGATACCGCGCGCGCCACCAGCACCCTGCTCCTTACCTAGCGGCGGGCGCCTCCACGGTGCTCGCCACGCCTCTCGTGCCTCCGGGCCGGGAGGTTTTTTCTTTTCAGGATCCGTTCCGGAGGAAGCCATGAACCCCGAGCCGAACCGACTCGTCATCTTCGACACCACGCTGCGCGACGGCGAGCAGTCGCCGGGCATCTCCCTCGACGCGGCGGAGAAGCTGGAGATCGCCGAGCAGCTGGCCCGGCTCGGGGTCGACTACATCGAGGCCGGCTTCCCCGTGGCCAGCCAGGGTGACTTCGAGGCCGTGCGCACCATCGCCCGCACCGTGCGGGGCCCGGCCATCGCCGGGCTGTCCCGGACCCACGTGGCCGACGTCGACCGCTGCTGGGAGGCCCTGCGCGACGCGGAGCGGGCCCGCATCCACGTCTTCATCTCCACCAGCCCCCAGCACATGCAGCACATGCTGAAGATGGACGAGGCCCAGGTGATCGCCGCCACCCGGACCGGGGTCGCCCGCGCCCGCGAGCACACCGACGACGTCGAGTTCAGCCCCCAGGACGCGACCAGGACGCCGCTGGACTTCATGCTGGAGGTGCTGCAGGCCGCGGTGGACGCGGGAGCGACCACCCTGAACATCCCCGACACCGTGGGCTACGGCATCCCCTGGGACTTCGGCGCCCTCATCCAGTACATCCGTCGCGAGGTGAAGGGCGAGTACGTGACGTCCACCCACTGCCACAACGACCTGGGCCTGGCCACGGCCAACTCCCTGGCCGGCGTGCAGGCCGGCGCCCGCCAGGTCGAGGTCTGCGTCAACGGGCTGGGGGAGCGGGCCGGCAACGCCGCCCTGGAAGAGGTGGTCATGGCCGTCAAGATCCGCCCCGACCAGTTCCCGGGCATCGAGCTGGGCGTACGCACCGAGGAGCTGGCCCGCACCAGCCGCCTGGTCAGCCGCCTCACCGGCTACCCCATCCAGTACAACAAGGCCGTCGTGGGCCGCAACGCCTTCGCCCACGAGTCCGGCATCCACCAGCACGGGGTGCTGGCCGACCGCAGCACCTACGAGATCATCGACGCCAGCCAAGTCGGCCAGGTCGGCAGCCAGATCGTCCTGGGCAAGCACTCCGGCCGCCACGCCTTCTCCGACACCCTGGCCAAGATGGGCATCCACATCTCGGGCGAAATGCTGAACGCCGCCTTCACCCGCTTCAAGGAGCTGGCCGACCGCAAGGTCGAGCTGACCGACGCCGACCTGGAGGCCATCGTGGCCGAGGAGATGGGCGAGCGGCTGGAGGACACGTTCTCCCTCGAGTCGCTGGAGGTGAGCGGGGGCACCGTCGGCGTCCCCCGTGCCCACGTCGTGCTCCTGCGCGACGGGGAGAAGGTGGAGGCCTCCGGCGAGGGCGACGGCATGATCGACGCCACCTGCAAGGCCATCAAGACGGCCACCGGGGTGGACGGGACGCTCACCGGTTTCAACGTCTCCGCCGTGACCGGCGGCGTGGACGCCCTCGGCGACGTCATCGTCCAGGTCGAGGCCGGCGGCATCCGGGTGTCGGGGCGGGGCGTGTCCACCGACGTGGTGGAAGCGTCGGCCCGGGCCTACCTGAGCGCGGTCAACAAGGTCCTGCGGGTCCGGTCCCGCTCCGAGCCCCGCCGCACCGAGGTCGGGCCCTGACCCCACCGCGGTCTCGAACGGTGCGTCTACGGGCCCGATCCGGGGGCGAATCCGGTGACGACGCCGGCGCAATCGAGGTGTAAACTTCAGCGGAGGTTGAACGCGCAGCCCTTTACGTTCCCGCACGCCTGTTCACCAGGAGAAGCTGCTTGATCGGCATCGACGGCGCCACCGTTGCCCGGCCGGACGGCCACCCCGAGCCCCTCCCCGCTCCTCTCCTCGAGGCCCTGGGCGGCTTCGAACCTGAGTTCTTCGTCGAGTGGCAGGTCGCCGACCATGCCTTTCTCGCCCCCGCGATTGGTATCGGAGGAGAAGTAAATTCTCTTTAGGTAGTTTACTTCTCCTGCTCGGCGGGTAGCGAGCAGGCGCACAAGGCCGTCAAGAAGCGGGCGGCCCGGTTTCGTCGCGAGGGCGGGAGGGGTCCGACGGTGAACACGAGAACGCCTGCGGCCGTGCTTCTCGATCGCGACGGCACGCTCGTCGAAGACGTCCCCTACAACGCCGACCCGGGGCGCGTCGTCCCCGTTCCCGGAGCGGCCGTCGCCCTGGCTCGCCTGCGGGAGGCCGGCGTGGCGCTCGCTCTGGTCTCCAACCAGAGCGGCGTGGCCCGCGGGCTGATGAGCCTCGACCAGGTCGACGCCGTCAACCGACGGGTCGAGGAGCTGCTCGGCCCGCTCGGCCCTTGGCTCGTCTGCCCCCACGGGCCCGAAGAGGGCTGCCCGTGCCGCAAGCCCGCGCCCGGGCTCGTGCTGGCCGCGGCCGCGGCCCTCGGGGTGGATCCGGCCGAGTGCGTGATGATCGGCGACATCGGCGCCGACGTCGAGGCGGCCCGGGCGGCCGGTGCGCGTCCCATCCTGGTGCCCACCGAGGCGACGCGGCCCGAGGAGGTCGTCGCCGCCCCCGAGGTGGCAGAGACGCTGGAAGCGGCAGTCGACCGGTTGGTCGGCGGCCGGTGAGGTTGCACGTCCTCGTCGCCCGACTCGACAGCGCCGGCGACGTCCTCCTCTCGGGCCCCGCCGTCCGCGCCGTGGCCGCCGGGGCCGGCAGGGTCACCTACCTCTGCGGTCCCCGGGGCCGGAGCGCGGCGGCCCTGCTCCCCGGGGTCGACGACATCGTGGTGTTCCAAGCTCCGTGGATCGACCCCGAACCGGAGCCGGTGTCCAGAGCAGAGATGACAGCCCTGGCCGACGATCTCGCCGGCCGGGGCATCGACGCCGCTGTCATCCTCACCTCCTGGCACCAGAGCTGCCTCCCCACCGCCCTGCTGCTCCGCATGGCGGGGATCGGCACCATCGCCGCAGTGAGCGAGGACTACCCGGGGTCGCTCCTCGACGTTCGCCACCGCGTCGACGACGACATCCACGAGGTCCTGCGGGCGCTTTCCACGGTGGCCACCCTCGGGTTCGAGCTCCCCGAGGGCGACGACGGGCGGCTCCGGGTGCAGGCGCTGCCCCCCGCTCCGCAGCTCGAGCGCCCGTACACCGTCGTGCACCCGGGCGCCTCCGTTCCTGCCCGGGCCTGGGCGCCGTCCGCCAACGCGGCGCTGGTCGACGCCCTCGTCGCCGCCGGGCGCCGGGTCGTCGTCACCGGCAGCCCCGACGAGGCCGAGCTGGCGGCGTTCGTCGCCGGGCGCCCGCGGCTTGAGGTCGTGGACCTGGGCGGCCGCACCGACCTGGCCACGCTGGGCGCGGTGCTGGCCGGGGCCGAGGCGGTCGTGGTGGGCAACACCGGCCCGGCCCACCTCGCCGCCGCCGTCGGCGCCCCCGTCGTCTCGCTGTTCGCGCCCACGGTGCCGCTCTCCCGGTGGGCGCCGTGGGGGATCCCGACCGTGCTGCTGGGCGACCACGACATCGCCTGCGGTGGCTGCCGGGCCCAGGTGTGCCCGGTGCGCGGCCACCCGTGCCTCTCCTCGGTGCCCGTCGAGGCGGTCGTGGCGGCCGTCGACCGCCTGGCCGCGGCCGCCGTGCCAGTGGGAGCGACCCGATGAGGCTGGCCATGGTGTCCGAGCACGCCAGCCCCCTCGCCGTCCTGGGCGGCGTCGACGCCGGCGGCCAGAACGTCCACGTGGCCGCCCTGGCCCGCCACCTGGCCCGCCTCGGCGTGGAGGTCCTCGTCTCCACCCGGCGCGACGACCCGTCCCTTCCCCGGTGGGCGGCCCTCGCCCCCGGCGTCGCCGTCCACCACGTCGACGCCGGCCCGCCCTACCCGGTCCCCAAGGACGACCTCCTCCCCTACATGGACGCCTTCGCCGCCGACCTTGGCCGGGTCTGGCGCCGCTGGCGGCCCGACGTGGTGCACGCCCACTTCTGGATGTCGGGCCTTGCCGCGGTGGAGGCGGCCAGGGCGCTCGACATCCCGGTCGTCCAGACGTTCCACGCCCTGGGCGTGGTCAAGCGCCGCCACCAGGGCGAGCGCGACACCAGCCCGCCCCAGCGCCAGGACGTGGAGCGGGGGCTGCTGCAGGACGTCGACCGGGTGATCGCCACCTGCACCGACGAGGTGTTCGAGCTCGTCCGCCTGGGAGCCGACGTCGACCGGGTGAAGGTCGTCCCCTGCGGTGTCGACCTGAGCCACTTCTCGCCCGACGGCCCCGTCGAGCCGAAGACGCCCGGCCTGGCCCGTCTGGTCGTGGTCAGCCGGCTGGTGGAGCGCAAGGGCGTCGGCAACGTGGTCAGCGCCCTGGCCGAAGTCCCCGGCGCCGAGGTGGTCGTCGCCGGCGGGCCCGACCAGGCCGACCTCCCGCACAACGAGGAGGCCCGCCGGCTGATGCGGCTGGCCGAGCGGGCGGGCGTGGCCGACCGGGTCCGGCTGCGCGGTCGCGTCGACCCCGCAGACCTGCCCGCCCTCCTGCGCTCCGCCGACGCCGTCATGTGCGTCCCCTGGTACGAGCCGTTCGGCATCGTCGCCCTGGAGGCCATGGCCTGCGGGGTGCCCGTGGTGGCCAGCGCGGTCGGCGGCCTCGTCGACACCGTGGTCGACGGGGTGACCGGGGTGCACGTCCCGCCACGCTCCCCCCACGACCTGGCCCGGGCCCTGCAGTGCCTCCTCGAGGACCCCGGCGTGCGCCGCCGGCTGGGCGCCGCCGGCGCCCGCCGAGCTCGTCGCCGCTACGGCTGGAACCGGGTGGCCCGGTCGACGCTCGGGGTGTACGCCGAGCTGCTCCAACCGGCGGCGGCCGACGTCGGCGCCGAGGCCCGTTCATGAGGATGAACCTGCCCACCGGCCGCCACCACCTGGCTGCCCTGGGCCGGCCCCTGGCCGCCCTCGAGGCCGACGTCGACCGGATCGACAGCTGGGGCCGGCACCTGGCCCAGGTCCTCCAGGGCGGCGGCCGACTGCTGGCCGCGGGCAACGGAGGCAGCGCGGCCCAGGCCCAGCACCTCACGTCCGAGCTGGTGGGCCGCTACCGCGACGACCGGCCGGCGTTCAGCGCCATCTGCCTGCACGCCGAGACGTCCGCGCTCACGGCCATCGTCAACGACTACGGGGCGTCGGCCGTCTTCGCCCGCCTGGTGGAGGCCCACGGGCGGCCGGGCGACGTGCTCGTGGCCCTGTCCACCTCGGGGAGCAGCCGCAACGTGCTGGCCGCGGTCGAGGCCGCCCACCAGCGTGGTCTCACCACCTGGGCCCTCACCGGCCGGGCGCCCAACCCCCTGGCCGCCTGCTGCGACGACGCCGTGTGCGTCGACGCCCCGGCCACGGCCACGGTGCAGGAGGTGCACCAGATCGTCGTCCACCTTCTGTGCGCCGCCTTCGACGTCACCGTGGCCGGCTCGGTGGACGCCTCGAACGGCGAGCGGCTGTCCCGATGAGAGGCCCGATCGTCGTCGTCGGCGACACCCTCCTCGACCGCGACGTCGAGGGCCGGGTCGAGCGCATCTGCCCGGACGCGCCCGTCCCGGTCGTCGACGCCGACCGTGACCACGCTCGTCCCGGGGGGGCGGGACTGGCCGCCGTGCTGGCCGCCGACGGCGACCGCGATGTCGTCCTCGTCACCGCCCTGGGCGGCGACGACGCAGGAGAGACGGTCGCCGCCCTGCTGGCCGACCGCGGCGTGGAGGTCGTCGACCTCGGCCTGCGCGGGACCACCCCCGAGAAGGTGAGGGTGCGGGCCGACGGCCGGTCGCTGCTGCGCCTCGACCGCGGCGGAGAGGCGTCGGCCGTGGGGGAGTGCTCACCGGAGGCCGCCACCGCCATCGCCGGCGCCTCCGCCGTGCTGGTGGCGGACTACGGCCGGGGGATCACCTCCGAGCCGGGCGTCCGGGCCGCCCTCCGGTCGTCGACCGCCTTCGTCTGGGACCCCCATCCCCGCGGCGCGGCGCCGGTTCCCGGCGCCCGCCTGGCCACGCCCAACGCCAAGGAGGCCGCCGCCCTCGTCCCCGGTGTCGAGGGTGACGGGTTCGCCGCCCATACGGCCCGGGCCAGGGAGCTGGCCGACCGGTGGCAGGCGGCGGCGGTGGCCGTCACCCTGGGCCGGGCCGGCGCCCTGCTGGCGACCGGCGACGTGCCTCCCCTGGTGGTGCCCGCCGACCCGGCCGACGGCGACCCCTGTGGGGCGGGCGACTGCTTCGCCGCGGCGGCGACCACCGCCCTTGCCGCCGGCGCCCTGCCCTCGGAGGCGGTCGTCGCCGCGGTGGCCGCCGCCTCCTCCTTCGTCGCCGCCGGAGGGGCCTTCGCCGCCCTGGCCCCGCCCGACCCGCTCGCCGGCCGCACCCCCTCGGCCGGAGAGGCCGCCGCCCTCGATCTCATCGGCAGGGTCCGGGCCCGCGACGGCACCGTCGTCGCCACCGGCGGCTGCTTCGACCTGCTCCACGCCGGCCACGTCAGCGTCCTCCAGGCCGCCCGGGCCCTCGGCGACTGCCTCGTGGTGTGCCTCAACTCCGACGCCTCCGTGCGACGGCAGAAGGGCGAGGGTCGCCCCTTCGTCCCCGAGGGCGACCGGGCCGCCGTCCTGCTGGCCCTGGGCTGCGTCGACGGCGTCGTCCTCTTCGACGAGGACACGCCGCTCGCCCTGCTCGACCGGCTCCGGCCCGACATCTTCGCCAAGGGCGCCGACTACGCGGTGGCCGACCTGCCGGAGGCGGCCCTGCTGGCCGAGTGGGGCGGGCAGGCGGTCGTCCTGCCCTACCTCAGCGGCCGCTCGACCAGCCGCCTGGCCCAGGAGGTCCTCGCCCGTTCCGCCCGCTGACACGCAGCGGCCACTCCTGGTCGTCCTTCGGGCCCTCGGCCTGGGCGACTTCCTGACCACCGTCCCCGCCCTGCGGGCGCTCGCCGCCGCCTTCCCCGACCACCGCCGGGTGCTGGCCGCCCCAACCGTCCTCGAGCCCCTGGTCCGCCTCACCGGGACCGTCGACGAGGTGGTCGACACCGCGCCTCTCGCCCCGCTCGACCCCTCCCTCGCCAACGCCGAGGTGGCCGTCAACCTCCACGGCCGGGGGCCCGAGAGCCACCGCGTCCTCCTGGCCGCCGCCCCGGGGCGCCTGATCGCCTTCGCCCATCCCGACGTCCGCCAGTCGAAAGACGGCCCTCCCTGGGCCCCCCAGGAGCACGAGGTGCGCCGGTGGTGCCAGCTCCTCCAGGCCAGCGGGATTTCCGCCGATCCCGCCGATCTCGACCTCCGGCCACCCCCGCACCGGTGGCACGGCGCCACCGTGATCCATCCCGGCGCCTCGTCACCGGCCCGCCGGTGGCCCGCCGAACGATGGGCCGAGGTGGCCCGCGCCGAGGTGGCCGAAGGCCGGCGGGTGATCGTCACGGGCAGCGCCACCGAGCGGGAGCTGGCCACCCGCGTGGCTGAACGGGCCGGGCTGCCGCCCGATGCCGTTCTCGCCGGCCGCACGGACCTCCTCGGGCTGGCGGCGACCGTCGCCGGCGCCGCGGTCGTGCTCTGCGGCGACACAGGGGTCGGCCACCTGGCGACCGCGTTCGGGATCCCCTCGGTCGTCCTCTTCGGCCCCACCCCGCCCTCGATCTGGGGCCCGCCGCCCGACCGGCCCCGCCACGTGGCCCTGTGGGCCGGCAACGTCGGGGACCCGCACGGGACGGCGCCCGACCCCAGCCTCCTGCGCATCACCGTGGACGACGTGCTGGCCGCCCGTCACCCGTTGGGCGACCCGAGCACCTCCACCATGCGGTCGACGTAGTCGCTGTACACGCCGTCGATCCCCGCCTTCACCAGGTTGCGGATCACCCGCTCGTGCTGGGCGTCCCATCCGAAGGCCAGCACCCCGAAGCGGTGGAAAAGGGTGGTGAGCCCCCCCGTCCACTCCGACTCGTGGAGGTTGACCGCGTCGACGCCCGCGGCTGAGAGCTGGGCCGCCCGCCGTTCGGGCCCCTTGCGCATGGCCGCCATCTTCGTGCTGTTGACCAGACGCACGTCGTGGAGGTCGTCACGCCAGCTGGCCAGCAGCTCCCAGTCGGGATGGCAGATCCACAGCCGGCCGGGCGCCTCGCCGCCGGCCGCCCGGGCCACCTGGGCCACCGTCGACGCCGCTTGGGGGTCCTTCACGTCCAGCGACAGCTCGTAGCCGGTCCCACACTCGGCGTAGAGGTCCTCGAGGGTCGGCACGTGGCCAGGCAGGGCGGCTCGGCCCACCGAGCCGATGGGCCGGCTGCGGAGCCCGGACTTGACCTTCCCGTCGTGGTCCAGGACGGCGACGCCGTCCGCCGTGAGCCACACGTCGCTCTCCAGCCCGGTCGCCCCCAGGCGGAGGGCGAGCTTGAAGGCCTCGACGGTGTTGTCCCGGGCGTGGGCCCGTCCCCCTCGATGGGCGAAGGTGATCGGCGGGGTGCGGAGCGACGCGACGATGCAAGGAATCTAGGGGCCGACCCCTGACCGTCGGAAGAGGAGGACGGTAGCATCGTTCCCATGGAAGCCCTCTGGCTCTTGCTCGTTCCCGTGGTGCTGGTCGGCGGGTACTTCCTCATCCGCTCCTTCATGCGGCTGTCCCAGGCCATCGTCGAGCTGCGCACGGCGATGACCGACCTGGCCGAGGCCGGCGCCGCCCTCAACTCCGTCCAGGAGGAGGTCGAGCGCCTGGGCCGCACCGTCGACGAGACCCACCGCCAGTAAGGTTGCCGCCATGCCCACTTCGTTGGGACCGGCGGAGATCCTCGTCATTCTCGTCGTCGCCCTCATCGTGCTGGGCCCCAAGCGGCTGCCCGAGGCCGGCCGCCAGGTCGGGAAAGCCGTCGCCGAGATCCGGAAGTGGTCCCAGGGCTTCCAGGACGAGATCCGCCAGGCGGTCGACTTCGACCCCAAGCCGCCCTCGTACCCCACGCCGCCCCCGGGGACCGACCCGTCCCCCGTCCCCATGGTCCCCGCCGAGACCGGTCCTCCGGCCAACGGCAGCGGCACGGTCACCACGGGCAGCCACGGCCTGGTCTCCGGCCCGCCACCGGCCGACGCCGGCGAGCCCACCGAGACCTCGGAGCCCCCTGCCGGGGAGCCCCCCCGCGACCAGGGTTGAGCCATCGCCATCACCGCCGACGATGAGCACGAGGTGGACGACGAGGATCTCGGGGAGCGGATGCCCCTGGTCGACCACCTGGCCGAGCTGCGCCGGCGCCTCATCATCTCCGTGGTCGCCCTGGTGGTCGGGGCGATCGTCGGCTTCATCCTCTTCGACCGCATCCTGAGCGTCCTGGTCCGGCCCTACACCGAGGCCACCGGCAACACCGAGTTCGTGTTCTTCGACCCCCTCGAGGCCTTCGCCACCCGGCTGAAGGTGGCGGCGTGGAGCGGCGCCTTCCTCGCCTCGCCGGTGGTGCTGTGGCAGCTCTGGCGGTTCATCACACCGGGCCTCCACAAGAACGAGAAGCGCTACGCCATCCCGTTCATCGTGGTGTCCATCCTGCTGTTCATGCTGGGCGCGTTCGTGGCCATGTTCACCTTCGAGACCGCCCTCCGGTTCCTCGTCGGCATAGGAGGCGACCAGCTCACCCCGCTGTTCAGCGCCTCCAAGTTCCTGAGCTTCCTGATCCTGATGATCATCGCCTTCGGGATCGCCTTCGAGTTCCCGGTGCTGCTCGTCTTCCTGGAGCTGGCCGGGGTCCTAACCAGCCGCAGGCTGCGCAGCTGGCGGCGCCCGGCGCTGGTCGTCATCGTCGCCTTGGCCGCAGTCATCACCCCGAGCCAGGACCCCTACTCGCTCTTCATGATGGTCGCCCCCATGTATCTGTTCTACGAAGGCGCCATCCTCGTCGGCCGCCTCCTGAAGAAGTGACCCGCGACGAGTTCGCAGCCGCGTACGCGTTCGGCCTCGACGACTTCCAGATCCGGGCCCTCGACGCCCTCGACGCCGGCCGTTCCGTCCTCGTCGCCGCCCCCACCGGCTCGGGCAAGACCGTGGTGGCCGAGTACGCCGTGGCCAAGGCCCTGGCCGAGGGGGGCAAGGCCTTCTACACCACGCCGCTCAAGGCCCTCTCGAACCAGAAGTTCGGCGACCTGGCCCGCCGCCACGGCCCCGAGAAGGTGGGACTGCTCACCGGCGACAACTCGATCAACGGCGACGCCCCCGTGGTGGTGATGACCACCGAGGTGCTGCGCAACATGATCTACGCCGCCTCGTCGACCCTCGACGGCCTCCGCTACGTCGTCCTCGACGAGGTCCACTACCTCCAGGACCGCTACCGGGGGCCGGTCTGGGAGGAGGTGATCATCCACTCGCCGCCCGAGGTGGACCTGGTCTGCCTGTCGGCCACCGTCTCCAACGCCGAGGAGTTCGCCGACTGGATCCAGACCGTCCGGGGTGCCACGACGGCCGTGATCGAGGAGAAGCGGCCGGTCACCCTCAACCACCTGTACCTGGTTGGCGACCGGGAGCCAAGTTACCGGGAACATGGCGACCTGCGCCTCCTGCCCACGTTCGTCGACGGCAAGCCCAACCCCGAGGCCATGCGGCTGGAGTCGCGCCTGGCCCACCAGGGCGACCGCTGGCGCACCCGCTCACGGCATCGCCTCCACACCCCGCGCCGGGCCGAGGTGATCGACCGGCTGTGGGACGAGGGGATGCTGCCCGCCATCTACTTCATCTTCAGCCGGGCGGCCTGCGACGACGCGGTCAAGCAGTGCCTCGACTCGGGGCTGCGGCTGACCACCCCCGAGGAGGCGGCCCGGATCAGGGCCATCGCCGAGGCCCGCACCGAGATCCTCTCCGACGCCGACCTGGCCGTCCTCGGCTACGGCCGGTGGCTGGCCGCCCTCGAGGCCGGGCTGGCCGCCCACCACGCCGGCATGGTCCCACCGTTCAAGGAGACGGTGGAGGCCTGCTTCTCGGCCGGGCTGGTCAAGGTCGTCTTCGCCACCGAGACCCTGGCCCTGGGCATCAACATGCCGGCCCGCACCGTCGTCATCGAGAAGCTGTCCAAGTTCACCGGGGAGCGCCACGAGTTCCTCACACCAGGGGAGTACACCCAGCTCACCGGCCGGGCCGGGCGCCGCGGTATCGACGAAGTGGGCTACGCCGTCGTCCTCTGGTCGCCCTACGTGCCCTTCGACCAGGTGGCCGGCCTGGCCTCTACCCGGACCTACGCCCTCAAGTCGTCGTTCCGGCCCACCTACAACATGGCGGCCAACCTGGTCCGCCGCTACCCGCCCGACGCCGCCCGCCACCTGCTCAACCTGTCGTTCGCCCAGTTCACCTCCGACCGGGACGTGGTCCGCCTGGAGGCCCAGCTGGAGCGGTCCACCCAGCTGCTGGCCACCGCCCGCCAGGAGGCGACGTGCGAGGTCGGTGACGTGGGGGAGTACCGCCGGCTGCTGCGGTCCGATGAGGAGGGGGCCGGCCGCACCCGCAGGTCCTCGGCCCGGGCGGGGGTGGTCGCCGCCCTGGAACGGGTGAAGCCGGGCGACGTGATCCTGGTCTCCGGGGGCAAGTCGGCCGGCCGGGTGGCCGTCATCTCCACCGCCAACCGCCGGGGTGACGACGTGCGGGTCGGCGCCCTCACCGTCGACCGTCGCTACCTCACCCTCTCGGCCCGCGACTTCCGCTTCCCGCCTCGGCCCGTGGGACGGGTCGAGCTGCCCGTTCCCTACGCCCCCCGGAACCCGGCCTTCCGCCGGGAGGTGGCCCACGCCCTCGGCCGCCTGCGTCCCACCCAGGCACCGTCCCACGGCTACGCCCGGGCGTCGGTGGATGACGACGGCGCGCTCCGCGACCACCCCGTCGGCGCCTGCCCCGACCTTCGCCGCCACCTCCGGGCCCTCGAGCGGGCCGAGCGGCTGGAGAAGGACCTGCGCCGGCTGGAGCGGCGCATCCAGGGGCGGACCGAGTCCCTGGCCCGCCAGTTCGACCGGGTGCTGCGGGTGCTGGAGCGGTGGGGGTACGTGGACGGCTGGTCGCTCACCGAGGGGGGCGACATCCTGGCCCGCATTTACCACGAGTGCGACCTGCTGGTCGCCGAGGCCCTGCGGGCCGGCCTGTTCGACGGCCTCGACCCCACGGGTGTGGCCGCCCTGGCCTCGACGTTCACCTACGAGGCCCGCCGGCCCGAGGGCCAGCCCGACGAGCCGTGGTTCCCGTCGGCCCGGCTGAAGCGGAAGTGGATCGACCTGGAGTACATGGCGACCGAGCTGAACCTGGCCGAGGAGGAGGCCGGGCTCCCCCTCACCCGCCGGCCCGACCCCGGCTTCGTCCACCACGCCCACGCCTGGGCCGCCGGCGAGGAGCTGTCGGACGTGATCGTCGACGACGAGGTCTCCGGGGGCGACTTCGTCCGCAACGTGAAGCAGCTGATCGACCTGGTGCGCCAGCTCGGCCAGATCGCCCCCGAGCCGGCCACGGCCAAGGCCGCGTCGGAGACGGCCGACCGTCTCTTCCGCGGGGTGGTGGCCGCGTCGTCCGTCGTCGGGGGCTGACCCGGGGTGCCGATCGCCAGGGGCGCGCCCTACGGCGAGCCCGGCGACCTCCCCGAGGACGGAGTGCTGGTCCGCTCCGACGCCGAGGCGAACGCCGCGCTGCGCGCCGCCCGACGCGAGCGTCGTCCCTTCCCGGCCCTCGGGCTCCTCGGCGGCGACCTGTGCCGAACCTTGGGAGGCGGTCGCGGTGGCCTCCAAGGGGTGAGGTTCACCGTGGACCTGGGGGAGGCCCTGCTCGACGGCCGCCTCCACCTCTTCGTCGCCCACCTCGTCGCCCGGACCCGCCTGTGGACCCGGGCCTTCGTGGCCATGAACGCCCAGTGGCTGGGCGACTGGAACCTCGGGCCCCGCGCCCACCCGAACGACGGCCTCCTCGACACCTACCACGCCCGCCTGCCCCTGGGGCAGCTCCTGCCCGTCCGGTCCCGCCTCGGCCACGGCGTCCACCTGCCCCACCCCGGCATCAAGGAACGCCGGACGCCGGCCCTCCAGGTCGAGCTCGACCGCGCCCTGCCGGTCCGCCTCGACGGCGTCGGCGTGGGCCCGGCCAAGGTGATCTCCGTGCGGGCCCAGCCGGACGCGCTCACCGTCGTCATATAAAGCCGCCGGCCGTTTTGGCCGACAGCACGGGCTATGACGAGCTCCGCCACCCGTGTCCTCGCCGCCGCCGCCCTGCTGGCCGCCGGCCTCGCCTCGTTCACGCCACCGGTGGGCGCGCAGGCCGGTCCCCCCGAGGACCGGGCCCGCGGCCTGGTCTGGGACGGACTCGCCCCTGGCCGGGCCGACAACCGGTGCGCGGGCGGCTTCGAGGTCCGCGGCCGCGCCGGCGAGGTGCTCGGCTGCACCCACGGCCCCGACCCCGCCCCGGCCGGCGTCGACGTGCGGGCGCCCGTAACCGCCGAGACTGCGGCCCAGACGGCGGGCGCCCTCCCGAAGCCGGCGGCCACCGCGGGCACCAACGGTGACGGCATCGCCTGCACGGGCGACGGCACGACCGGGCACCGCGTCGAGGCCATCTATGCCGTGGCGGGGGGCACCGACCGCTACGACACCGTCGCCCCCCTCATCCGCTCGAGCTACGCCCCGTTCGTGGAGTGGCAGTTCCGTGTGTCGGCGGCCGAGACGGGTGGAGAGGTACACGTGCCCTTCGTCACCGCGCCCGACGCCACCGGCGGCTGCACGCTCGTCGTGCGCCGCGAGGTCTTGTCTTCCACCGCCGACGACTCGTTCTCCAACACCATCTCGGAGCTCCGGGCTCGGGGCTACACCCGAACCGACCGCCGCTACCTGGTGTGGATGGACGCCAACGTCCTGTGTGGCATCGGTCAGCTCTACCGTGACAGCCAGCCCGGCCAGACCAACGCCAACAACGGCTACTACACCGCCTTCTCGCGGGTCGACGCCGGCTGCTGGGGCTACGGCGAGGCCCACGAGACCATGCACAACCTCGGCGGCGTCCAGCCCGACGCCCCTCACGGCACGCCCAACTTCCACTGCTGGGACGAGCGCGACGAGATGTGTTACGACGACGACGGATCCGGCCCCGTGGTGATGCAGACCCTGTGCTCGACCCGGGACGCCCGCCTGTTCGACTGCAACCACGACGACTACTTCTACGCCGGCACCCCGCCCGCCGGCTCGTGGCTGTCCACCCACTGGAACACCTACAACAGCCGCTTCCTGCTCCGCGGCCCGCTGGGCCAACCCACCAACGCCGCACCGACGGTCGACGCCGGCCCGAACCGGTCGGTATCGCTCGGCCAGCAGGCGTCCCTGGACGGGACGGTGACCGACGACGGCCGCCCGGCCGGCGCAGTCGTAACCGTGAGCTGGGCCAAGGCGACCGGTCCCGGGACCGTCACCTTCGCCAGCTCGACGAGCGTGGACACCACGGCCGGCTTCTCCACCGCCGGGACCTACACGCTCTCGCTCACCGCCAGCGACAGCCAGCTTTCGGCCACCGACTCGGTGACCGTGACCGTCACCGACCCGAACGCGCCGGTCACCGAGACGTTCACCGGCTCGCTCACCTCGTGGCGCCGGTCGATCACCCACAGCTTCGGCTCCGGCGCCGGCGCCATGACGGTGACGGTCAACGGCCCCTCCAACCGGACCCTCACCTCCACCCTGTACGCCCCCGACGGGGCCGTCCTGCGCCAGATGTCGGGCACCGGCACCCGGAGCATGACTGCCACCGGCCCCACGCGCGGGACCTACCGGCTGGTCGTGAGCGGAAGCGGGGGCTCCTACACGGCGACCGTCCAGCACCTGCCGTAGAGGCGCGGCGACGGGACCGGCCACCGCGGCGCCCCCGCACGAAACGGTGCCAGTGGGCTTTGCAACTCGTCGGCGTCGCCTCGGGGCTGCTCCTCGATGAACCAAGACATTCGGAGATGCTGTCGTAGCTAACCTCGCCGCCTATGAGCTCCGTCCGTACGGCCACCGTCTCTGCACCGCACCAGCTCGAAATCAGCGAAGCCGACGTGCCGAAGCCGACGGGCGACCAGGTCGTCGTCCAGATCCGCTACTGCGGCGTGTGCGGGACCGACGTCCACGGCTTCGAGTCCCCCGAGCTCTTGCCGCGCGCCGTGTTCGGGCACGAGTGGACCGGCACGATCGTCGACGCGGGCGACGGCGTCGAGACGGTGAGCGTCGGGGACCGGGTGAGCGTCGCCGTCGGGCCGCCGTGCGGTCGTTGCTCGATGTGCCGCTCCGGGAACGCCGACCACTGCGACACCGCCTTCGCCGAAGCCAACGGCGTGACACCCGACGCGCCCGAGCACGGTGGCTTCTCCACCCATCTCGCCGTCTCGGAACGGCGGGTCGTGAGGCTCCTCCCGGGCTTGAGCGACGAGCAGGGCGCGCTGGTCGAGCCGACGGCGGTGACGTTCCGGGCGGTGCGGCGCACCAGGATCCCGCTCGGGTCGGTGGTCGTCGTCCAGGGGGCCGGACCGATCGGGCTGCTGTGTGCCCAACAGGCCCGCCACGCCGGCGCGGCACGGACGTTCGTCGTCGAGCCGGTCCTGGCCCGTCGGGAGGCGGCGACGGCCCTTGGTTTCGCCGACGTGTTCGAGCCGGGTGCGACGTTCGCCGACGCTCTCCGGACAGCGACCGACGGCCGGGGTGCCGACGTGCTGTTCGAATGCACTGGGGTGGCGAAGCTGCTTCAGCCGTCCGCCGAGCTCGTCCGCCGCGGCGGGATGCTGTCACTGGTGGGCTACACCGCCGAGCTGTCGTCGGTGTCCTACGGCGATTGGGTGAGCCGGGAGCTCCGGCTCGTCGCTTCACTGGCGTACACGCACCAGGACTTCCTCGGCGCGATGGCGACGCTCGCTTCCGGGGCGGTCGAGGTCGGGCCGGTCATCACCGGAACGGTGGGGCTGTCGGAGTTTGCGTCCGTGCTGACCGATCTCCGTTCGGGCAGCACCCAGTACGCCAAGGTGCTCGTCGACCCCGCGCGCTGAACGGCCTTCGAGGGGGACCTGGCACACTCGGCTCCATGTGCATGCCACCCCTGGTGACGAGCCCGGCGAGGCTACGGGGCGCCGGGTGCGATGACCAACGCCGGTGCAGTCGACGTCCTCACGATGTCCGCGGCAACGGCACCGAGTCGTAGCCGATCGAGACCTGCTCGTGCGTGAGTCGCGACAGCCACCAGGCCGGCTGGTCGTGCGGCCAGGTGCGCCCGGAGTCCCGACACGACGCCGATCGGGTCGAGCACCACTTCCCCGACGGTGCCGGGGACCACGTCCTTCCATCGATCCGCAAGCTGCTCCACGTACCGTGTCGGCTGCGGCGGACCGAACCGGTTCGGCGCCGGCCCGGCCCCGTGCGTCGTCACCACATCCTCCGCCACGGTGACGATCGCGAGCCGCATGCCGAGAGCCCTCGCCCATCCTGCCGCAACCGGGAGGACCGCCTCCGAGGCGGACGACCCGTCCACGCAGGCAACGAGCCTGCGGACCGAGAGCGGTTCGGGCCAGCTGGCCGGGCGGCGGCGCGGCCGGCCGACCAGCGCGCCAGGCCTGTCGGCCTCGGGCCCGACCGCGACCATCGGTGCAGTCGACGACTGCAGCACGGCCCGGGCCACCGATCCGATCACCGTTCCCGCCACGCGACCCCGGCCCCTTGTGGACAGGCACACCAGGCACGACCCCAGCTCGGCGGCGCGAGCAGTGATGGCCTGGGCGGGATCAGCCCCGATGACGACACGGGCTCGGACGGCGCCACTGTCGCCGTCGCCGAGGGACTCGACGGCGTGCCGGTGCAAGCGCCCGGCCTCACGCTCGTCGGCCGCGACCGAGATCGTCATCAGGTCAGCCCCGAACCGCTCCGAGAGCGCCCGAGCGGTGGGCAACGCCGCGAGCGCGAAGGCCGAGCCGTCGAGCGGGAGCAAGACGTAGCGGTAGCTGACCGACATCGTGTCGCCGGGGTCCTCCACGCCCCCAGCATGGCCCATGAGCCGGCATCCGACGCCATCGAGGTTCGCTGTGCCGGACGGCTCTACTGCGTGGACTTGGAGTCACCGTCGATCGGGGTCATCCGGCCGCTGAGGATCGCTGACGTGTGTCACCGAACCGCTGATGTCGTCCGTTCTCTCCACCGCTTCGACCATCGGCTGCGTTGCTCGAGTCCGCAAGGCCCGCTCGATTTGAGCTCAGCGGAGCCATGCCCGGTCGGCCGCCCTCTGAAATTGCTGGTACGCCCCGAGCAGGGAGGTCATGCTGGCCGCGACGAAGCCGCCCGGCCCAGGTCACCCGAGCGACCGCCGGTCAGGCAAGCTCCGCGTCCTGGGGGCGTAGGAAAGGGGCCGGCCGTAGGCCATACCGACGTCGCCCTCGGCACGCCGATGAGCGCCGGGGGACCCTGTCGTGGCGGAGTTCCAAGACGGCCGGGTCGTCCGCATGGGGGAGATTTTCACGTATTATCGGGCACAGCGGACGGCGACTGTGACCCGTTACAGGTGGTAAACCCATGAGAGACCCTGGCCGAGCACGCCTCGCGCAGGTAAAGGCGGAGCCGCGATTCCTCTCATTGGTTCGAACCAAGCTCCATCCGCCACTCACCCGTCCACTCCTGCCCCGCGAGCAGCTCCTGGAGGTGCTGCGGGCGGGCAAAGGCGCCAAGCTGACCCTCATCTCTGCTCCGGCCGGGTGGGGCAAGTCCAGCCTTCTTGCCGCCTGGGCGGCGGTCGAGGGGAAGGACAGGTCCTTCGCCTGGTTCGCGGTCGATGAGGCCGACAACGATCCACTCAGGTTCTGGACCTACGTGATCGAGGCGCTCAGGACCGTCGAGCCGTCGATCGGCGCGAGTTCGTTGGCGGTGTTGCGGGCGCCGGGGACGGGGCTGACCGACCTGGTGATCCCGGAGCTGATCGATGAGATCGAGGCCTTGGATGGCCGGGTGGTGCTGGCGATCGACGATTACCACCTGATCACCCAGCCGGAGATCCACGCAAGCGTGGCCTTCCTGATCACCCATCTGCCCAGCCTGCTCCACGTCGCCATCGCAACGCGGGCCGAACCCGGCCTGCCGATCGCGACGCTCCGCGCCAGGGGGGAGTTGGTCGAGGTGGGGGCCGGGGCCCTCGGCTTCTCCGACGAGGAAGCCGACCGGTTCCTGAACGAGCTGCTCGATCTTGGGCTGACCAGGGCAGAAGTGAACAGCCTGTGGGAACGCACTGAGGGCTGGGCCGCTGGTCTCTACCTGGCGGCGTTGTCCCTGCGCGACCGTCGCGACCGGCAGGAGTTCATCGCCCAGTTCGCCGGGGATCACCGCCACATCGTCGACTATCTGGGGGCCGAGGTGCTGGCGAGCCTGGATGACCAGCTCCGCACGTTCCTGTTGCGAACGTCGATTCTGGCCCGGCTGACGGGCCCGCTGTGTGACGCGGTCGCCGGCACGGGGGGATCGGCAGGCCGGTTGGGCGAGGTCGAGCGATCCAATCTGTTCCTGGTCCCACTCGACGCCAGGCGGGAGTGGTACCGCTACCACCACCTGTTCGGTGACCTGCTCCGCCGCGAGCTCAAGGCCAGAGAGCCCGCTCTGGTCGCCGAGCTGCATCACCGCGCCGCGAGGTGGCTTCTCGAGGCCGGGCACGTCTCCGAGGCGATCCTTCACACCATCGCCGCCGGCGACCTCGACCGAGCTTGCGAACTGATCGCCACCCACTGGATCGGGTTTCTGGCCGTTGGAGACCACGGGCCGATCGCCTCGTGGCTCCAGGCCCTCCCCGAAGATGCCTTGACGCGCGATGCCCGGGTCTGCGTGGCCGGCGCCTTCCTCTCGCTGAGCTCAGGCCGCCTGGAGGACACCGAGCTGTGGCTGGAAAGGGCGCAGCGCGCCGATGTCGCGGGGCCCTTCATGGACGGTTGCGGGTCGGTGGCCGGCGCAATCTCCTACGTGCGTATGGGACACCGCGTGGGAATCGGCGCCTTGCATGAGGCGCGGGCTCTGGCGCGGGAAGCCGTTGAGTTTCTCGAAGAGACTTCACCGCACCGCCAGATGGCCTTTGCCATCCTCGGCTTGGCTTCGTATCTGTTGGGTCACGTTCAAGAGAGTCTCAGCGAGTTCCAGGACGGGCTGAGGCAGGGCCGGATCGTGAGCGTGGAAATCGGCGACATTGTCACGCTCGGTTTGCTGGCCGGAGTTCGGGCCGACCTGGGGCAGTGGGACGAGGCGGAAAGCCTTGCCGCGCGCGCTATCGCCATCAGCGCCCGGATGGGGGGCGAGGAGTATTGGGGGGTTGGCCTCTCTCATCTCGTTCGGGGGAGGGCCTTGGAGCGACGCGGGCAGCTCGAGGACGCCGAAGCCGCGCTGTCCCGCGGCACACAGCTGCTGCGTCGCGGTCTTCCCGTCTTCCTCGCCTACGCCCTGCCCGGCTACGCCTGCTTCAAGAACGCTCGGGGCCACAGGGAGGAGGCGCGCACGCTGATCCGGGAAGCCCGGTCGCTCGTCGACGCCCTTCCTGATCCTGGGATCCTGCCCGACCTCGTCGAGAAGGCGGAGCGCCGCCTGCGGCTCGCACCATGTCGCCAGACTGCGCCGCTGGTCGAGGAGCTCTCCTCCAGGGAGTTCTCCGTGCTCCGCCTGCTGACGAGCACGCTCTCACAGCGACAGATCGCCGGCGAGCTCCACGTGTCCATGAACACGGTCAAGTCCCACACCAAGAGCATCTTCCGGAAGCTCGGCGTCTCGACGCGAACCGAAGCCGTCATCAAGGGGCGCGAGCACGGACTGATCTGACTGGCTCGTCGGTCTCGTGCCGACTGGACCAGCCGTGTGGCCTTGTGTGTCGGCTGCCGCTTCTGGTGATCACCCTGGGTGAAACCCGGTGTGGGGTGAGGCGCGTTCACCCGATCTCACAGGACGATGCGCCTCAACGCCGTAGCCCGAGCGTCGTGCTCAGGGCGTTGCGTGCGTTCCGGCGGACATCAGGAGGGCTCAATGCGCCGAGTGCTGGTCACCCTCGCCGTTTCACTCCTCGCGACCATGGTCGTCGCCACCGAGGCGCGGGCTGCCGGCCCGTACACGGTGAGCCTTGTCTCACCCGTCCCTCCGGCAGGGGCGGCGACGTTCGGTTGGACGGTCGCCGGGACCGCGCCCGATCCCCGCCAGGAGATCACGGGGATCGAGCTGTCGGGGTGCTGGACGGCCGCCCAGGTGGCGTCGGTGGAGGCCCGGGACGCAGCCGGAGCGTCTCTGCGGGCCCGCGTCCGAGGCGGTGGCCGGACCGCCGGCCGTATCGAGGTGAGTGGGGTGAGCGACCGGCGGCTTCCGGCCACCATCACGGCCACGTTCCGGAACGCCTTCGGAAGTGCGGCGACGGGCACGGCGGCCATCATCGAGTCCGGCAAGGGCGGCCAGACCACCTCCACCAACATGGAGGTCGGCGGCCCGACCTGCCGGCCGGCCTACCGGCTGAATCTCTCGGCCAGTACGGGCGGCCGCGCCTCCGCCTCACCTGAGGCCCCGTCCTACGCCGCCGACACGGCTGTGACCATCACCGCCGTCCCCGACGCCGGCCACGAGTTCTCGGGCTGGACGGTGGACGGGGCGGCCGGCGGCGTGGCCAACCCGCTGCAACTGACCATGAACGCCGACCGTACAGTTGTGGCCGCGTTCACACCGTCGGGTCCCCCCCCTGACCTGGTCGCGCCGCCACTCGACCCGAGCGTCCCGACCAGCGTTTTCGACGCTACCTCCTTCCTCTACAGCGGCCCTGGTGCCGTGCAGGTGGGCGTGGCACCGGGGACCATCCAGCCCGACCGGGTGGCGGTCCTGCGCGGCAAGGTGCTCACGCCCGACGGCCACCCGCTCCCGGGCGCCCGCATCACCGTGCTCGACCACCCCGAGTTCGGGCGCACTCAGAGCCGGGCGGACGGCATGTTCGACCTCGCCGTCAACGGCGGGGGCCGCCTGACCCTGCGGTACGAGATGGCCGGCGTGATTCCGGCCCAGCGCCACGTCGACGCCCCGTGGGAGGACTTCGCCTCCCTGCCCGACGTGGTGCTGGTGCCCTTCGACCCGCAGGTGACGACCATCGACCTCTCCTCGTCCGAGCCGACGCAGGTGGCGCGCGGCACGGCCGTGGTCGATGGGTCCGGCACGCGACAGGCGACGTTGGTCTTTTCCCAGGGGACCACAGCCACGATGAAGATGCCGGATGGCTCCACCCAACCGCTGGCCAGCCTCGATGTGCGGGCCACGGAGCTCACGGTGGGGGACGGTGGTCCCGAGCGGATGCCCTCCGAGCTGCCACCCACGTCGGGGTACACCTATGCCGCCGAGTTCAGTGTCGACGCCGCCGTCAGCGCGGGCGCCACCGAGGTGGCTTTCAGCAAGCCAGTGGCCTTCTACGTCGACAACTTCCTCGGCTTCCCGGCCGGTACCGACGTCCCCGTCGGGTATTACGACCGGTCCAGGGCGGCGTGGGTGCCGGCCGACGACGGCCGGGTGATCGCCATCGTGGGCGAGAACGACGGCCAGGCCGATGTGGACGTGAACGGCGACGGGGCGGCGGACGACACCACCACCTTGGCGGAGCTGGGCCTCGATGACGCCGAGCGGGCACGGCTGGCGGACCTGTACGACCCCGGCCGAAGCCTGTGGCGTGCCCGCGTCGTCCATTTCTCGCCCTACGACCTCAACTTCCCGTACGTGCCTCCGCCCGACGCCATCGGGCCGAACGGTGGCCCACCGCGTCCGGGCGGCGGATCGGATGACGACTGCCCCCGGTTCAGCTCGATCATCAGCTGCCTGGGCCAGGGGTTGGGCGAGACCATCGACGTGGTTGGTACCCCCTTCTCGCTCAACTACCAGAGCAATCAGACCCCCGGTCGCAAGCCGGCGCTCGTCGTCCCCCTCAGCGGCGACACCATTCCTGCCAGCGTGAAGTACATCGAGCTCACGGTGGCCGTCGCCGGCCGCACGTTCACCGAGTCCTTCCCCCCGTCGGCCGGCGCCTCGGTGAACTTCACGTGGGACGGGAAGGACGCGTACGGCCGAACGCCGCAGGGGGAGCAGTGGGTCTCGGTGGAGGTGGCATACGCCTACGACGGTGTCTACACGAGCCCGGACTACGTCTTCCGCAGCTGGGCCCAGTTCGGGACGGCGCTCACGAACATCCCCACCCGCAACGAAGTGGCGATCTCGGAGAAGTGGACCGGCTCGTTCGGCACCCTGGACGCCCGCGCCAGCGGCCTTGGCGGGTGGACGCTCAGCGCTCACCACGCCTACGACCCGGTCAGCGGGACACTCCACTACGGCAACGGGACCCGCACCCGCGCCGCCACGGTGCACCGTGTGATCGACACCGTCGCGGGCAACGGCCAGTTCGGCTTCGGCGGCGACGGTGAGGCGGCCACCAGCGCCATGTTGAGGGGACCATCCGGGGTCGTTGTCGCTCCTGACGGATCGCTGTACGTCGCCGATTCCGGCAACCACCGGGTCCGCCGGGTCGACACTTCCGGCGTCATCACGACCGTGGCCGGAACCGGGTTCAACGGCTTCTCCGGCGACGGGGGGCCCGCCACCCAGGCCACGCTGAACTCGCCCGGGCCGCTCGCCCTGGGCCCTGACGGCTCGCTCTACGTCGGCGACGTCCTCAACTTCCGCATCCGCCGCATCTCGCCCGGCGGGACGATCACCACCTTCGCCGGCGGCGGGAGCACCTCGTCGGGCGGCGGTGTCCCGGCGACCGACTTCCAGTTCTCGGTCGGCGGCCTGGCGGTCGGCCCGGACGGCGCGGTGTACATCAGCGAGCCGTGGCACCCCGGTCGGGTCTTCAAGGTGTCCCTCGACGGAATGATCGCCACCGTGGCCGGGTCACTCACGAGCACGTCGCTCGGCGACGGCGGCCCCGCGACCCAGGCCCGCCTCAACGACCCGTTCGCGCTCGCCGTCGACTCGGACGGCACCCTGTACATCGGCGAGAACGGCCAGGGCTTCACCAGCCGCCCGCGGGTCCGGAAGGTCGGGACCGACGGCGTCATCTCGACGTATGCCGGAGGAGGCACGGCCGACCCGGGTGACGGTCGTCCGGCGACGGAGGCGGTGATTCCTACGCCGCAGGGCCTGGCCATCGGTCCCGACGGCCTCTACATCGCCAGCACGAGCGCGCAGCGGCTGCGGTTGGTGACGCGCGACGGGATCATCACCACGGTGGCGGGAACCGGTCAGGCGGGGTTCGCCGGTGACGGTGGACCGGCCGGCGCCGCGCTGCTGGGCAGCCCGATGAAGGTGGATGTCGCCCCGGACGGCGCGATCTACTTCTCGGAGAGCGTCAACCACCGGGTCAGGCGCATCACGCGGCCGCTTGCCGGTGTCGGGCACGGCGAAGCCCTCGTGCCCGCACCGGACGGCGAGCAGGTGTTCCACTTCGACGCGGACGGCCGCCACACGCGCACCCTGGACGGCCTCACCGGCGCGGTGCTGGTCCAGTTCGCCTACGACGGCGCCGGACGGCTCAGTGGCGTCACCGACGCCGACGGCAACGTGACATCCATCGACCGCCTTCCCGACGGCGGTCCGGCGGCGATCGTCGCACCGGGCGGCCAGCGGACGGTGCTGGAGGTGAACGGCGACGGCTACCTCGTGCGGGTCGCGAACCCGGCGAACGAGGCCGTGGTACTCACCTATCACCCGGGGGGCCTGCTGGCGACCCTGACCGAGCCCCGTGGCGGCATCCACCGCTACACCTACGACGGTCTCGGGCGCCTGGTCGGTGACGAGCACCCGGCCGGTGGCGTCACGACTCTCGCCCGGACAGAGCTGGCCGACGGCCATCGGGTCACGCTGCGCAGCCCACTCGGCCTGGTTACGACCTACGAGAGCCACCGGACTTCCTACGGCTCGGAACACGTGACCACGGACCCGGCGGGGGCTGGCACGGTCAATCGCCTGTTTACCTCCTCCGGAAGGCAGGAGGTCACGTACCCCGACGGGAGGACGGTTGCCCTCGCCGTCGGGCCTGATCCCCGGTTCGGGATGCAGGCGCCCCGGACCACCACGATGACCGTGCGCACTCCCGGAGGACACGAGCAGACGCTCTCGGCCAGCCGGTCGGTCACGCTGGCGAACCCCTCCGACCCCCTGAGCCTGCAGTCGCTGACCGACACGTCGACCCTCGACGGGCGGACGTCGACGCGCTCCTACGACGGCGCGACACGTACGCTCACGCTGCGGACGCCCGAAGGCCGAGAGCGCTCGATGACCTTCGACACACGCGCCAATGTGACGGCCAAGCACTCGGCTCCAGGTGTCGATCCGGTGCTCTACACCTACGGGCCCACCGGCCTGTTGACGCAGGTCGAAGCGGGCACGGAGCGCTCGGCGTACGAATACGATGCGCTCCGCAGGCCCGTCCGGCGCACCGGTGCGGACGGCAGCGTCACGCTCTACTCGTACGACGCCGCCGACCGGGTGGTGTCCACGACGGCGCCCAACGGCGCGGTGTACACCTATCGCTACGACGCCAACGGGAACCGCACCGGCCTGACCATGCCGAACGGCGCCGAGCACAGGCTGGCCTACGACTCCATGAACCTCCGGTCGGAGTACCGGGCCCCCGGAAACGGTCCCGAGGCTTGGGTCCACGACCTCGACCGGCGTCTCACGACCCACACCCGGCCGGGGGGCAGATCGCAGGTCCGTACGTTCGATCCCGGTGGCCGGATCGACGGAACCACCACGCCCGAAGCGTCGACGGCGACGGCCTACAGCGACGGAACCGACCGCGCGTCGGGCGCGACCCGAACGCCCTCGGCCGTCGGTATGGGCGAGGAGGTCGGCTTCTCCTACGACGGAGCCCTGCTGACGTCCATCGACTTCCGCGGACCGGCGTCGCTGGGCCGGTACTCGTACAGCCACGACGACAACGGGCTGGTCAGACAGGCCCGGTTCGACAGCGGCGGTCAGTCGTTCACCTTCGACGTCGGCCGGGACGGCGACGGCCTGGTCACCGCCTTCGGCCCGTTCACGTGGGCCCGCGGTGGGCCGGGTGGCGCCGTCTCGCGAGTGAGTGGCGGCACACTGGCGCTCGAGCAAGGCTACGACGGCCACGCGAACGTCACCGATCGTCGGTTCAGCGTCGGCGGTACCGAGCGGTACCGGTTGCGGTCCACGTTCGACGACCGGGCGCTGATCACGCAGCGAGTCGAAACGGTGAGCGGGACGACGCACACCTTCGAGTACGTCTACGACGCGAACCAGCAGCTGCGGGAGGTCAAGCGCGATGCCGCCACCGTCGAGCGCTACGACTACGACGTCAACGCCAACCGCACGAGCCGGCAGTTGGGCTCGGCACCCCCCGAAGCGGCTGTCTACGACGCCCAGGACCGTCTGCTCAGCCGGGGTGCGGTGGCGTACCAGGTGGACGACGACGGCATGCTCGTCCGTCGCGGCGATGACACCTTCACCTACGGCACGGAGGGCGAGTTGGTGTCCGCCCACGTCGGGGACAGGATCCTCACCTACTCCTACGATGCCTTGGGCCGCCGGGTGGCCAAGGAGGTGAGCTCGCCCGCCGGGCAGTCACGGGTCGAGTACCTCTACGGCGACCCGGGCGACCCGCTGCTGGTGACCGCGGTGCGGTCCGGCGCCGAGCTCACGGTGCTTTTCCATGACGATGCCGGGTGGCTGTACGCCTTCGAGCGGGCCGGGTCCCGGTACTACGTCGCCAGCGACCACGTCGGCAGCCCGCGGCTGGTGACCACGGCCGCCGGCGATGTCGTCAAGGCCGTCGAGTACGACGCTTTCGGAGGCGTCATTTCTGACAGCAATCCCGACTTCTTCCTTCCTGTCGGCTTCGCCGGAGGCCTCGCCGATGCCGAGGCCGGGCTCGTCCACTTCGGCTTCCGCGACTACGAACCCGCTTCCGGGCGGTGGACGGCGAGGGACCCCGCGTTGTTCGCCGGTGGGCAGGCCAACCTCTATGCCTATGTGGGCAACTCTCCGGTCACGTTCCGCGATCCTTCCGGACTGTGGTGCATCGGCGGGTCCGTCTACGCCACCGTCGGCGTGGGCGCCAAGGTCTGCCAAGACGAGAAGGGCTGGACGGTTTGCAGCGAGGCTGGCGTCGGCGTGGGCGGGGGGTTGGAGTTCGACCCGTTCGGGGAAGGCAGCAACAAGGTGAACCTCGTCGGCGAGATAGGCCTGGAATGCACCGGGGTCAGCCTTGGCGCCGGCCTCGACATCGACCTTTGCGGGAAGGGGAAGCCGCCTGAGCCGAAGGTGAAGTGCCAGGTCGTGCTCTACGACCCTTGCCAGAAGAAGGGGGTGACCGACGGGTTCGAAGACGCCCTCCATGCGATCAAGCCCAAGTGTGGGGGCGGCGGGAAGCTGGCCATCGAGGCGTGCGCTCGGATATGAGGGGTGACTTGAGGGGCGTCGGGGATCCGGCCGGCTGCGCCTGAATCCCCACCGCCGGGTCGGACGCAAGCCGACGGGCCAGCATGGCCAGCCGGTACAGGTCGGAAGAGGACAGCCCGGCTACCCTCCGGGCTCCCGGTCCCGCGCCGCTGGACCGCATGTATCAACGGCACCACCTTCACGCTCTGCCGTTCGACGGTTGGCTGGATGGCCACCGCCTCGGCGGACATTGGAGGACGCCTCACCTATGAACGACATCAACGATCCGGCGCCTGCGCGTGAAGCGGCGGGGCCGGAGCCCGCCAGGCACAGCTTCCGCAAGCTCCTGGCGACCAACCCCAACTACTTCGGGACCTTCCCCGACCTGGCCTTCGAAGCCGTCGAGCCCAAGAGCCTCGACTCGGCGTACGAGGAGCTGGAGTGCGTGTCCTACAGCCCGGAGCGAGACCGCCTCGAGGCGACGGTGCTGGTGAAGCGGTCGTTCGGCTACCTCGGCGGCCCGTGTACCGACGGCTCCTTCGAGCACGTGCGCTTCTACATCGACTACGGGGGCGGCTGGGAGGACGCGGGAGCCGCGGCCATCAACGTGCACGACCTTCCCGAGGCCGAGGACTGCAACGGCCGGTCGACGCACCCCCTCAGCTACGTGTGCGGGGTGCCCCACACCCCTCGGCGTCAATGGTGCGCCAACCCCGTGCTCCCCAAGATCCGGGCCATCCTGTCGTGGAACTTCGAACCGCCCGCCGGCCAGCCGGACTGGGAGCCCACCTGGGGGAACGTCCACGACTGCCGCGCCCAGATCAACCCGCGGCGGTTCGTCATCGCCGACATCGCCCACCACCTGCCGGACGAGATCCTGTCGGTCGTGCCGCAGATCGTCCTCGAGGAGCCGCCGTCGCCGAACCCGGACCCAGGACCGCTCCAGACGATGAGCCTCGACGTCCTGGCGACGAACTACAGGCAGGCACAGGTGCCGGTGCACCGCTTCGCCTTCCCGACCCTCCAGGCCGCTTCAGCGCCGGGGGCGGACGCGGTGGCGCTGTCGGCGTCGGCGGCGGCGGCCAAGGCCGCGGACGTCGACCTGGCCGACGTGCTCAAGGCCGTGGAGGACACGTCCGGCAACACGACGTTCGAGGAGCTGGAATGCCTCGGGCTCGACAACGGCATGCAGTCGTTGGTGGCCACCTTCCGGGTCAAGCTTTCCAGCGGCTACTCGGGGCCACCGTGCAGCGAGGGCAGCATGGAGCATGTCGCCTTCTGGGCCGACTGGGGCGACGAGTGCCAGCTCGAGTACCTGGGGACGGTGCCCGTCCGGGTCCACGACTACGAGGAGATCGGCGACGGCCTGTGCTATGCCGCCATCCTGCCCGTCGACCTCGGAGCCCTGCGCCCGCCGTGCCACAAGCCGTCGCTCCGGCGGGTCCGCGCCGTGTTGTCGTGGAACGCGGCGCCGTCCACGACGGACCCCGATGAGCTCCCGGTCTGGGGCAACCGGATCGACAGCCACGTGCAGATCGAGCCCGGCCAGGCCTACGACGGCACCGCCCGCTTCACCATCGTCGGCGGCGTGGCCGCCCAGAAGGTCAGCCTCGCCACCGGCCTCACCCTGTCCGGCGCGACCCTCGGCACGTCCGTGAACCCCCTCCCGGACGACTGCCCCTTCGCCGGCCTGGTCGTGCTGCACGGCCCGCTCGACCCCGCGCTCGCCGGGCACCAGTACCGCATCCGCGCCACGAACATCGACAGCGGCGGCAGCGTGCTTCTGACCCAGCCGTTCACCGCCGTCACCTCCGGCGGCATGCCGCTGGTCGTGGCACCGGATCCGGTCAACGGTTGGGTGCAGTGGCCGACCTGGGTGAACAACACCACGGGTGTGCTCGGCCACCTTGCCCCCGGCGGCGACGACCGGTGGGACTTCACCCTCGAGCTCGACCTGGCGGGAAACGTCGTCGCCACCGCGAGGGTGCAGATGGACAACACCATCCGCAATGAGGCCGAGCTCACCGACACCGTCAATGCCGGTGACCTCGAGCTCAACACGGCCGGGGCGTGCAAGGTGCCGCACGGACCGGTCACCGGGACGTTCGTGGCCCGCGACCGGCACTTCCTCAGGTGGTCGATCGGGGTGCTGGGCGGCCCAGGCGGCCCCATCCCGCCCACGCCGCTGACGGTCGGCCCGCCGCCGATCACCCAGACCCAGCAGACGCCGTTCTCCGGCACGGCGTTCAGCATCGACTTCAGCGACCCGATGATCGCGCCGTGCGGCTACGTGGTGCGGCTCACGATCGTCGACCGGGCGATCGTCAACAGCGTGACGATCGGGAACCACACGACAACTGTCGACCGCGGGCTCTGCTTGGACTAGCGGTATCGGGGGGCGCGGGGCCAACGCTCGGCCCCGCGCCCCCTGCTCGCATCCGAGCCGCGCCGTCTGCTCGGCCGCCGGGGCGGCCGTCCGGCAGGTGACACGGGGCGAGGGCGTGCGGCTCGGCACAACCCCCCTGATCCGAGGCGCGGGGTACGGGAAGGGTGCGGGGTGGGCCGGCGGCTGACATGGTGGAGCGGGCGACCGTCGGCCAGATCCGCACGATCGTGGTTCTTCGGCGGTCGACGCTCAGGTCTCCGGCACGAGCGCTGCTTCTCGCTTTCGGCGTGAATGTGGCAGCAGCGGCCCGAGGATCTCTCCCACTCGGTGCTCGGCTTCCAGAGGATGCCTGAGGGGGAGGTCGGGATGGACCTCGTAGTAGCTACGGCGACCGAGCCGGTGCTTCGTGAGGTAGCCGGCTTCCACCAGATCGCAGATGATGCGGTGGGTGGCGCGTTCGGTGATTCCGACGCACTCGGCGATGTGGCGCAGGCGCGTGTCGGGCTCCCGGGCGACACAGAGCAGGACGTGAGCGTGGTTGGTAAGGAACTCCCATCCGGCCACGCCTGAACGTTAGCAATTCTTGACATGAAATCAATGTCACCTTAGGGTGAGACCGCACCACGGCGGAGCCGGTCGCCCCTAACCGGCCGACTGCGGTTCTCGATGCGTGGCGGCGCAAAGTCAGTCTGTGACGGGGAGGCTTTGATGAAGGGTTGGCGACGCAGCGGGGTCGCGGTCTCGTCGGTAATCGCGCTCGTCGCGCTCGGTGCCGTGAGCTCGTCCGCACAGACACTCCCGGGGCAGGCGTCGCCTGTTGGCGTCGAGCACACCCATGGCCCTGACGGTCTCGACCTCGACCGGCGCGGGCGGCCGGGGGCGCCGGCGGTCGAGTACGCCGTCGATGCGCATGCGGACTGGAGCCAAGGCGACCACGACGGCAAGATCAACAGCGCGGACCAGCCCGACGGCGTCCGGGACGGTAAGCCGATGTTCCACGCCATTTACGTGTATCCGAACGACAAGCCGAACTACCCGTCCACGCGGTTCGTAAAGTACGCGGCCATGTTCCAGGCCGACGCCCGTGCCGCGTCGACACTGCTGAGCGACTTGTACGGGCGAGCCATCCGGTTCGACACGCGCGACGGCGGGATGCTCGACATCACGGTGTACAAGAGCAAGTACAACTCGAAGCAGCTGTCGACGACCCGGCAGTTCAACCTGGTGCACGACGAGCTGGCCACCAAGTTCAACACGCCGAACAAGAAGTACGTGGTGTGGCTCGATGCCGGATCTCAGTACTGCGGGCAGGGCCACCTCGCTCAGGACCCCACCCGGAGTTCGACCAACCAGAACGAGGGGAAGACGCTCGCCATCGTCTACCGGCCGTACACCGCCTCTCTCGACGATGGCAAGACCGGCGGGTTCTGCCGGGGGCGCACCCTGCTTCACGAGCTGGGGCACACCATGGGCGCGGTGCAGAAGGGGGCGCCGCATGCGTTCGACGGTGCTCACTGCGACGACAGCGCCGAGGACGTCATGTGCTACACCTCGGCGACGAGCGTCGACACCGGCGGGCCCGAGTTCGACTTCAACAACGACGACTACTGGGATCCCCCCTCCGGGAAGCTCGCCTGGTGGACGGTGAACCTCAGCAAGTTTCTGTGCGACAGCTCGTCGACGTGTGACAGCGCGACGACGCCGCCCCAGTACTGATGATCAAGTGGGAGAGTGATGCTCGCTCGCGGCGGCGTCGCCCGCCTTGTCACCGCCGGGCCCCATAGGCGCCCTGCTTGCCATCGGCCTCACCGTCGTCCCCGCCACCACGGTGCACGCCCACGTCGTGCACCACACGAGGGCCGCTGAGGTCGCCGGCCCCCTCGATCGGTCCAAGGTCCGCCAGCGCAGGCACTCGGCATCCCCGTCGAATCGGTCGCCGGCTTGCTTGGCGTGGCCGAGGCGAAGCTGACCGCTCTGCCCGGTCCAGCTGATCCTGAACAGGTCCCTCCGAGATGACGGCAGTCGGACCGGGTGGCACCACTCCACCGAGTACGCGGCGACGACCAACCCCTTGGGGGCCAACGTGCGCCGCGCCGACGGCGTCCGAGGCCGTCAGCACGTAGAAGCGGTCAGGGTCATGGCTGCTCTTCGGGTTGCTGCCGGTCCCGTCCTGCCTGGCGAGGGACAGCAAGGAGGCTCCCATCTGGGGGAATCGCCGGCGCCGACCCCCGGTGAGAGCGGCCCCGCGATTCGAGCACCGCGGCCGGTGTGCAATGACCGTGCAACCGCCGGCGCGAGGGTCCGGGCACCGCACCTTCTCTGGAGGGAGCCGCGATGCCCATGAAGCTCATCTTCTTCGTCGCCGCCAACCCGGCGGCCGACGCCGGCCGTCTCACCGCCGCATATCACTTCGCCACCGCTGCGGCCGATGCCGCCCTCGACACCGAGGTACGGCTGGCCGGGGACGCAGTCCTCGCCGCCGACCCCGCCTTCCTCGCCACCGTGCCCGGAGCGCACGACCTACGGAGCCGGATCGACACCGCCCCGAGCCGCGGGGTCGACGTGTCGGTCTGCCCGAAGTCGACGGAGAGCCGCGGGGTCAACCGTGAACAGGTCGAGGCCATGGGAGCACGACCGCGTTCCCTCACCGAGATTCTCGTCGAGGTGGCCCAGGGGCGGTCGGTCCTCGTGCACGTGGGCTGACCGCCTCCGGCCGACCATGCGCGGCCGGCGGCGCCGGGATGGCACGATCCTTGCGTGGCCGACGTCGGACCCGACCAGTTCTCCACCCCGGAGCTCCGCGTCCGGCTGATCGGCCGCTTCGAAGTGGCGGCCGGCCAACCCCTCCGGCTTCCCGTCGGCAAGGCGACGACGGTCCTCCAGCTCCTGGTCGTACGACGCCGTTCGTTCGTCTCTGTCGACACCCTTGCCGACGTGCTGTGGGACGACGACCCACCCGTCGGGGCGGCCCAGAACATCGCCTCGCTCGTGAGCCGCCTGCGGCGGGTCCTCGGTGCCGACCGGATCGTGGGAGGCCGCAGCGGTTACCGGTTCGAGACGGCCGGCTGTTGGGTCGACATCGACGAGGCGGAGCGCCTGGTGAAAGAGGCGGACGGGCAGCTGAGGGGGGGTCGCCCGGCCCTCGCCGCGGCCGCCGCCGCCCAGGCCCGCCGGCTGCTCGAGCGGGGGGACTTCCTGGAAGACGAGCCCTATGCCACATGGGCGGTCGAGGGACGGCGCCAAGCGGAGCGGCTGACCCGGCGGGCGCGACGGGTGGCGTGGACCGCGGCGCTGGTGCTGCATGATCACCGGCTGGCACTCGACGTCGCCGAGGGGGCCATCGACGCCGATCCCCTCGACGAGGAGGCCCACCGGGCGGCCATGCAGGCCCTGTACCTGGGCGGTGACGCCGCTGCTGCCCTCGCGGCCTACGAGCGGGCCCGGGAGACGCTGGTCGAGGCGTTGGGCGCCGACCCGAGCGGGGAGACGGAGGCCCTGTACCTGGCCATCCTGCGGGCGGAGCCGGTCTCGCCGGCCGGACGTCCCGCAGAGGTCCCCGTGGGCGCCGCGCCGCCGACGCGCGCCGGCGAGCTGGTCGGTCGCGATGCCGAGATCGCCGCCCTCTACGACCGGTGGACGGCGGCGGCCGGGGGTCACCCCGGGCTCATCGTCGTCTCGGGGGCGGCGGGAGCCGGGAAGACCCGCGTAACCGCGGTCGTCGCCGAGCGCGCCGGCGAGGCGGGGGCTGCCGTGCTCCGGGCCGGGTGCCACGAGGCCGAGCGCTCGCTGTTCCTCCAGCCGATCCTGGAGGCGCTGCGCGGGTTCGTCGACACCCTGACCCCCGGGCGGTTGAGCGAGCTGGCCGGGCCGTGGACGGGCACCCTGGCCGAGCTGATGCCCGAGCTGCGCTCGCTGGTCGCGGTCGGCAGCTACGAGCGAGCCACACCCGAGCTCGAGCACCGCCGGTCGCTCGAGGCGGTGGCCGGCTTCCTCCAGCGGCTGTCGCGCGAGCAACCCACGCTCCTGCTGCTCGACGATCTCCACCACGGCGGGGAGTCGACCCTCGAGGCCCTCCACTTCATCCTCGAGCGCCTGACCAACGAGCCGCTGCTGGTGATGGCGACGGTGGTGTCCGACCGGGAGGACGACGTGATCCCCCTCCTCGGCCCCCGTGTGGCGCAGCTGGCTCTTGGGCCTCTCACGCTGGCCGGGGTGGAGGAGCTGGCCCGGCGCTTCCGGGCCGCCGGGACCAGCGCCGTCGAGCTTCACGAGCGCACCGGCGGCCATCCTCAGTTCGTCGTGGAAGCCCTCCGGCTCGCTGCTGGGGGCGATGGCGCCGTTGCGCCAGAGTCGCTCCGCCATGTGGTCGAGCAGCGGGTGGCACGGGCAGGACGGGAGGTCGAGGAGCTGCTGCGGGCCGCGGCCGTGGTCGGGACGAGCTTCGACCTCGACTTCGTCGCCGCGCTGGCCGACATCGGCATCGGCGACGCGGCCCGTCGCGCCGAGCACGCCCTGCGGGCCGGGCTGCTCGAGACCGACGGGGCACACTTCCGGTTCGCCGGCAGCGTGATCCGCGACGTTCTCTACGAGACCACGCCCGCGCCCATTCGTACGTCGCTTCACCGGCGAGCAGCGGCACGGCTGGGCGATCGCCCGGAGGCGGCCGCCATCCACCACGGGGCCGTGGGGGACTGGGGTCGCGCCCACGCCGCGTGGTCGGCGGCGGCCGAGCATGCCATCAGAGCCTTCGCCCTGCGCGACGGAGAGCGCCTCCTCTCGGAGGCCGTCGCCAGCGCCGAACGGGAGGGGGACGCAAGGGCCGCGGCGCACGCCCGCATCCGCAGAGGCCAGCTGCGCGAAGAGCTGGCCGAGTACTCGGCGGCCCAGGACGACCACACCGCCGCCCTCGACACCGCTCGGCGACGGGGCGACGAGGCGCTCGAGGCGCAGGCCCTCGAGCGACTCGGCTGGACGGCCTATTACGGGCGGGACTCGGCCGCGGCCGCCGAGCTGGCCGGCCAGGCGACCGAGCTGGCGGAGTCGGCCGCCGCCGCCCCCGCCGCCCTTCCGAGCGCTCTGGTCCTGGTCGGACGGATCCGGCACTGGGCCGGCGACATCGACGGTGCGGCCGAGGCGTACGAGGCCGCCCTGGCCCGCGACCCCGACCCCCCGACCACGGCGTCGGCCCTCAGCTGCCTGGGCGCGTTGCTCGAGCACGGCGACCGCTTCCTCGACGCCCGCCGGACGCTCGACCGGGCTGCGGCGGAGTCGACGCGGACAGGCGCGTTCCGACCGTTGCTGCGCACGCTCTTCTTCGCCGGCCTGGCCCGGGCCAACCTCGGCGACTTCGGCGGGGCTCTGCGCGCCCTCGAACGCAAGCGCCGGCTCCTCGACGAGTACGACGTCCACTTCTACCGGGCCCGGACCGACACGTCGCTGTCGTGGGTGTGGCGTGAGGTCGGAGAGCTCGGGCGGGCCCAGGAGCTGGCCGACCAGGCGGTCGTCGAGGCTCGCGAGGTGAAGGCCGGGTCGCTCCAGGTCGAGCAGGAGCTGCACGGGCTCCTGGGCGCGGCCGAGTGCGCGCTGCTTGCCGGGGACGAGGGCGGGGCGTCCGAGCTGGTCGCCGAGGCCGAGCCGCTGCTCTCGGCCTGGCTGCCGTTCAAGTGGCGGGCCGATCTGCGCTACCGGGAGGTCCGGTGCCGGCTGGTGCCCGGGGAAGCGGAGGAGCTGCTCGAGCTCTCCCGGCGGCGACGCTCCCGCAAGTACGAGGCGCTGGCCCTGGCCCACCTCGGGCGCCACGAGGAGGCGGCGGTGGCCGCAGCGGACACCGGATCGGGTCTCCTGGTCGCCGAGGTGGCGCCCGCGTCCCAGGCCCGGGCCGCCTTCGACGGCCTGACCGCGGCCATGCCGTCCGAACTACGCGAGGGGTTCGCCACCCGGGGCCGCCTGGCCCGGCTCTTCGTGGCCCGGGGCTACGCCGTCGGGTCGTAGAAGTCGCCGCGGAGCTGGAACGGGGCCTCGGAGTACGCACCGAGGGCGGCGCAGCTCGACGCGCCGTTCCGCTGCAGCGTCCCTGGCAGGCAGGTGAACTGGCCGCTCAGGCTCCCGCCTCCCTGCAGGTCGGCGAACCGTCCCGTGCCGCCGATGATGCGGCCGCCGCCGGAGAAGGCCAGCCCACCGGTCGTCCGTACCGGGCCGCCACCTATCAGCGGGACCGACGTGGCCGACGTCGGGAAGAACTCGGCCTGGAAGGCGACGACGATCTGGTCGGCTCGTGCTCCGCCGACGCAGAGATACGAGGTGATCGTCCCCTGGATGGCGCCCCGGTCACCGGAGCCGTGGGTGACCATCCCCTGGAACTCGTGCCGCACCGACGCCGGGTCGGAGATCCCGGGGTAGTCGGGGTCGAAGTGCAGCCCCACGTTGTTGAACGGCGGGAAGGGGCTGGCGCACGTGATCGTCGAGTACAGGAAGCGCTCGCCCGTCACCACGGGGATCAGGAGCGGGTCGGTGGGCACGGTGGTCGGCTGCCCGCTCGGCGTCCCGAACTGGGTTCCCGCCAAGGTCAGCCCTTCGAGGACGAAGGTGCCGCTGGCTGTTGCTCCTGCGCTGGTCGCCGTGACGGTCAGCGCCAACGCGACCATCAAGCCGACGACCGGCGCCCTCCGTGCCGCTGCTGTCATGCGGTCCGCCTTTCGGTGCGGGGTCGAGGGACGATGTGGCCTCTTTCCCGTTCGCGATACCGACAAACCGGCGCGCGGTGAAGCTGGCACTCACACCCGGCCCGCGACGTGCGCCCGAGCGCCGGAACGAGCCTCGTGAACGGCGCATAGGGCGACGGCGGCGAGAGGTACGAGCACGGCTCAGAACCGCACGTGAGGAGTGGTCATCCCGGCCAACGCGGCCCCGACGCCGAAGGCGGCCACCACTCGGCTGAACACCCCCATCCGGCGTCTGACGGCCATGCCCTGGTCGCGGTCGGCTATGTCCATTCCCAGCAGCGTGAGGGTGCCGGTGACCATCGTCGTCGGAAAGGCGTAGCCGCCGAGGCGGGTGACGACGCTCTGCGCCCCCATGGCGCAGACACCGGCGGCCGCCACGATCGTCTGGGTCGCCAGGGTCGAGGCGTTCCGGTCGGGTACGAGGGCCACGCCCAGGAGGAGGAAGAGGGCGACGAGCCCGGCCTCGGCGGTGAGGAGGGGGCCGAGCCCCGTGGACCGGTGCGTCCTCGCCCACGCGGCGGCGACCACGACGGCGGCCAGCCACAACGGGACCATGACGAGCAGCGGGATGGCGTCCCGACCCGGGTGGAGGGCGGCGATGGGCAGGTTCCCGGTCAAGTGGTTCGGGAACAAGCCGCGGAGCATGGCGTAGCCGACGGTGTCGACGTAGCCACCGACGAACGCGAGCACCACCGCCCGCCTGGCGTCCCATTGCTCGGCGGTCACGCCCGTGCCCTCGCGTCCTCGGGCTCGATCTCATCGAGGGGACGCATGATGAGCTCGATGGCGACCCAAAGCGTCTTCGACCACGGATAGAAGAACAGAGGCGCCAGCACGGCGGCGGCCACGCCGACGGCGATGATCGAGCCGAGGCTCACGTCGGCATCGGCGTTGAGCAGGACGATGGCAGGAACGACGGCGAGGAGGATCACCAGCGCCTGGGCGATGGCCAAATTGATCACGTAGGCGCCCAGGAAGAAGCCCTCCTCCCGCTCGAAGCGGTAGCCGCAGGTCGGGCAGCGCTCGGCCATGGTGAACCAGCCGCGGAACAGCCGTCCGCCGCCGCAGACGGCGCACCGCTTGGTCGCTCCTCGGAGCAACATCCGTCCAGGGGAAGGGCGTGGCGTAGACATGCCCCGTACCGTCGGCGCGGCCGTTGCAGGAGGGTTGCACCAGGCGCGCAACGCCCGTGCAACGCGGTGCCGGATAGTTCGTCTCGCAAGTCGAAACGGTGATCCGTACCGGGGACATGTGTCGCACGAGACCTGGGCCGGGGTTGCGGCCATCGAGACAAAGGAGCTCGGAGTTGATGACGAAGCACGCCTCTTCCCGCAGGCGCGGCCGAAGGACGGTCCGTGTCGCCAGCGTCGCCCTGAGCGGCGCCCTCCTCGTCGGTCTGACCCCGGCTGGCGCACAGACATCGGATGGGCAACGGTCGTCCAAGGTCACCGTCGCCATCAAGGCCAGCGAGAACAACATCACGCCGTTCACCCTGACCCTGCTCGGCCTTCCGGTGAGCCACGACCTGACCAACCTCATCTACGACACGCTGTTCTGGTCGCAGGTCAAGGCCGACCCCGAGCCGTGGCTGGCCGAGAGCGCCGAGCCGTCCAACGACTACCGGACGTGGACGGTCAAGCTCCGCCCGGGCGTGACGTGGCACGACGGTCGCCCCCTCACCGCCGACGACGTGGCCTTCACGTTCGAGAAGATGAAGGTCACGACCGGCGGTCGGTACAGCCACCACGTGTGGGAGTACCCGGTGTTCGAGCGGGCCGAGGTGCTGGACCCGCTGACCGTCCGCCTGAACTTCACGGACAGGGCGCCGACGTTCAAGATCCTCCCCGGCGGCGACCTGCCCATCGTGCCCAAGCACATCTGGGAGGGGGTCGCCAACCCCACGCAGGCCACCGACATCCTTCCCGTCGGCTCCGGCCCGTACAAGATGACGTCGTTCGTCCCCGACCAGGTCTACCGGCTCGAGGCCAACGCCAACTACTTCAAGGGACGCCCGAAGGTCGACGCCATCGACCTGCCCATCGTCCGCGACCAGTCGGCCGCCTTCGCTGCCCTCCAGACCGGACAGGTGGACAGCGTGGACCGGGTCGTGCCGCCCGAGCTGTACCAGCAGATGTCGAACCAGCCGGGCATCAAGGTGGTCGAGGCCACCCGCATGGAGTCCGTGCACCTGCACTTCAACAACCGCAAGGCGCCCCTCACCGATGCACGGCTGCGAAACGCGATCACCGACGCCATCAACAACGACGCCATCGTGCAGACGGTCCTGCTCGGCCGGGGACGGCCCGGTCAGGACGGCTGGGTCCACCCCGACTCGGCCTGGGCCGACCCCCAGGCTCGCCACGTCTACGACGTGGCCGGCGCCAACCGGACCCTCGACGACGCCGGCTTCCGCCGGGGTGAGGACGGCGTCCGGCGGACCCCCGACGGCAACCGCATCGAGTTCAACCTCTCGGTGGCCGCCAACGAGCCCCAGCACCAGCGCTCGGCCCAGCTGATCGCCCAGCAGGTGGACGCCATCGGCGTGAAGATCAACGTCGAGTCGGTCGACGCCGCCACCCTGCGGCAGCGGCGCAACACGGGCAACATCGACTCGTTCATCACCAACCTGGAGTCCCACGCCCACGCCGACCCCGACGCCTTGTACTTCTTCTTCCACTCGCCGGCCCCCAACACGCCGGGCTCGATCTTCGGCAGCTACTCGAACCCCGGGTTCGACCGGCTGGTCGAGCAGGCCCGCAGCACGGTGGACAACGACGAGCGGAAGCAGCTGCTGGTCGAGGCCCAGCGCATCTTCGCCCAGGACGCCCCCGCCCTGGTGCTGTACTACCCCAACGGTGACTACGCCTACAGGACGGCGGCCTACGACGGCTGGATCGCCGACACCGGCCACGGGATCCTGACCAAGCGCTCGTTCATCCCCGGCTACGAGGGGGCCGACAACGAGCCGGCCCTGTCCGGCACCGGTACCGACGACGGGCCGCCTTGGGCCGTCGTCGGCGTCCTCCTGGGGCTGGCCGTCGTGGGTGGTGGCGTCGTCGCCACCCGCACCCGGCGCCGGGAGGAGTACGAGGCCGAGGAAGCTTGACCCGCACGGAAAGGCAGCTGCGCAACGCGGGCGTCGCAACGGCGCCCGCGTGGCCCGCGTGCAACGGAGGTGCAACGGCGGGGTTCATCGTCGGCTCAGATCGAACAGGGAGCCTTTGAGGTGACGTCGAGTTCCGAAACCCATTCCCAGGGCCACGGCCACGGCCACGGCCACAGTCACGGAGCCGCAACGGTCGACCGGGCGCTCGAGGCCAGCCGGGAGGGCGTGCGGGCCGTGAAGCTCTCCATGGTCGGCCTGGGGGCGACCGCCCTGCTCCAGGCTGCAGTCGTGGTGGTCAGCGGGTCGGTGGCGCTGCTGAGCGACACGCTGCACAACCTGTCCGACGCCGGGACCGCCCTGCCGCTGCTGCTGGCCTTCCGCCTGGGCCGCCGCCCGCCGAGCCGGCGGTTCTCCTACGGGCTCGGGCGGGCCGAGGACCTGGCCGGGCTGTTCGTGGTCGCCATGATCAGCGCCTCCGCAGTGCTCGCCGCCTGGCAGGCGGTCGACCACCTGCGCAACCCGGCGCCGGTCGAGCACCTGGGCCTGGTGGCGGCCGCCGCCCTGGTTGGGGCCGTGGGCAACGAGGCCGTGGCCCTGTACCGCATTCGCGTCGGCCGGCGCATCGGGTCGGCGGCCCTCGTCGCCGACGGGCTGCACGCCCGCACCGACGCCCTCACCTCCCTGGCCGTGCTGGTCGGGGCGGCGGGCGTGGCCGCCGGGTGGGAGTGGGCCGACCCGGCCGTGGGGCTGGCGATCGCCGGCGTGGTCGTCGTCGTCCTCGTCCAGGCCCTGACCGGTGTCGGCGAGCGCCTGCTCGACGGGGTGGACCCCGACCTGGTCGACCAGGCCGGGGCCGCGGCCGCCTCCGTTCCTGGTGTCCAGGAGGTGACCGAGGTGAAGGCCCGGTGGGTCGGCCAACGCCTGCAGGCAGAGGTCCGGATGACCGTGGATCGCGACCTCGACGTGGCCACCGCCCACGACCTGGCCGAACGGGTGCAGTGCGCCATGCTCGACGCCATCCCGGTCCTCGACGGGACCATCGTCCACGTCGACCCGTGCCGGCACGCCGGCTCGGATCCCCACGCCCGCCCGGCGCTCGTCGCCTCGGCTCACCACCAGGACCATGGCTGAGCCCCAGCCGGCCGCCACGGACGTGGCCGAGGCGGCGGAGCCGGCCCAGGCCTTTCGCATCCAGACCGACAACCAGTGGAGCGGGCTGGTGCCCATCGGGCGCCAGCTGCTCAGAGCCGTCCCGCTCGCCGCCCTGGTCCTGGGGGTAGCCATCGTCCTCAACTTCGCCCTGCCCCGCCTGGCGCCGGGCGACCCGATCGACTTCCTCATCCCCGCCGAGCAGGCCAACGCCATCACCCCGGAGCAGCGGGAGGCGCTGGCCGGGAGCTACGGGCTCAACGGCTCGGAGTGGGAGCAGTTCACGCGCTACATCGGCAACCTCGTCCAAGGTGACCTCGGCGTCTCCACCCGCCACGGCCGTCCGGTGACCGACCTGCTGGCCGAGCGCCTCCCGTGGACCCTGCTGCTGGTCGGGGGCGCGGTGGTCCTGTCCACGCTGATCGGCGCCGCCCTGGGCTTCCGGTCGGCGTGGCGGCGGGGGTCGAAGTCCGACGTGCGCACGCTGGTCGGCGTGATGGTGGCGGACTCGTTCCCCCCGTTCTTCGTCGCCCTGCTACTGGTCCTCGTGTTCTCGGTGCAGCTCCAGCTGCTCCCCGTGTTCGGCGCCCTGCCCGCCGGTGGGACGGAGGGCCTGGCCTTCGCCGCCGAGGTGGCCCGCCGGGCGATCCTGCCGGTGGCCGCCCTCACCATCGGCGGTCTGGGATCGGCCTACCTCGTAGCCCGGTCGGCAGCCGTATCGGAGCTGGGCGAGGACTACGTCACCATGGCCGCGGCCAAGGGCCTGAGCCCGAAGGGCATCCGCCGGCACGCCCGGCGCAACGCCCTGGTGCCGGTGTGGACCGTCGCCATGCTCAACGTGGGCGCGCTGTTCGGCGGCGCGGCGCCGGTGGAGACGGTGTTCTCGTACCCGGGGCTGGGGCGGCTGGTCTACGAGAGCGTCCTCAGCCGCGACTACCCGGTGCTGCAGGGGTGCTTCCTGCTGATCGCCTTCGGCGTCATCGCCGCCAACCTGGTGGCCGAGCTCGCGTACCCGTTCCTGGACCCACGGGTCCGCCGTCCGGGGAGGGTGGGGGCATGAAGAACAACAGCCCGGGAAGGACCCTCGGGCGGGTCGGGGTCGTGCTGCTGGCCGTGCCCGCCCTCGCCGCCGTCTTCGCCCCGCTGGTGGCCCGGCACTCGCCCACCAGGCCGAGCGGCCTGCCGCTGCGGCGGCCCGGCCTCGGCCACCTGCTCGGCACCGACGACATCGGTGTCGACATCTTCGCCCAGCTGGTCCACGGGGCCCGGATCTCCCTCGCCATCGGCGTCGGTGCCGCCGCCCTCTCCCTGGTCGTCGGCCTCCTCGTGGCCGTGGTCGCCGGGTGGAAGCGGGGCTGGGCCGAGGCCGTGCTCATGCGCGTGACCGACGTCACCCTGGCCTTCCCGTTCCTCCCCCTGGTCCTCGTCCTGGCCGCCTTCTTCGGCCGGGGCGTGGTCACCACCGCGGTGGTCATCGCCGCCGTCTCCTGGGCCCGGCCGGCCCGGGTGCTGTGGGCACAGGTGCTCAAGCTGCGCGAGTTCCCGCACGTCCAGGCGGCGAGGGCCATGGGGGGTTCGGGCACCCGGTGCGTCTGCCGTCACATCCTCACCCGGCTCACGCCGCTGGCCTCGGCCCAGTTCGTCCGGGTGGCCAACGCCGCGGTCATCTCCGAGGCCGCCCTGGCCTTCCTCGGCCTGGGCGACCCCAACCAGGCCAGCTGGGGGATCATGCTGTCCAACGCCAGCAACAACAACGCCCTGCTCACGGGGGCGTGGAAGTGGTGGATGCTGCCCGCCGGCCTGGCCCTGACCGTGGTCGTGCTCGGCTTCGCCTTCATTGGCTACGCGTGCGAGGAGTGGGCCGATCCCCGCTTGGCCAGCAGCTCCGGCCGTCCGCGGTTCCTCACCGCCCGGCGCCCGGCCCCTGCGCCGACGCCTTCGGCCGAGCCGGTGAAGGGCCCGATCCTCGCCGTGCGGGACCTCGCCGTCTCCTACCGGAAGGGCAGCCCCCCGGCCGTCCGGGGCGTGAGCTTCGAGGCCGATCGTGGCCGCATCACGGCCCTGGTCGGGGAGTCGGGTTCGGGCAAGAGCACGATCGTCATGGCTCTCCTGGGTCTGCTCCCCGGCGATCCCGTCGTGCAGGGAGAGGCGACGTTCGAAGGTCGCAAGCTCCTGAGCCCGGCGGCGGCCGCCCGGGTGCGCGGTCGCAGGATCGGCTTCGTCACCCAGGCCGCCATGAACGCCTTGAACCCCGCCTACACCATCCACGCCCAAGTGGCGGAGGCGGCCGAGCTCACGATGGCGCCCGACAAGGCTCGGGCCCGGGCGACGGAACTGCTCGAGGATGTCGGCCTGCCGGCCTCGAGCCACCGCTCCTACCCGCACGAGCTGTCGGGCGGGATGCGCCAGCGGGTGATCATCGCCATGGCCCTGGCCAACACGCCGGATCTGCTCATCGCCGACGAACCGACGACCGGTCTCGACCTGGTCACCCAGGCGTCGATCCTGCGACTCCTGCAGGAGCTGAAGGAGCGCATGGGCCTGACCGTGCTGATCATCACCCACGACGTGCAGCTGGTCCTGCGGGTGGCCGACCACCTCGTCATCCTGCAAGACGGCTGCGTCGTGGAACGTGGGCCGGCGGCCGACCTCGCCGCCGCGCCCCGCGAGGAGTACAGCCGGCGCCTCCTGAACACCCGCCTCTCACCCCTGGCGGTCCGGGCATGACCGACGCCATCCTCCAGGTGCGGGGAGCATGCAAGACGTTCCGTACCGGTCGCCGCCAGGTGGCCGCGCTCGACGACGTCTCGGTGGCGGTGGGCGACGGTGAGATCCTCGCCCTCGTCGGCGAGAGCGGATCGGGCAAGTCGACACTCGGACGGGCCGTGGTCGGGCTCGAACGGCTCGACGCCGGCGAGCTCGTCTTCGAGGGCGTCGAGTACTCCCGGATGCGAGAGCGACCGCTCCGAACGCTGCGAAGCCGGATGCACCTCGTGCTCCAGGACCCGTACCAGTCGCTCCATCCCGGCATGCGGGTGGCGTCGGCCGTGGCCGAGCCCCTCGAGATCGCCGGTGAGGGCCACGCCCGATCGGCCCGTGTCGCCGAGGCGCTCGAGGAGGTGGGGTTGACCCCGGCGTCGGAGTTCCTGGACCGTTATCCCCATCAGCTCTCCGGCGGGCAACGCCAGCGCGTCGTGCTGGCCCGGGCCCTGGTCGGGCGTCCCCGTCTGGTCGTGGCCGACGAGCCGACCTCCATGGTCGACGCCACCCTGCGGGGAAGCATCGTCCAGCTGATCCGCGACCTGCGCGACCGGCACGGGATCGCCTTCCTCGTGATTACCCACGACCTCGACATGGCCGGGGCGGTGGCCGAGCAGGTCGCCGTCATGCAGCGGGGTCGCTTGGTCGAGTGCGGACGGACCGCCGAGGTATTCCAGTCCCCGAGCGACCCCTACACCAGGAGGCTCCTGGCCGCCGCCGCCGAGGTGGGTCGCCTCGAGCCGGGTCCGTAGCGGCACGATCGGCCGGGTAGGGGGCCGCACCCCTCGAGCGGGACCAGGTGGGGGACCTCGAACATGGCGGGTCGCGTTGCGCCTTTTCGTGCAACGGCCCTGCAACACCGGTTCGTAGAACTGCCCTTGACAGTGGACGCCGCACAGGAGCGACGGAGAACGCAAAGGAGAACGGATGAACCTGTCTCGCAGTACTCGATCCCGGCGGGCAGCGGTGGCCGCGGTGGTGGCCCTCGGGCTCACCGGTGCGGCGTGCGGCGGCACCGACAGCAGTTCGCAGGGCCAGCAGGGAACGACCGAGACGCCGGCGGGACCAACTGCCCTGCGGGTCTCGTACGTGCCCGCGACCACGGTCCTCCCTTTGCACATCGCCAAGGCTCAGGGCTTCTTCACCCAGAACAACCTCGACGTGACGCTCACCGAAGCGGCCAACATCTCCGACATCCCCGCCACGCTCGGCCGGCAGTTCGACCTCGCCCTGGGCACCGCCACCGACCTCATCCGCGCCGGCGCCGCAGGCGTCGACGTCGTCCAGGTCGCGGGCAACACCAACAGCACCAAGAGCAACCCGTTCGTGAAGCTCATCGTCAGGCCCGACTCGGGCATCACCGACGTGACCCAGCTGCGGGGCAAGACCGTCGGCACGCCGACGCTGAGCGGCGTCATCCATGCCGCGGTGAAGTACGAGGCCAAGCAGAAGGGCGTCGACCCGTTCACCATCGGTGGTGTCGAGGCGCCCACGCCCAACCTGCCCGACCAGCTCCGGGCCGGTCGCATCGACGCCGTCGAGGCGCTGGAGCCCATCGCCAGCCAGCTCATCCGGGCCGGTAACGTGGCCATCTCTCAGCCCTTCGACGCCATCGGCGACCCCCTCGCCACCAACTTCTGGCTGGCCCAGGGATCGTGGGCCAACAAGAACCGCGACGCGGTCACCCGGTTCGTCGACGCGCTGAAGCAGGGCCAGGCGTTCATCGACCAGAACCCGACCGAGGCCCGCCGCATCCTGCAGGAGTACACCAAGCTGCCGGAGGCGGTGGCGTCGAGCGTCCCCCTGCCCACCTACAACTTCGACATCCGCTCCGGCGACCTCGACGCCTGGGTCAAGGTCCTGAAGGACATCGGCGAGTTCAACGGCCAGGTCGACACCCGCAAGCTCGTCCTGTCGTCGGGCAAGTGAACACCTCCGTCACGAAGGTGCGATCCGTGACCCCCAACGCGGCTCACGACGACCGACCTGCGTGCGAATGCCGCAGAGTGAGCGTGCGGCTCGACTCCAGCGAGGGTCCCCGCCGGATCCTCGCCGAAGTCGACCTACGGGTCGGTGCCGGCGAGTTCGTCACCGTCATGGGCCGCTCGGGCACCGGGAAGACGACGCTCCTCCGGGTGCTCGGCGGCCTGCTCGAACCCACTCCGGACTCCGACGTGAGGTTCGACGGGCGACCGGTCGACGGCCCTCCCGACGGTGTCGTCTTCGTCTTCCAGAACTACGCCGCCTCGCTCCTGCCGTGGCGGACGGTCGAGCGCAACGTCGCCCTCGGCCTCGAAGGCAAGATGGCCAAGGCGGAGATGCGCGAGAGGATCGCCGAGGCGCTGGCCATGGTCGGCCTGGCCGATCGAGCCAAGGACTACCCCTGGCGGCTCTCCGGCGGGATGCAGCAGCGGGTGCAGCTGGCCCGGGCCCTCGCCGTCCGTCCCTCGACCCTCCTGATGGACGAGCCCTTCGGCGCCCTCGACGCCATGACCAAGGGCGCCCTGCAGGACGAGCTCCAGCGGGTGCAGGAACGGACGGGGGCGACGATCGTCTTCGTGACCCACGACATCGACGAAGCGGTCTACCTCAGCGACCGTATCGTTGTCCTCGAGGGCAGCCCGGCGACGATCGGCGAGGAGATCCAGGTCGACCTGCCCCGGCCCCGTGACCAGCTCACCACCAAGGAGCAGCCCGAGTTCCTGCGGGCCCGCCGGGCGGTGTACGACGCCATCGTCGACGGCCATGACTAGCGCGGTCCGGATCGTGCGACGGGTGAACGGGCTGGGCCTCGGGACGATGCTGGCGCTCGTCGGGCTGTGGGAGACCCTGGTCCGGACCGGTACGGTCGAGTTCCAGTTCCTCCCGGCGCCGTCGGGGGTCGCCGGGAGCGCCAGCCGGCTCCTGGCCTCCGGCGACATGGGGGCCAACGTCGCTCACACCGTGCAGGTCACGGTCCTCGGCTGGGTCCTGGCCTCCGCCCTCGGCATCGGTCTCGGGCTCCTGCTCGGGCTGTCTGGCACCGCGTGGCGGTACTCGATGGCCAGCATCGAGGTCGTGCGGGCCATCCCGCCCGTCTCCCTTGTCCCAGTCGCCCTGCTCGTCTTCGGGTTCTCCATACGTATGGAGCTGATGATCATCCTGTTCGTCAGCGCCTGGCCGGTCCTCGTCACCACCATCGACGGGGCCCGGGGGGTGCGGGCCGAGCTGCTCGACGTCGCTCGCATGCTGCGCATGTCCCGCCTGGTCCGGATCCGGAGGGTGGTCCTCCCTGCAGCCATGCCATCGATCCTCGTCGGTCTGCGCCTGGCCCTGTCCCTCTCCCTGGTGCTCGCCGTGGTGGCCGAGATGATCGGCAACCCCCACGGTCTCGGCAACGCCCTCACGTCCGCCCAGCAGGCCCTGCAACCCGAGGAGATGTTCGCCTACGTCTTCGCCATCGGCGGGCTGGGGATCGCCCTCAACGCCGTGGTCGGCTACGCCTCGGCCCGGCTCGTCCCATCGGCGGCCGGTCAGCGTTCCCGGGAGGTGCGCCCGTGACCGCCCCCGTGAGCGCGCCGAGCGCCGACGCCGGCTTCGTCGACTCCCGTCCCGCCCACGGGCGGCGCCCTGGGCAGGCCTCCGACCGTAGGCGTACGCGCTCGTTCCCCCCGCTGCGCGGGCTCCTGCCCCTCGGCCTGCTGCTGGGCCTGTGGCAGCTCCTCGGATCCGCGGCGTCGCCGTACTTCCCCCCGCCATCGACGTGGATCGGGGGACTCCAGCGGCTCTGGGAGAACGGCTCCTTGAGACCGGCAGCGGGGGAGACGCTCGTGACCTTCGCCCTCTCGCTGGTGGCCGCCACCGTCCTGGGATCGCTCCTCGGCATCGTCGTCGGGGCCTCCAAGAAGGTCGACCGGGCCCTGGGCCCGACCCTCGAGTTCGCGCGAGCCATGCCGCCGGCCGCCATGGTGCCCATCGCCGCCCTGCTCATCGGCTACGGCGAGACGATGAAGGTGGCGGTGGTCACCTTCGCCGCCGTCTGGCCCGTCCTCCTCAACGCCCGGGCGGGGGTGCGGGCCCTCGACCCGGTCCTCGTCGACGCGGCCCGGTCCCTCCACCTCAACTGGTTCGACACCGTGCGCAAGTGCATCGCCCCCGCCCTTGCGCCCGCCGTCCTTCTCGGTGTCCGGGTGGCGGCGCCGATGGCGTTGGTGATCACCCTTCTCGTGGAGATCGTCACGCGCGTCGGCGGGCTGGGCGGGCTCATCGCCCTCGGCCAGCGGAACTATCTCTCGGCCCAGGTGTACGGGACGATCCTCGTCGCCGGCCTGTTCAGCTTCCTCGTGAACGGCGTGGTCGCCGCCCTCGAGGGTGCCGCCTTCCGCCACCGGCCCAGGTAATCGAGGCGCAACCGCCTTGCAACGCCGGGGCGTACAACCGATCCAGGCAGTTCGAACACGGAAAGGAGCACGTGCAATGACAGAGGTACTCGGGTACCACCACCTCAGCCTGAGCGTGACCGATCTCGGCAAGAGCACGGAGTGGTACCAGCAGGTGCTGGGGCTCGACGTGGCCGCCGAGATCGAGGGTGAGGGCTTCCGCCGCACCCGGCTCCGGGCCCCCGGTGGGATGACGCTCACCCTCACCCGGCACGAGCGGCAGTCGGGCGAGCGCTTCGACGAGCGCCGGCCGGGAATGGACCACGTGGCCCTTCAGGTGGGATCCGTTGAGGACGTGGAAGCGCTCGAGGACCGTTTCACCCACCTGGGCGTGGACCACTCCGAGGTGAAGCAGACCAGCGGCGGCACGGCCATGATCACCCTGCGCGACCCCGACAACATCCAGGTCGAGGTCTTCGGGGGCCCGCTCGACCCCTCCATCGCCGCCGCCCGCGCCTGAAACAGCCCGCGACCGGCATGGTCGGTGGCCAATGCCGAGCCGATTCTCACCGCTTCGAGGATTCCGTTCCCCACAGCTCCACAGCATCCACGAGCGCTCGAACGGTCGGGCTCGCGCCGTCGGCCCGCGGCTGGCTCCCGCAGTGCGGAAAGCAAGCTTGGCAGTCACGCCGTCCGCTGTGCGTAGGCCCGGCGATGCCCGCCCAGACCGCCCCGGAGGACCGGGATGGATCCCGAGAGGCCTCGATCTCCACGGTGGCGTGACTGAACTGCGGTGCGGCTTGGGTAGGCCTTTGGTGTGCGGAGGCGCGGGGCCCTCTGCAAGGAGGTGGCCAGTGACGGACAGTGCGTACGGAGCAGACCGCCTCGCCCTTCATCTCCTGGGCGCCACGCAGGCCGCGGCGCTGGCCTGCATCCCGTGGGTCGGCCGGGGCGACAAGGAGGGCGCGGACGGCGCTGCGGTCGAGGCCATGCGGGAGGCCCTGCAGACCGTTCCGGGAAAGGGCCGGGTGGTCATCGGCGAGGGAGAGAAGGACGAGGCGCCCATGCTGTACACCGGCGAGGAGGTCGGCGACGGTGAGGGCCCGGCGTTCGAGCTGGCCATCGACCCGCTGGAGGGCACCGACTACTGCGCCAGCGGCCTCGACGGCGCCATCGCCGTCCTTGCCGCCGGCCCCCCGGACAGCATCTGGGCCACCTCGGGCTACTACATGGACAAGCTGATCGTGGGCCCGGCGGCCAAGGGGACGATCGACGTGGAGGCACCGGTCGACGACAACCTGGCCCGGGTGGCGAAGGCGTTGGAGAAAGACGTCAGCGACCTCGTCGTCGTGGTCCTCGACAAGCCGCGGCACGAGGATGTCATCGCCCACATCCGGGACAAGGGGGCGGGGGTCCTCGCCGTCCCTGCAGGCGACGTGATGGGATCGCTTCGCGTCCTGTTGCCCAGCGGCGGGGCTGACATGGCCCTCGGCGTGGGCGGCACGCCCGAGGGGGTGATCACCGCCTGCGCCGTCCGGCTCCTGGGCGGCGACATGCAGGCCAGGCTCGCCCCCCAGAGCGACGAGGAGCGGGAGAGCCTCGAGGCCGACGACGGCGACCCCGACCGGGTGATGACCGCCGAGGACCTGGTGCGCAGCGACGACTGCACGTTCATCGCCACCGGCATCACGCCCAACGCCCTGCTACCCGCGCCCGAGGAGGCACCCTGGGGGTGGCGCACCCATTCGATCGTCGTCACGCCCCGCCACCCCGGCCTGTTCGTCCAGGCGCTGGCCGCGAGGGAGCAAGGATGACGCCCGACGACGACGAGGTCGTGTCCCAGTACATCCAGGCGATCGAGGCGGCCCGAGCCGCTCCCGGGGGCTTCCTGGATCCGGACCGGGCGGCGGCGACGCTGGCCGGCGCCGAGATGGTCGCCGGCGAGGACAGGGAGGGCCTGGAGGCTCAGCTGGCCGAGTCCGTCCCGGGCAGCGAGGGCCACCTCCGCAAGCTCGAGGACGACTTCGTACGGGTGGCGGCGGGCTACGGCGAACGCCACGGCATGACCTACGAGAGCTGGCGCCAGACGGGAGTCGAGCCCGACGTGCTGACCCGTGCCGGGATCGACGCGCCGAGCGAGTGACGGTGCCTCGGACGGCGCGATCCGACCCTCGCGTGCTGTCGTTGGTCCTCGCCGGCGGGGAGGGCAAGCGGCTCGCCCCCCTCACGGCACGACGGGCGAAGCCGGCCGTGCCCTTCGGCGGGCACTACCGGCTGGTCGACTTCGTCCTCTCCAACCTGGCCAACGCCGGCTACCTCAAGATCGTCGTCCTCACCCAGTACAAGAGCAACAGCCTGAACCTGCACATCGCCCGGACGTGGCGCCTGTCCACCCCGCTGAACGCCTACGTGAGCCCGGTCCCCGCTCAGATGCGCCGCGGCCCCGAGTGGTTCTCCGGCTCGGCCGACGCGATCTACCAGAGCTTCGAGCTGATCGACCAGGAGCAGCCCGACTACATCTGCGTCTTCGGCGCCGACCACGTCTACCGGATGGATCCTCGCCAGATGGTCCAGCAGCACATCGACTCAGGTGCGGGCGTGACGGTCGCCGGGGTCCGAGTGCCCATCGACCAGGCCAGCGCGTCCGGCGTCATCGAGCCGGGCGAGGGCACGGCCATTGGCAGCTTCAAAGAGAAGCCGTCGGACCCCGAGGGACTGCCCGACGACCCCGACCAGGTCCTGGCCTCCATGGGCAACTACGTGTTCTCGGGCCCGACGCTGGCCGACGCCGTGCGCGCCGACACCGCCGACGAGGACTCCGAGCACGACGTCGGTGGCAATATCATCCCCAAGCTGGTGGACGAAGGCGTCGCTCACTTCTACGACTTCACCGACAACGAGGTGCCCGGGGAGACCGAGCGGGAGCATGCGTACTGGCGTGATGTCGGCACTCTCGACGCCTACTACGACTCGCACATGGACCTGGTGGCGGCCGATCCGCCCTTCAATCTCGACAACGAGGCGTGGCCGATCTTCACGTCGGCCCCGAGCCTGCCGCCGGCCAAGTTCGTGTTCGAGGGGGTCGAGGGGACCGGAAGGGTCCTGAACTCGCTGGTGTGCTCCGGCGCGGCCGTTCTCGGCGCGACCGTCCAGGAGTCAATCGTCTCCCCGGGCGTCGTCATCGAGTCCGGTGCGTGTGTCGAGCGGTCGGTCCTGATGCACAAGGTGGTCGTCGGACGAGGCGCGGTGGTCCGCAACGCGATCATCGACAAGAACGTGGAAGTGCCGCCCGGCGCGACCATAGGGGTGGACCAGGAGGCGGACGGCGGACGATTCACCGTGTCCGAGAACGGAATCGTGGTCATCGGCAAGGGCGAGAAGATCTCCAGCTGACCCCCGACATCGGAGGTGCTCCATGACGGACAAGCAGGTGAACATCGACAAGGGCGGGGGAAAGGGTGACAACGGCGGCGTCCGCCCAGTCCTCATGGCCATCGCCGGAGACAGCGGTACGGGGAAGACGACCGTGACCAAGGGCCTGGTCGAGGCTCTGGGCCGCGAGCGCATCACCTCCGTCGGGGCCGACGACTACCACCGCTACGACCGGGAAGAGCGCAAGTCCCTCCCGTTCACGCCCCTGCACCCCGAGTGCAACTACATCGACATCATGGAGCAGCACCTCGAGCACCTGGCCGCCGGCCAGCCGATCCTCAAGCCCATCTACGACCACGACACCGGCGAGCTGGGGCGCCCCGAATACATCGAGCCTCGCGAGTTCGTCATCGTCGAGGGGCTGCTCCCCCTCCACACCAAGAAGTCGCGGGCCACCTTCGACATCGCCGTCTACCTCGACCCGCCCGAAGAGATACGCATCGCCTGGAAGCTGAAGCGGGACACGAGCAAGCGCGGGTACACCGAGGACGAGGTCCGCGAAGACCTCAAGAAGCGGGAGCCCGAGTCGGAGGAGTTCATCCGCCCGCAGCGGGCACACGCCGACATCGTCATTCGGTTCGCCCCCATCGAGGAGCGGGACGAGACGGCCGACGACCCGCTCAGCGCCACGCTGCTGCTCCGGCCGACGATCAGCCACCCCGACCTGCCGTCGATCCTGGACGACGACATGAGCGAGGCCATCCATCTCAAGCTGACCCGCGACGACGACGGCAAGCCGGTCGACGCCGTGCACATCCACTCCTACGCCGACCCCGAGATCACCAAGAAGGTCGAACAGGCCATCTGGGACGAGCTCGGCGTCGACGCGCCCGTTCCGGAGGCGCTCGGCAAGCTCGGCGACGACGACGACGAGCGGGACGAGCCCCTCGCCCTCACCCAGCTGATCCTGCTGTACCACCTCATCCAGGCCCGACAGTCCGCCGCCGACGACGCCTGAGCCGGGCGGCGCACACGGGTGGCCTCCGAGGTCGGCCAGGATATCGCCGAAGAGGCGACGAGGGACCCGCTCGTCCTCGTCTCCAACCGCGGTCCGGTGGAGCACACCCGGACCGACGGTGAACGCAAGGCCGAGCGGGGCCACGGTGGGCTGGTCACGGCACTCGCCGGCCTGGCGACTCACGTCGAGGGCGCGGTGTGGGTGTGTGCGGCCCTGAGCGAGGAGGACGTCGCCGTGGCCCGGGAACACGACGGTGGCGCCTTCGACGTGGAAGAAGGGGACGGGCCAGGGCTGCGCATACGCATGCTGGAGCTCGATCCCGAGGCCCAGCACAAGTTCTACGCCGTCATCTCCAACCCGCTGCTCTGGTTCATCCAGCATTACCTGTGGGACCTGAGCGACGAGCCCGACATCACCCACCGCGAGACCGATGCCTTCGACAACGGCTACGCGCCCGTGAACGCCCAGTTCGCCGACGCCGTGGCCGAGGAGGTCGAGGCCCTCGGTGGGCGGGCCACCGTGATGTTGCAGGACTACCACTTCTACCTGGTGGCCGAGCGGGTGCGGGAGCGCTGCCCGGAGGCGTTCCTGCACCATTTCGTCCACATTCCCTGGCCCCACCCCGACGCCTGGCGGATCCTGCCGCCGGGGATGCGGGAGGCGCTCTTCAACGGCCTTCTCGGGAACGACGTGGTCGCCTTCCACACCCGGCGTTCGGCTCGCAACTTCCTCCTCACCTGCCAGGAGCTTCTCGACTTGCGGGTCGACCTCGACCGCCACACGGTGGAGGTCGGCGACCGCACGGTGGTCACCCGTTGGCACCCCATCTCGGTCAACCCCGAGGACCTGGAGGCCAAGGCCGCCTCGGAGGCCGTCGCCGACCACGAGCGCCGTCTGGCCGAGAAGCGGCGCGAGCACCTGATCCTGCGCGTCGATCGGGCCGATCTCAGCAAGAACATCCTGCGGGGCTTCCGTGCCTTCGACACCATGCTCGACGACCATCCGGAGCTCGCCGAAAGGGTGACGTTCCTGGCCCTGCTGCAGCCGAGCCGGGAGGACGTCGAGCAGTACACGGCCTACCTGGAGAAGGTCCGCAGGCTGGTGGCCGACGTCAACCTCAAGCACGGGACGGACGACTGGCAGCCCATCGACTTGGACCTGGAGGGTGACTTCGACCAGGTGGTCGCCGCCTACAAGCTGTTCGACGTCCTCGTCGTCAACGCCGTCTTCGACGGGATGAACCTTGTGGCCAAGGAGTCCGTCCTCGTGAACGAACGCGACGGCGTACTGGCCCTGTCCGAGAACACCGGTGCGTTCGAGGAGCTTGGGAAGTTCGCCGTCACCCTGCACCCGTTCGACATCCAACAGCAGGCCGATGCCCTGTTCGCCGCCCTCACGATGGACGCTCAGGACCGCCGCGACAGGATGAAAGCGTCTGCCGCCGTCGTCCGCGAGAACGACATCGCCAAGTGGCTGCGCGAGCAGCTCGACGACGTCCGTCGGTTCAGCCGGGAGACGGATCGGCGGTGAGAAAGGTCGTCTTGATGATGTCGGTGTCACTCGACGGCTTCATCGAGGGACCGGACGGTGACCTCGGCTGGCACATGGTCGACGACGAGCTGCACAGTCACTTCAACGAGCAGCTGCGCGCCATGGGCGCGTTCCTGGACGGACGTGTCACCTACGAGTTGATGGCGGAGTTCTGGCCGACGGCCGACACCGACCCCTCGAGCACCCCTCCCATGGTCGAGTTCGCCCGCATCTGGCGGGACATGCCCAAGATCGTCTTCTCCAAGACGCTCGAACGGGCCGACTGGAACACCACCGTCGTGCGAGACGTCGTCGTGGAGGAGATCAACGAGCTCAAGGCACAGCCGGGAGGGGACCTGGCGCTCGGAGGAGCCGATCTGGCCGCCGCCTTCATGCGGCACGACCTGATCGACGAGTACAGGCTCTACGTCCACCCGATCGTCATCGGACAGGGCAAGCCGCTCTTCCAGCCGTCGGACGCCAGGTTCGAGCTTCGGCTCGTCGAGACGCTGGCCTTCGGGAACGGAGTCGTTCTCCTCCGCTACCAGCGCCCCGGTCAGGATCTCGACCGTGAACGGGCACCTTCCTCGGTAGCCTCTCTCTCGTGACCAGCACTCCCATGGCCGACCTGGGGACACGGGCCAAGGCCGCTTCGCACGTCCTCGCCAACGCCTCCACCGCGACGAAGGACGCCGCCCTCGCGGCGGCGGCCGACCTGCTCGTGCAGCACGCGCCCGCCATTCTCGAGGCCAACGCCGCCGACGTGGCCCGGGCCGAGGCGGCGGGTACGACGGCCCCCGTCGTCGACCGCCTGCGACTCACTCCCGGGCGCATCGAGGGCATGGCCGACGGGCTGACGCAGGTGGCGGCCCTGCCCGACCCCGTGGGCGAGGTCACCGAGGGCTGGACCCGGCCGAACGGCCTGACCATCGAGAAGGTCAGGGTGCCGCTGGGGGTGGTGGCGATCATCTACGAGAACCGCCCCAACGTCACAAGCGATGCCTTCGGTCTCTGCCTCAAGTCGGGCAACGCCGCGTTCCTCCGCGGGTCCTCCGCCGCCCTCGCCTCCAACCAGGCCATCGCCGCCGCCCTCCGCCAGGGTGTCGCCAAGGCCGGCCTGCCCGAGGACGTCCTCGTCCTGGTCGAGGACACGTC
>DATAAD010000016.1:0-24343 GCA_036260295.1 Acidimicrobiales bacterium | reverse complement strand
GGATGTCTCCACGCCGCCGGTGGACGATGGGCCGGCGCCCCCGCCGCCGCCTCCTGCCGCCGAGCCCAGGCCCCGGTCCGCCCTCGTGCCCGTCACCCTCAGCCTGCTGGCCGTCCTGGCCGGCGGGCTGAGCCTCGTGGGCGTCTCGGCCACCACCGGGCTGGCCCTGGCCCTGCTCCTGACCGGCGGCGCCCTGATCGTCGGCGCCTGGCGGGGCCGGGCCCGCTGGCTCATCCCGGTGGGCCTGATCCTGGCGGCCGTACTGGCCGCGGCCGCGGTGGTCGACGACGTTCCAATCCGCGGCGGGGCCGGTGATCCACGATTCCGCCCGGTGACGATCGAGGAGCTCCGCTCCCCGTACCGACTGGGTGCGGGCGAACTGGTCGTCGACCTGGGCGACCTCGACCTTCGAGGCCAGACGGTAGAGGTCGTCGCCTCCGTGGCCGCCGGCAGCCTCCTGGTCGTCGTCCCCCGGGACGCCGCCCTCGACGTCGACGCCCGCGTCGGCGCCGGCGACCTCCGGCTGCTCGGCCGGCACTCCGACGGGTTCGCCGTCGACCGCACCGTCGTCGAGTCCGGGCGCGACGGCGCCGGCCGGATCGTCCTCCGGGCCCGGGCCGGCATCGGAGAGGTGGAGGTGCGCCGTGCCTTCGCATGACCTGGACGTGCTCTCCCTCATGGCCGGCGTCGGCTTCACCGGGCTGGCCCTGGTGGTGCTCCTCGGCGAGAGCGCCGACCTGGCCGCCCGCTGGACGTGGCCGGTGCTGCTGATCGTCGTCGGCGTCGTGGGGCTGGTGGCCAGCCGGCGCGGCACGAAAACCTAGGGCCCGCCGGTAGCCTGGTCGGGTGGCCCGCCCGAGCGACCTCCGGCCGTGGGGCCTCGCCCTCGTCGCCCTCTGCCTGCTTGCCGCCGGCGGAGGGCTGACCGGCGGGGCCCCCGACCGCCCCCCCGAGGGCGCACCGGAGCCCGCAGTCGCCGTCCTGTCGGCCGCGGCCGACGTGGCGGTACTCCCGGCCCGCCTGGTCGACGACGTCCGGTCGGCCGCCTCGGCCGGCCCCTCACGGGTCGTCGTGCTGGGCGCCGTGCTCGCCTCCCTCCTCGGCCTCCCCGCCCTGGTGCGCGGCGGCGCGCCACCGGCGGGCCGGGGCCGTCGAGCGCTCCGCACCCGCCGCCACGCCATCGCCCTGAGGGCGCCCCCGCTCGCCTTCGCCGCCTGACCGAAGCGAACCGTCGTCGCCCGAGCCCCGTGGGGGCCGGGCCGAGTGGGAGGTGTCCGAACTGAAGAAGCTCCGCTGGCGCGCCGCCGCGGTCCTCGCCACCGTGGTCGGCGCCGTCGTCCTCATCGTCGACCGTCCGGCGCGCCTGGGCCTCGACCTGCAGGGCGGGACCCAGATCGTCCTCGAGGCCAAGGAGGCCGAGGGGCGCCGGATCGACGGCGACACGCTCAACCGCACCGTGGAGGTGCTGCGCCGGCGGGTCGACCAGCTCGGCGTGACCGAGCCCTCGCTGCAGCGTTCGGGTGACCGGCGCATCATCGTCGAGCTGCCCGGCGTGGCCGACCCCGAGGAGGCGGTCGCCGTCATCGGCAAGACGGCGGAGCTCACCTTCCACGCCGTCCGGCCGCCCGGGCAGGGCGAGCGGACCCTGCCCTCCGAGACGGGGGAGGAGATCGCCGTCGGCCCCGCCGCCCTGACCGGCAACGACGTGAGCACGGCCACGGCCACCATCGGCGGCGGGTTCTCCGTGGCCTGGCAGGTCCAGGTCGAGTTCCGCAACGGGCGGGCGTGGACCGAGCTGACCGGCGCCGCGGCCTGCGCCCCCGTCGGCGACCCCGGACGGCGCATCGCCATCGTCCTCGACGAGAGAGTGATCTCCAGCCCCCAGGTGGCGCCTGACATCGCCTGCAACCAGGGCATCTCCGGCGGCACGACCAGCATCACCGGGAGCTTCACCGAGGACGAGGCCAAGGACCTGGCCCTGCTCATCCGGGCCGGCGCCCTGCCCGTGCCCGTCGAGGTGGTCGAGCAGCGCACCATCGGCCCTACCCTGGGCGACGCAGCCATCGAGGCCAGCGTCAAGGCCGCGGTGATCGGGGCCCTCCTGACGACGCTCTACATGATCGCCTACTACCGCCTGCTCGGTGTCGTGGCCGCCATCGCCCTGGCCGCCTACGGCGCCATCAGCTTCGCCGTGCTCCTCCTCATCGGGGCGACGCTCACCCTGCCCGGCATCGCCGGCTTCGTCCTGGCCATCGGCATGGCCGTGGACGCCAACGTCCTCGTCTACGAGCGCATCAAGGAGGAGGCCGCCGGCGGCGGGAACGTCCGGCGGGCGTCGGAGAACGGCTTCCGCCGGGCCTGGACGGCCATCGCCGACTCCAACGCCACCACCCTGCTGGCCGCCGTCCTGCTGTTCTTCTTCGCCTCGGGAGCGGTCCGGGGCTTCGGGATCACGCTGACCATCGGCGTGCTCGTCTCCGTCTTCACCGCTGTGGTCGTAACCCGGCTCATGGTCGACACCATCCTGCGGACCGGCCTGCGGGCCCGGCCCCGCCTGCTCGGCCTCGAGGTGGGCGGGCGGCTGCGGCGCCGGATCGCCGAGCGCCGGCCGAACCTGCTCCGCCACTCCGGGCGCTGGTTGGCCGCCTCGGGGGTCGCCCTGGTCCTCGCCACCACCGGCATGGCCACCCAGGGCCTGGACTACGGGCTGGAGTTCTCCGGCGGGCGGCTGCTCGAGTACGAAACCGCCCGTACGCCCGACCTCGACGCCGTCCGCCGGGCGGTGGCCGATTCCGGGTTTCCCCGAGCCGTCGTCCAGGAGTCCGGGGACGGGAACGTCGCCATCCGCACCACGCAGCTCACCGCAGAGGAGGTCGAGCGCATCCGTGGTGCGGTCGAGGCCACCGCCGGCGAGCCGACCGTCGTACGGGACGAGTTCGTCGGACCCACCATCGGCAAGGAGCTGCGGCGCAAGGCCCTGATCGCCCTGGGCCTGGCCCTGGCCGCCCAGCTGGCCTATCTGGCCGTGCGCTTCCGGTGGACGTACGCGGCGGGCGCGGTGAGCGCCATGGCCCACGACGTGCTCATCCTTCTGGGCGTGTTCTCCTGGCTGGGCAAGACGCTCGATGGCGTCTTCCTCGCCGCCCTCCTCACCGTGATCGGGTACTCGATCAACGACTCGGTCGTCGTCTTCGACCGCGTCCGCGAGCTGCGTCGGGCCCGGCCCAAGGATCCCTTCGTCGAGGTGGCGAACGACGCCTGCCTCCAGACCGTCCCCCGGACGATCAACACCGGCCTGGGCGCCCTGTTCATCCTCGTCGCCCTGTACCTGATGGGAGGCGAGACGCTCACCGACTTCGCCCTGGCCTTGCTGATAGGCATTGTCGTCGGTACCTACTCCTCGGTGTTCACCGCGACCCCCATTGCCGTGTGGTTCGAGAACCGGGCCCGCCGCTCCCCCCAGTCCCCGCCGGCGCGGCGGCCGGCGAAGACGTTGGCCACGACAAGGAGGCGATGACGTGAGCGACCAGATCCGCGAGCAGGAGCTGCCCGGCATCGGCCGCCGGTACTCCGTCGACGCCGACGGTGATGAGGTCAGCATCGTCATCCACCACAGCGGGCGGCGAGACATCTACCTGACCGACCGCACCGGCCATCAGCCGCCCCGAGTCGCCACCCTGAGCGACGACCAGGCCCGCCGGCTGGGCGCCGTCCTCGCCGGCGCCTACTTCCAACCGACCCTGACGAGCCGGATCGAGGCCGTGGTCGGCGGCCTCCTCATCGACTGGGTGACCATCGCCGCGGGATGGGCGGGGGCCGGCCGGTCGATCGCCGAGCTCGAGATCAGGCGCAAGACCCGTATGACGATCGTGGCCATCCTGCGGGGAGACGAGGCGATCGTCGTGCCCGAGCCCGCCGAAGTGCTCGTGGCCGGCGACAAGGTCGTCGTCGTCGGGCGGCCCGAGGACCTGGACGGCCTCGTCAGACACCTGGCCGGGTGATCCCGCCCGGCCCGCTCGAAATGCTCGCCGCGGTCGGCGGGGACAGCGGCCGGGAGTTGGTGGCTCTGGGTGCGGCCCTGCTCGTGGCCGGCATCCTGGCCCGGGCCGGGCGCCGGATCGGGCTGCCGACGATCCCGCTCTTCATGGCCGCCGGCATCCTGGCCGGCCCGCACACGCCCGGGCCGGTGTTGATCCGGGAGCCGGCCGACCTCGGCCTGTTGACCACCCTCGGGCTGATCCTGCTCCTGTTCCACCTGGGCCTCGAGTTCTCCCTCGACGACCTGGTCGCCGGAGGCCGCCGTCTGCTGCTGGCCGGCTCCGTGTACCTGGCCGTCAACCTCGGCGGAGGACTGGCGCTCGGCTCGGCGCTCGGGTGGGGGCGCCGGGAGACCCTCGTGGTCGCCGGCATCGTCGGCATCTCCTCCTCGGCGATCGTCACCAAGCTCGTCGTCGAGCTGCGCCGCCTGGCCAACCCCGAGACGCCCCTGCTGCTGGGCATCGTCGTGGTCGAGGACGTCTTCCTGGCCGTCTACCTGGCGCTCCTGCAGCCGGTGCTGGGCGAGGCCGAGGGGGTGGGTGAGGCCGTCGCGGCAGTCGCCCGCGGCGCCGCCTTCCTCGTCGTCCTCGTCGCCCTCGCCCGCTGGGGCCGGGTGGTCGTCGGGCGCCTGATCGGCACGGGGGACGACGAGCTGCTCACCGTGTGCTTCGTCGGCCTCGCCATCCTCATCGCCGGCGTGGCCGCCAACGTCGGGGTGTCCGACGCCATCGGCGCCTTCCTCGCCGGCCAGGTCGTGTCGGCCACCGCCGTCGCCCACCGGGTGCAGCGCCTGGTGCTGCCGCTACGCGACCTGTTCGCCGCGACCTTCTTCTTCGCCTTCGGGCTGAGTGTCGACCCGGGCGCCTTGCCCTCGGTCGCCGGCCCGGTGCTCGCCGCGGTCACGGTCACCGCCCTGGGCTGCGTCGTGGCCGGCAGCGTCGCCGCCCGGATCCAGCGGTTCGGCCCCTATGCCGCAGCCAACATCGGGCTCACCGTCCTGGCTCGGGGCGAGTTCTCGCTGATCCTCGCCACCTTGGCGGTGGCTGCGGGCCTCGACGGCCGCCTGGCCCCGTTCACCGCCGGGTACGTCCTCGTCCTGGCCATCGCCGGACCCCTGGCCGCCTCCCGCTCCGACCTCCTCGCCCGGCGGTTGCCCGCCCGCCTGTTCCCCGCCCCCGCCACCTCCGCAAAGGACCAGCCATGAGCCCTTCGACCGTCACGGAGCCCCGCACCCCCAACCGCTCCCCGCAACGGCTGGGGCTGCTCGTAGCCGGCGCGGCCCTGGCCGTGGCTGCGGCGGTGGCCCTGGCCTTCCTCGTCGGCCTCGGCGGCGGCCGGGCCACCATCCCCCGCCTGACCTACGAGAACCCCACCGACTACGCCCTCGACGTGGAGGTCAGCTCGGGGTCGAGCCGAGGGTGGACCGGCGCCGGCTTCGTCGCCCGACGCTCGACGGGCGTAGCCGAGGAGATCCCCGACCAGGGCGACGTCTGGGTGTTCCGGTTCCACAGCCAGGGCGAGAGCGGCGGCGAGCTGCGCCTCCGCCGCTCCGAGCTCGAGGTCTCGGGATGGAAGGTCGTCGTCCCTGCCGACGTCGCCCGCCGCCTGGCCGAGGCGGGAGCGCCCCCGACGCCGTGACGCCGGGACGGGCGACCCACGCCCGACGGTCTCGGGCCCCGGATCCGCTCAACCGGCCCGACGCGCCGCCTCCGCGGCCAACTCGACACGCGAGCCGATGGCGAGCTTGCGGTACACGTGCGAGAGATGGGTCTCCACCGTCCGCCCGGAGACGAACAGACGGGCTCCGATCTCGGCGTTGGTGAGCCCGTCGACGACGAGGTCGACGACGTCCCGCTCCGACTTCGTGAGACTCCCCCATCCCGACCGTTGTCTCGGCCGGGGCCCGCGACGACCGTGCCGGACCCCGAGCCTTCGGAGCGCAGCGTGGGCACGAGCGACGTCACGCGCCGCGCTGACGCGCTCGTAGGCGACGACGGCCTCGTCGAGCAGGGAGACCGCTTCCGGCACCTTCCCCTGATCACCGAGGACGACGGCCGCGTCCTCGCATGCGAATGCCGTTTCCAGTGGCCGAGCGGCGCCGCGCAAGATGGTGGCCGCGTCCAGCAGCTGACCGGCGTCCCGTTGGAGAAGCCCCCGACAGCGCCGTGCGATTCCTCGGTACAGCGGGGAACCGACCCCCCTGGCCATCTGCTCCATGAGGACGGTGACCGACCGGGCCGCCGCGTCGGCACCCGTCGCCAGGGCCAGGCGCACGGCGTCGGGGGCGATCCGCACCCGGACGACCGCCTTGAACGGCAGAGGGTGCTCCCACGCCTCCAGCACCAGGTCGGCGGCGCGGGCCACGTCCCCGCGGGCCTCGTGGAGCAGGGCCGTGCACCAGGCCACGGCATCGCTTCCCATCGCACGTGGCGAAGCGCCACCGGCGCCATCGGCAGCGCAGAGGACGTCGCCGGCCACGTCCAGCTCGTCCCTGTGGAGCGCGACGTACGCCAGGAGCGAGTAGGTCCAGAGGAGGTTGCCCTTGGCCCCGCCCTCCTCCGCCATGGCCAGCACCGTCTCGGCCTCCGCCACGGCGTCGTCCCACCTTCCGGCATAGAGGGCGACGTGAGCCAGCGCGCCGGTGAAGAGCGGGAGGTCCCACGTGCTCCCGAGCTCTTCCCGCAGCCGGCGCCCCTTGGTCAACGTCTCCTCCGCCTCGCCCAGCCGGTCGGCCGTCACGAAGGCGCCGCCGAGATCGAAGGCGGGATGGATCCAGTCCACGCTCTTCCGCTGCACGCCGCTGTCCCGCGCCCTCTCCACGGCCTGCGACGACAGCGCGATGGCCTGTGGGAACTCGAGCCGGTCGAGGGCGATGCGGGAGAGGGCGGTGAGGCCCAGGCAGACGGCGACGTCGTCGTCGTGGCCCTGGCCGGCGGCGATGGCCTCCTCGGCCAGCGCGCTCGCCTTCTCCGGATCTCCGGTGTAGAAGCTCCACTGCGACGCCTCGGCCAACAGGCGGGCCCGGCGCCAAGGAGCGAGGCCGCGGGCGCCCACCGCTCGCAGTGTCTCCTCGAGTGCCTCTCCCAGCCGGCCCTGCATCTGGAGGGCGGCGGCCAGCCCCCAGCGCAGGTGGCCGGCGACAGCCGAGTCGGGGGCCCAGACCAGTCGCTCGCGGGCCAGCGTCTCGGCCTCAGCCGGCCGGCCACCGCGGACGAGTGCAGCCACGCGCTCGGCGGTCAGCTCGTCACCTCGCTGATCGGACGGCTCCACCAGGCTGAGGGCCCGCTCCAGGAGGCCCGCGGCCACGCCAGGCGCCCGGGGAGCGGTCTCTCTCGCCGCCCGCTGCAGCCACTCGACCGCCTCGGCGTCTCCGGGTGACGCGCCGATGGCGAAATGGGTGGCGACCACCGACGCCGGTCGTCCGGCCCGGGCGAGGGCCCGACCGGCGTCGAGGTGCAGCGCCCGGCGGAGCGGGCCGGGAAGCTCCTCGTAGAGGACCTGCCACACCAGGTCGTGACGGAACGCCATCCGCTCGCCGGCTCCGGCGACCAACCCTGCCGCAGCGGCATCGGCCACGAGCGGCAGGGCCTCGACGGCGGAACGCCCGAGACAGGTTGCGAGGTCCCCGGGATCGAAGCTCGAGCCGAGCACCGCGGCGACGCGGAGCACGTGGAGGGTCTCGGGAGGGACGAGGCTCACGCGCCGCAGGATGGTCGAACGGAGAGACTCGGGCAGCTCGGCGCGGCGGAGCTCGACGCCCTGATCGCCCACGTCCAGCGCACCTGCTTCCCGGAGCGCCTCGAGCAGCTCGAGAACCCACAGCGGGTTGCCGCCCGCGCGGGCCGCCTGGGCCCGGAGCACCGGTCCGGGGGCGGCTCCGAGGGCCGCTCGGACAAGCGCGCCGACCGACTCCTCCGGGAGCGGGGCGAGGGTGAGGTGTGTGCTGGCGCGGCCGGAAATCCGGTCGAGGAGCACGGAGAGCTCGCAGCGGCGCGGAGTCGGTCGGAGCGTGAGGAGCAGCAGGACGGGCAGGTCGACGACCCGCCGGCAGAGGGCACGCACGGCGGACAGGGTCGGCGGGTCGGCCCAGTGGAGGTCCTCGACGGCGAGCAGGACCGGGCGGTCCCGAGCCTCCCTCACCAGGGCGGCGACGAGCTTCTCCACGAAATGGTGATGGGCCTGGTCGACCCCAGGCTCGACGAGCCCCTCACCGGGCTCAGGCTCAGCGCCGACGGCCCGAGCCAGCGCTCCGAACGGTCGGCCCGAGTCGAACTCCTCCGCCGAACCCCGCAGCACCCCGAACCCGAGGCCTTCGGCGTGGACGACGGCCTCCTCCAGCAGTCGGGACTTCCCGATGCCGGCTTCGCCCTCCACGATGACCACCCGGCACGGGCCGTGACGCGCACTCCGGAGCGCAGCGCGCAGGATGTCGAGCTCGGGATCCCGGCCAACGAGCGGATGCGCCGCCTGGCGGCCGTCGGCCACGCGCCCGATGGTAGCCACCGACCATCCGGTCACGACCACAAAGATCCGGGGACCCCCGGATGATTTCCCCGGCGGCCGATGGCAGCCTCGCTCGCAGTCGTCAAGTGAACGGAGGCCGGGGAACCGATGAGCGTCAGGGCCGAGAATCGACGTCAGGAAGCCGACCACGACGGCCGGCTGCGAAGGACGCTCCTTTTCACCGCCGGCGTCGTGGCCCTGGCCGCCGCGGCCCATCTCGCCGACCACGCCATACGGGGGGAGCTGGTCGACGACCACGGGCTGATCCCCGAGTGGAACCACAGCGGGTGGCCGTTCCGGGAGGAGGTCACGCCGTTCACCCCGAGCCTCCTGATCCCCGTGATCTTCCTCGTGGGCATGGTCATGACGCGGCGCGGTCGTCTGTCTCCTCGCTTCTGGCTCGGGTGGGCGACGTTCGCCGCCGCGGTGGTCGTCGTCGTCCACTTCGTGCCCGGCCCGCGCACCGAGACCATGGGCGTGATCTACCGGACCTACGTGCGGGCCGGTGTGGGCCCGGTCGCCGGCGGGCTGGCCGTGCTGGTGGTCGCCGTCATCCTGGTCGGGCTGGGAGCGCTGATCGCCTTGGCCGTGCGGGGCCGTCGTACGGCCGGGCGGTCGTAGCCGTGCGCATCCTGGTCATCGGGGGGACCGGTCTCGTCGGCCAACCCGTCGCCCGGCAGCTGGTGGAGGACGGGTTCGACGTGCGGCTCCTGGTCCGAGACGTGCCCTCGGCGCGCACCCGCCTGGGCACCGGCTACGACTACGCCGCGGGCGACGTGGACGACGATGTCGGGGTGGAGCGGGCGCTCCGGGGGTGTGATGGCGTCCACCTGAGCGTGGCGGCAAGGCAGCGGGCGGACGTCGACCGGATCGAAGGGGAAGGGGGCGGGCGGGTGGCCCGCCTTGCCGTCAAGGCCGGCGTCGGCCTCCTCACCTACGTGAGCGGGAGCCTGGTCCACGAGGACTACGGCGACAAGATCCCCGAGCACCGGGCCAAGCTGGGCGCCGAGGCGGCGATCCGGGCCAGCGGCGTCCCCCATGTTTTCCTTCGGCCCACCTACTTCGTGGACAACCTGCCGCGGCACGTCCAGGGGAACCGGGCCGTGGTGCTCGGGCGCCCTCGGCCGCTGCACATGGTCGCCGCCGGGGATTTCGCCCGGATGGTGTCCCGAGCGTTCCAGGGCTCCGGGCCAACCTCGAGCTGATGGCGCTGCTCCAGCGGCTGGGCGAGCCCGGCGACCCCACCGAGGCGAACCGCCTGTTGGGCGCCCCGACGACCACGGTGCGGGAGTGGTGCGAGCGCCGGACCACGGTGGCCCCGAACGACAGGACGTGGAGGTGAGGCGAGCCCGCAGGGAGGGAAGGAGCAGGGCATGGGGAACTTGAACGTGCGGCTCTGTGGCGACGTCACCTTGGACCTCCCGGGCTTCTTCGCCCCGGCGGTCGAGCGAGCCGACGGCGGACTGACCACCCAGCTGTTGATCGGCGGCGAGTGGAGGCCGGCGTCGGGCGGCGAGGTGTTCGAGGACCGTTCTCCGATCGACGGCAGCACGGTGGCCCGGGTGGCGAAGGCGTCCGGGGACGACGTGAAGGCGGCGATCGCCGCCGCCCGCGAGGCCCGGGACGGTTTCCGGGCGTTGCCCGCCGCCGCCCGGCTGGAGGTGTGCCAGCGGGCCGCCGAGGTCCTGAGCGATCACCTCGACACCTTCGTGACCGCCGTCGTCGCCGATCTGGGCAAGACGCCCGAGCAGGCCATGTCCGAGGTCAAGACCACGCGCGAGCGCCTGGGGCTGGTCCGGGAGGAGGTCCGCAAGATCTTCGGCGAGTACCTGCCCGGCGATTGGATGGCCGAGAGCGCAGGCAAGTCGGCCATCGTCCTTCGCGAGCCCGTCGGGACGGTTGCCGCCTTCGGTCCGTTCAACTACCCGTTGTTCCTCGTGGCCTCGAAGATCATCCCCGCCCTCGCCGCGGGGAACACCGTCGTGGCCAAGGCCCCGTCGGAGGCGCCGCTGGCCCTGGTCCTGTTCGCCAGAGTCCTCGAGGAGGCCGGACTGGCGCCGGGCGTCCTCAACGTCATCACCGGGCCCGGCGGGGAGATCGGCGAGGTGCTCTCCTCCCACCCCGACGTCTCGATGATCTCGTTCACCGGTTCGAGTGGCGTCGGCAAGAGCATCGCGGCCAGCGCCGGGCCCAAGCCCATGCACCTGGAGCTCGGTGGCAACGCGGCCGCCATCATCCTGGCCGACGCCGATCTCGAGCTCGCCGTCGAGAAGTCCGTCCTGGGCGCGTTCAAGAACGCCGGGCAGCGCTGCGACGCGGTCAGCCGGGTGCTGGTGGAGGAGTCGGCCTACGACGCCTACCTGGAGCGGGCCCTCAAGGAGGTGGAGGCCTGGCCGGTCGGCGACCCCCGGGCCGAGGACACCAAGGTCGGGCCCCTGGTCAACGAGAAGTCCGCGGCACGGGTCAACCAGCTGGTCGAGGACGCCGTCGGCAAGGGGGCCCGGCTGCTTGCCGGTGGGGACTCCGCCGACGCCTATCACGAGCCCACGGTGCTGGCCGACGTCCCGCTCGACGCCGACATCTTCTGGGAGGAGACGTTCGGGCCGGTGCTGACCGTCGCCCCGGTCGCCGACCTCGACACCGCCCTCGAGCTGGCCAACCGGTCGCGCTACGGCTTGGACTCCGCCGTCTTCACCTCCAACCTCGATGCCGCGTGGCGGGCGGCGCGAGCGCTGGAGGTCGGCCAGGTGACGGTCAACGACGCCCCCGCCCACGGCGTCGGCCACTTCCCCTTCGGTGGCCGCAAACCCGACTCGGGCATCGGCCGGGAGGGGCTGGGCTACTCGATCGACGAGTGCACGGTCCTGAAGACCGTGGTCATGCCCGCCTGAGGTGGACCTCGACTGATGTGAAGACCGATCGGACGCAGCGGTGGCTCGCGCTCGGCCGGACTGCGCCCGACGAGGTGGTCGGCCCTCCCGGAGAAGACTCCTCCGAGGTGCGGGCCGGGTGCATCGCCCCGGTGGTGCAGCTGATCCGGGCGGCGCGGCCTCGGGTGTTCGCGATCTCGGGACCGGTCGGAGCGGGGAAATCGACGATCGCGACCGCAGTATCGCGGTCGTTGGCGAACCTGGGGATGCGGGCCGTCGCCCTGTCGCTGGACGACTTCTACCTCTCCCGCAAGGAGCGAGACCACCGTGGTATCGCCTGGCGCGCCGCTCCAGGATCGCACGACCTCGACCTGATGGTCCGCACCCTTGCCGACATCCAGGACGGGGCGCGTCCACTCGTGCTGCCCCGGTTCGACATGTCCCGAGACGACCGGAGCGCCGACGAGTGCCACGAAGAGGCGCCCGACGTGGTGCTGTTCGACGGGTGGATCATCGGGTACGCCGGCCAGGGCTACGAACGCATCCTGTCGTACCTCGACTGGCACCTCCACCTCGACGTTCCCAAGGACGTCGCCCGCGAACGACGGTTCGGTCGGGAGACGAGGCTGCGGGAGCAGACCGGAAGGGCGTTCAGTCCCGAGGAGATGCAGCGGTTCTGGGACGAGGTGCTCGGGCCCGGGATCGACACGTGGGTGCCGGCCTCGGCTGACCACGCCGACATCGTCGTGGGCTTCCACGCGACCGGCCCGTCGTGCCTGGCCGAGCCGCGCCTCGACGAGTTCCTGCCTTCGTAGACTGCCGCGGTGAACGAGGACCAGCCCACCGAGGAGGAAGCGCAGCGCCGGACCCCCAAGGTCGAGCCCGGCGCCGAGGATCTGCCGAAGGAGAAGCCGGGCACCGGTCCCCCACCGGAACGAACCGACGCCTGACGGCGGGCGTCAGGGCCGCCTGGCCTGCGTGGCCCGAACGCCGTGGCTGTCGCCTCGGATCGACCGGTCGAGCAGCTGGATCGGGTGGTAGATCGGCAGCGGTCGCCCCTTGTCACGAAGGTGAGCGGCGATCTGCAAGGTGCACCCGGGGTTCCCGGATGCGATGGCTTCGGCGCCCGTAGCCAGGAGGTTCTCGGCCTTCCTCTGCCCCAGGGCTCGCCCCGCGTCCGGCTGCAGCAGGTTGTAGATGCCGGCCGAGCCGCAACAGATCTCCCACTCCGCAGGCTCGACCAGCTCGAGCTCGGGGATCCCTCCCAGCAGCTGGCGGGGCTCGGATCTGACCTTCTGGGCGTGAGCCAGGTGGCAGGCGTCGTGGTAGACGACCTTCAGGGGGACGGGATGGTGCGTGGTCACGGGCTCGCACTCGGCCAGCAGCTCTGACACGTCCCGCACCTTCTCGGAGAACCGCTTCGCTCGTTCGGCCCACTCCTCGTCGTCGGAGAGCAGGTCCCCGTAGTCCTTCATCGACGAGCCACAGCCGGCAGCATTGACGGCCACGTAGTCGCACCCCTCGAAGGCCTCGATCATCTTCCTGGCCAGCCCGAGGGCCTCGGTTTCGGCACCGGAGTGGAGCATCAGGGCGCCGCAACACCTCACCGACCTCGGGGCGAACACGTCGAACCCCTCGGCGGCCAGGACGCGCGCCGTCGCCTGGTTCACGTCGTCGAAGAAGACCCGCTGCACGCACCCGAGCAGCATGCCCACCCGTCCCCGGCGCTTCCCCCGGGCCGGAATGGTCTCGGGCAGCCGGGCGGCCGCGGCCTTGACCGGCACGTCGGGAAGGAGCGACTGAAGGGCGTGGATCCGGGGGAAGCGTTTGAGCGAGCCGTTGACCGCCCGCGTCAACCCCACCCGTTGCGCGGCGGCCATCAGGGGCACCATCGCCCGAAGGCGGCCCGGGTGGGTGAAGGTCTCGAAGGCGAAGCGGCGGAAGGCACGGTCGCGGGGCGAGCGCTCGTGGTTCCGCTCGACCTGGGGCCTCGTCGCCTCGATCAGCTTGTCGTACCGCACGCCCGACGGGCAGGCCGTGACACATGCCATGCAACCGAGACAGCGGTCCCAGTGGGTGACCATGGAGTCGGACAGCCGGTCGGCCTCCTCGAGGGCGACGTTCATCAGGACGATCCGCCCTCTGGGAGAGTCCATCTCCTCGTTCCAGAGGACGTACGTCGGGCACGTCGGCAGGCAGAACCCGCAGTGCACGCAGACGTCCACCAGCTCCTTGGCCGGCGGACGGTGGGCGTCGAACGCCCCCACCTCACCCATCAGATCCCCCCCACGAAGATCCCCGGGTTGCACACCCCGTGGGGATCGAACCGGTCTTTGACCCTTTGCATGAGCGACACGGCGTGGGCCTCTCCCCACACGTCGACCTTCTCTCTCACCGCGTGGGGGGCGTCGAGCACCACGCAAGGAAACGGGTGCAGCCGCCGGCGGAGCTCCTCGATCGCCGAAGCCGCCTCGCCGCCCTCGCCACCGGCGATGGCGAGCCACGAGAGCCCGAGGCCGGCCCGGCCGGCGAGAGACGCGCCGACCTCGTCGGCCGACCGCACCACCTTCGGCAGCTCGGTGGCGAGCCCGGACACCCGGACGACGGTGCCGTCGGGCGAGCGCTGCCCGGCGCGTTGCCGCTCCCAGAGGGCGTCGTCGTCGCCGACGAGGCGGGCCTCCAGCCCTGCTTGCTCCATCAGCTTGGCACCTCCTTGGCCGCCGCCTCCGGAGCGGCGCCGCCGAAGCGCGCGAGGACGTCCCCCTTGCCCTCCGCCCACCACACGTCCAGGCATTCGGGCCCGAACGGAGAGTGGGCGACCGCCGACGCCGCCTTCCCGAGGGCACGGGGATCGTCGGAGCTTCCGACCGCCGTGAGCGTCTCGGCGGGACGGGGGTGGAGCCGCATCACCACCTCGACGATCAGGCCGAGGGTCCCGAACGAGCCGGTGAAGAGCTTGGCCAGGTCGTAGCCGGCGACGTTCTTGATGACCTTGCCGCCGGCCTTGGCGATCGTCCCGTCCGGCAGCACCACGGTGACGCCGAGGATCAGGTCACGGGCCGCCCCGTAGCGGTTACGCAGGGGGCCTGAATCCCCCGTTGCCACCACCCCGCCGATCGTGGCGCCGTCACCTTCGCCGAGCGGCGGATCCAGGGCGACCGTCTGGCCCGCTTCGGCCAACGCCTCCTGGACGCGGGCGAGGGGAGCACCGGCCTGGAGCACGGCGGTCAGGTCGCCCTCGTTGTGCTCGACGATCCGATCGAGTCGCTCGGTCGACAGCTCGACCGCCGGCGGTTCGCCCGGCCGGCCCCAGGCCAGCTTCGTCGCGCCACCACGGATGCGTACCGCCTCGTGTTCCGCGGCGGCCGCCTGCATCACCTCGCTCGCTTCGGCAAAGGACGACGGTGCGGGCACGGTCAGAACCGCTCGGCCACACCTGCCTGCTCGAGCGGGTGCTTCCGGTAAGGACCGGGGACCTCGCCGCACAGTCGGGGAGTGGGCATGACCTTGCCCGGGTTGGCCAGCTGGTCGGGGTCGAAGGCGCACCGCAGCCGCTGGAAGGCGGCCAGGTCCTGCTCCGAGAACATGTCGGGCATGAGGTGCTTCTTGTCGAGGCCTACCCCGTGCTCGCCGGTGATCGAACCGCCCGCCTCCACACAGGCGAGGACGATCTTCCCGGCCAGCTCCTCGGCCTTCTCGAGCTCGCCCGGCTTCCTGGCGTCGAAGCAGACGAGGGGGTGCAGGTTGCCGTCGCCGGCGTGGAAGACGTTGGCCACCTTGAACCCGTACTCCTCGGAGAGGTCGTCGATCCGCTTGAGGACCTCGGCCAGGCGGGTGCGGGGGATCACGCTGTCCTGCACGTAGTAATAGGGCGACACGTAGCCCATGGCTGCGAACGCCGCCTTCCGGCACTTCCAGATGAGCGCCCGCTCGTCCTCGTCCTGGGCCACTCGCGTCCCCGTCGTGCCGTTCCGCTCGTAGATGGCCATGACATCCGCGGACCGGGCCTCGCACTCGGCCTCGGAGCCGTCGACCTCGACGATGAGGGCGGCGCCGACGTCGAGGGGGTAGCCGGCGTGCGTCCAGTTCTCGGTCGCCTCGATCGTGAGCTTGTCCATGATCTCTATGGCGGCGGGCACGATGCCCGCGCTCACGATGTCGGTGACCGCCCGGCCGGCCTGCTCCACAGAGTCGAAGTACCCGACCATCGTCCTGTGGGCCGCCGCCTCGGGGATCACCCTCAACGTGATCTTCGTCGCCACCCCGAGCGTCCCTTCCGACCCCACGAACGCGCCGATCAGGTCGTAACCGGGGTGGTCGAGCTCCTTGCCCCCGAGGGTCACCACCTCGCCGTCGGGCAGCACGATGTCCAGGCCGAGGACGTAGTTGGTGGTGAAGCCGTACTTGAAGCAGTGGAGCCCACCCGAGTTCTCGGCCACGTTCCCCCCGATGGTCGCCACGATCTGGCTCGACGGGTCCGGGGGATAGAAGTGGGTCGGCCCGACCGCCTTCGAGATGGTGGCGTTGGTGACGCACGGCTCAACGACGACGCGCTGGTTGTCGAGGTCGACCTCGACGATGCGGTTGAGGCGGGTGAGCACGATGAGGACCCCCTCCTCGACCGGGATGGATCCGCCGGACAGTCCCGTGCCCGCACCACGCGCCACCCACGGCACCTTGGCCTCGTGGCAGGCCCGTACGATTTCGCGGACCTCATCGGCCGATCCCGGGAGCACGGCGACGGACGGCGGGGTCCGGTAGTGCCGCAGCCCGTCCGACTCGTACGTCCGCAGCTCGTGCTCGTCGGTCAGGACGTGGTCGTACCCCGAGATGCCTTCCAGGCGCTCGACCAGCCCGGCGTCGATCACTCCGCCCGATGCTACTCTCCGCGCCACGAGCGCCAGCCAGCGATCGGACGTCGCCGTCATCGGGGCGGGCATCGTCGGTCTGTCCACCGCGTACAGCCTCCTGGGGCTCGGCGCGTCGGTCACCGTGTACGAGCGCGGGGTGCCGGGGAACGGTCAGTCGGGAGGAGAGTCGCGGATCTTCCGCCACGCCCACGACGACCCGCGCCTGGTCGCGCTCGCCTGCCGGAGCCGGGCCATCTGGCGGGAGTGGGAGGCACGCCTGGGGGTCGAGCTGGTGTCGCCGGACGGCGTGGTGGCCCTCGGCCCTGCCGTCGAGGACCGGCTCCGGGTGCTCCAGGAGGTCGGCGGGGTCGCCGTGCGCCCGATCGATCCGGCCGAGGTCGCCCAGCGCCTGCCGCTCCTCGCGTCGTACTCGGGCCCGGCCACGTTCGACGAGGGCGGGGGGTCGATACGGACGGGCCCTGCCGTGAAAGCGCTGGCCGACCAGCTCGGCACGTCGCTCGTCTCCGACGAGGTCATCTCGCTCCGGCCGGTGGGCGCGGGGGCGGTGGAGGTCCGGGCCGGCGGCGACCGTCGCGAGTACCGGAGCGTGGTCGTCTGCGCGGGCCGGGGGACAACCTCGCTGGCCCGGAGCGTCGGCCTGTCCCTTCCGGTCGGCCATGCCGCCCACGTCCGTCTCACGTTCGCCCTGGCCGACGACGACCCCCCGCCCCGGCTGGCCTGCCTCCAGGACGGGAGCGGCCACTTCGGCGAGACCGGGGTCTATGCCGCCCCGTTGTCGGGGAACCGGCAGTACGCCCTCGGCCTGAGCCAGACCGTGGAGGTGCACGAGGACGGCAGCCTGCTCGAGCCCGAGGGGCTGGCGGCGCTGAGCGAGCGGGCCAGCGCCTACGTGGCACGCGCCCTTCCCCACCTCGATCCCGTCCCGGTCGACTACCGCCACTGTTGGACCACCGAGGTTCCGTGGAGCCCGGACGGCGTGGCCGTCTGGGCGGCGGAGCCCATGTTCTTCGTCGCCGGGCACAACCTCTTCAAGCACGCACCCGCCCTCGGCGCCGCCCTCGCCCAGGCCGCCCTCGAAGGCGAGCTCCCGAACGAGCTGCGGCCCGAGGCCCGGCTGGGCCACCCCGAACAGGTGACTACGCTCCGCCGTTGACCGAGGAGGGCGCGTGCGCTTCTGCCCCAACCTTTCCATGCTGTTCAAGGAAGTCGACCTCATCGAGCGCTTCGGCCGCGCCGCCGACGCTGGCTTCGCGGGGGTCGAGTTCTGGTGGCCGTCCGGGGAGGACCTCGGTCAGGTCGAAGCCGCCGTGAAGGACGCCGGGCTCGAGGTGGCGCTGTTCAACTTCGACGCGGGTGACATGGCGAGCGGCGACCGCGGCTTGGTGAGCGACCCGGATCGGCAACAGCAGTTCCGCGACAACGTCCCGGTGGCCCTCGGGTTGGCGCGCAGTGTGGGGTGCCGACGGCTCAACGCCCTGGTGGGCCTCGAGATCGACGGCATGGAACGCGACGAACAGCTGGCGCTGGCGGCGGACAACGTCGGGTGGGCCGCGGACCAGGCGGCCGAGCATGGCATCGAGGTGATGATCGAGGCGGTCAACACCTTCGAGAACGGCCCCTACCTGCTGTCCTCGACCGGCGCCGCGGCCGACTTCGTCGAGCGGGTGGGACGCGAGAACGTGAAGCTGCAGTACGACGCCTACCACATGCAGCGCATGGAGGGAAACGTCGTCGCCACCCTCAGGGACCGCATCGGTAGCATCGCTCACATCCAGGTCGCCGACTCGCCCGACCGGGGCGAGCCCGGCTCGGGCGAGCTGAACTACCGCTACATCTTCGCCGCCTTGGCCGAGCTTCCTTACGACGGCTGGGTAGGTCTGGAGTACGAGCCGACGACCGAGGCGACCGAGGACAGCCTGGCGTGGCTGCCGAAGGAGAAGCGGGGCGGGGACGTGGGGGTGGAGGACCTGAATCTCTAAGAGGAGGACCGAGTGGCCGAGGAGAAGGTGGGATTCGTTGGGCTGGGGATCATGGGCAAGCCCATGGCCAAGAACCTCGTCAAGGCAGGGCACCAGCTGGTCGTCTACAACGGCAGCGGCGCGGCCGACGAGCTGAAGGGCGAGGGCGCCGACGGGGCCGACAGCTACAAGGCGGTCGCGGCGCAGTGCGGCATGGTCATCACCTGCCTCCCGGCCGATCCTCAGGTCGAGGAGGTCTACCTGGGCGGCGAAGGGCTGCTCGCCGGGGCCGGCGAAGGCACACTGCTGATCGACATGAGCACCATCTCCCCGCTCGTCACCAAGGAGATCGCCAAGAAGGCGACCGAGAAGGGGGTCAAGACCCTCGACGCACCGATCAGCGGCGGCGAGCCGGGCGCCATCGCCGGCGAGCTGTCGATCATGGTCGGAGGCGACGCCGAGGACTTCGAGCGCGCCAAACCCGTGTTCGAGGCCATGGGCACTCCCACGCACGTGGGCGAGGCGGGGGCCGGCCAGATCGTCAAGGCGTGCAACCAGATCATCGTCGGGGTGGTCCTGGAGGGCGTGAGCGAGGCGCTGGTGCTGGGGTCGAAGGCGGGCGTCGACCCCGCCAAGGTCATCGAGGCGGTGTCCGGTGGCCTGGCCGGCACCAAGGTGATGGACCAGAAGCGCGACAAGTTCCTGGAGCACGACTTCGCGCCGGGCTTCCGCATCGAGCTCCACCACAAGGACCTCGGCATCGCGCTGCGCACGGCGCGGGAGGTCGGCGTCCCGTTGCCGGTGACCGCGCTCGTCGACCAGATGCTCCAGGAGCTCCAGGTCAAGGGCCGGGGCGAGCTCGACCACTCGGCCGTGCTCAGCGTTCTCGAGGACGCTGCCGCCCACAAGATCGGCGACGAGGCCGAAGGGCTGTCCTAGGAACGTGACTGACGAACCCCAGAGCAAGAACCGCCTCAGCCGGGTGAAGGTGATGGAGGCGGCCGTCCAGATCATGGAGGACGAGGGGGTCGAGTACGTCTTCGGCATCCCCGGGGCGGCGATCCTCCCCCTGTACCAGGCCCTGAGCAAGTCCGAGAAGATCAAGCACGTCATCGTCCGCCACGAGGAGGGCGGCACCCACGCCGCGGACGGGCTGGCCCGGGTCACCGGGGGCGTCGGCGTGTGCATCGGGACCTCGGGGCCGGCGGGCACGAACATGATCACCGGGCTCTACACGGCGTGGGCCGATTCCGTCCCCATCATCTGCATCACCGGCCAGGCTCCGACCAACCTGCTCCACAAGGAGGCCTTCCAGGCCGTCGACATCGTGGAGATCGCCAAGCCGGTCACCAAGTGGTCGGTGCAGGTGAAGGAGACGGCGCAGATCCCGTGGGTGTTCCGCGAGGCCTTCCGCGTCGCCCGGTCCGGGCGCCCGGGACCGGTGCTGATCGACCTCCCGCTCGACGTGACCAAGGAGCAGGAGATCGAGTACGAGCTGGCCCTCGACCAGCGGCTGCCGGTGGATCCGCCCTCGCCGAACCGGAGCGCCATCCGCAAAGCGATGGAGATGCTCCTCGCCGCCGAGCGACCCATGCTCATGCCCGGCGGCGGGGTCATCATCGCCGAGGCGTCCGACAGCCTGATGGAGCTGGCCGAGTACCTGCAGGTCCCCGTCACCCCGACGTACATGGCCAAGGGCTCGATCCCCGAGGACCATCCCCTGTACGCCGGGATCGTCGGCATCCAGACCAGCCAGCGCTTCGCCAACCAGCTGTTCCTCGAGAGCGACTTCGTGCTCGCCGTCGGCGCCCGTTTCGCCGAACGGCACACCGGCGACCTCGAGGTGTACCGGGGCGACCGCACCTTCGTCCACATCGACATCGAGCCCGGGCAGATCGGCCGGGTCTTCCGCCCGCACCTCGGCATCGTCTCCGACGCCAAGCTCGCCCTCGGGGCGCTCCTCGAAGAAGCCCGCGACATGACCCCGGCGCGCGACCCGGGGCCCTGGGTGGAACGCCTCTACGAGCTGCGCTCGACGCTGCTGCGCAAGGTCGACTTCGACGACGTCCCGATCAAGCCGCAGCGAGTCTTCAAGGAGATGAACGACCTCTTCGACGGGAACGAGATCGTCGTCACCGCCATCGGGCTCTACCAGATCTGGAGCGGGCAGTTCCAGAAGACCTACAAGCCCCGCCACTACCTCTGCTGCGGCCAGGCGGGCCCCCTCGGTTGGGAGGTGCCGGCCTGCATCGGAGCCAAGCTCGGCCGCCCGGACGACCTGGTGGTCGGGGTCGTCGGCGACTACTCGTTCGGGTTCCTCATGGAGGAGGTCGCCGTCGCCGTCCAGTACCAGATCCCGTACGTCCTGGTCATGATCAACAACGGCTACATGAGCCTCATCCGCCAGCCCGAGAAGTACCAGTACGACATCAACTTCGGCGTCGACATCGCCTACGAGGGCCCGAACGGTGCCCTCGGGATGGACCACGTGGGGCTCATGGAAGCCATGGGCGCCCTCGGGCGGCGGATCACCCGGCCCGACGAGATCCGGCCGGCCATCGAGTGGGCCATCCAGGCCAGCGAGGAGGCGCGGGTTCCCGCCCTCGTGGAGATCATCGTCGAGCGGGAGACGGACGCGGCGATGGGCAAGTCGATCGACAACATCACCGAGTACGAGCCCGTCGAGGAGGGCGAGCAGGAGCTGGCGCAGTTCGCCGACAACATCCCCGAGCGCGATTAGGACCACCGAGCTCCCGTCCGGCGAGCCTGTCCCGGTACTCGGGCTCGGCACCTGGCACATGGCCGAAGACCCCCGCCGGCGTGAGGACGAGCGGCGGGCACTGCGCCTCGGCCTGGACCTCGGCATGGCGCTCATCGACACGGCCGAGATGTACGGGGAGGGCGACGCCGAAGAGCTGGTCGGCGAAGCGGTACGCGGGCGGCGGGACGAGGTCTTCCTGGTCGGCAAGGTGCTTCCCGCTCATGCGGGGGCCGAGGACACGGTCCGGGCCTGCGAGCGCAGCCTCCGGCGCCTCGGGACGGACCGGCTCGACCTGTACCTGCTGCACTGGCGTGGGTCGGTGCCGCTCGAGGAGACGCTCGACGGGTTCGCCACGCTCTTTGACCAGGGGAAGATCCGGCACTGGGGCGTCAGCAACTTCGACCGCGACGACATGGACGAGCTGGTGGGCGTACCCGGTGGCGAGGCGGTGACGACCGACCAGGTGCTGTACAACCTCACCCGGCGCGGCATCGAGTGGGACCTCCTGCCGTGGTGCGAGGATCGCCGGCTCCCGGTCATGGCGTACTCACCGATCGAGCAGGGCCGCCTGCTCGGCCATCCCTCTTTGGGGGAGGTGGCGGCGGGCCACGACGCCACGCCGGCGCAGGTCGCCCTCGCCTGGGTCCTCCGACGCGACGGGATCGTGACCGTGCCGAAGGCAGGGACGGTGGCCCACGTCCGGGAGAACCGCGGCGCCCTGGAGCTCGGGCTGACCGAGGACGACCTCGACGAGCTCGACGCCGCCTTTCCTCCGCCGACCGGACCCCAACCGCTCGAGATGCTCTGACGCCGAGCTGACGTCGTAGGAGAGGCGGACGATGAGGGGCGGGGCGGCGATGGTGAGCACCTCAAGGTCCACGAGGTCGACCACATGATGCGCCACCGACCTTGTCCGTCGACCAGCCGGTCCACCTCGATCGTCCCCATGTCGCTTCATGCCACCGTACGCGTAGGGCGGCCGGTCCGAGAAGGGCCCATCCGCCCTTTCCCCTGCAAAAGGTGGGGCTACCACCCTGTTTCGGACGCCAGTAGAGCGCGACGATCTTCGGGTTGCGGTGTGTAGGCCGCAGCGGGGCGTGAGGAGGCGAGGCGTGGTGAAGGTGAGGCGATCCGCTCGGGTCCTGTTGGCCGCTGCTGCCGTGGTGCTGGCGGTCCCCGAGGTGGTCGGGGCGCACCCGGTCCAGCACGGAAGTGACGAAGGGCATCTCGAGGGGTCAGGGGGCTCCGGGAACCTCCAACTGCTGTCGTTCGAACGGGTCACCGACAAGAACGACCTGGTCGCCGATGTGGCCGTGAGCCCCGACGGGAAGTGGGCGTACCTGGCCAACTGGGGCGAGCCGGACTGCGCGGGGCCGGAGCGAGGCGGCCAGACCTCCCCGGATGCCGGCGCCTGGGTGGTCGACATCTCGGACCTCACCGACCCCAAGACCGTGGGGTTCATACCATCGCACCAGGACAGCCGGCCCGGGGAAGGCATGCAGGTTGTCCACCTCACGACGAGCTCCTTCTCGGGCGATGTGCTGGTCATGAACAACGAGCAGTGCGGAAAGAACGGCAAGGGCGGCGTCTCCCTGTTCGACGTGAGCAACCCCCGCAAGCCCGTCCGGCTGTCCGAGCACTTCGGCGACCGCGGCCACGCCGACGCCAACGAGATCCACAGCGCCTTCGCGTGGGACGCCGGGGACCGGGCCTACGTCGTCATGACCGACAACCTGGAGTTCCCCGACGTCGACATCCTCGACATCACCAACCCCAGGCGGCCCCGGAAGATCGCCGAGTACGACATGAACGCCCTCGGCGTTTCGCAGCCCGAGCTGGGGCTCGTCCAGTCCCAGCTCCACGACATGATCGTGAAGCAGATCGACGGCCGCTTCATCATGCTGCTGTCGTACTGGGACGGCGGGTACATCCAGCTCGACGTGACCGACCCGGCCAACGCCGTCTTCCTCGGCCAGACCCAGTTCGCCTTCCCCGACCCGCAGCTCCTCGAGTCGACGGGCGTGGCCCTAGCCCCCGAAGGCAACGCCCATCAGGCCGAGTACACCCTCGACAACGAGATGTTCATCGCCACCGACGAGGACTTCGCGCCCTACGGCGCCACGGACTTCGCCATCGCCACCGGCCCCTTCCAGGGTGCATACCCCTCGGTGCCGGTGCCCGGTTCAGCGCCTGTCACCGTGCTGGCGGACGACCTGCTCAACGGCCCGGTCGCCTACGGCGGCTACGGGTGCCCCGGGTCGGCGCCCATCCCCTCCCCCGGCCAGATCCCCGGCTACGCCGCCCTGGTCGGTCCCGGCGAGGAGAAGATCGTCGTCCTGCAGCGAGGCCCGGCCGGTGACCCGTCGGCGACGGAGCCGGCCTGCTTCCCGGGCGAGAAGGCCCACCAGGCGGCGGAGGCCGGCTGGGACGCCGTCCTCTTCGTGCAGCGCCACGGGGGCACCGAGTCCCCGCCGCTGTGTGGCTCGGGGGCCTTCGTCGACGAGATCGTCGGCGTGTGCACGAACCACGAGGCCTTCCACCGGCTGTTCGCCACCCCGCCCTACGACGCCGCCTCGTGGACGTACCCCGACGGTCCGGCCATCGGGGCCATCGGCGAGCGCGTCACGGCCACGGCCAAGTTCGACGGCTGGGGTTACGTCCACCTCTTCGACCGCCAGACGGGGGCCGAGCTGGACACCTACGCCATCCCCGAGGCCCACGACCCCGCCTACGCCACCGGCTACGGCGACCTCACCGTCCACGAGGTGGCCACCGATCCGCAGCACCCGCGGCGGGCCTACCTGTCGTACTACTCGGGGGGCATGCGGGCACTGGAGATTCAGTGCGCCTCGGCCGATGAGTCCAGCTGCGAGATGGTGGAGGTCGGCAGCTACCTCGACCACCACGGCAACGACTTCTGGGGCGTGGAGGCGTTCGTCCGGGACGGGACGACCTACGTGCTCGGCAGCGACCGCGACAGCGGCCTCTGGGTGTTCAAGGTCACCGGCTAAGAGCCGTTCGACGCGGTGGCGGCCCGGCTCCGAGCCCGCACGTCTGCGATCAACACCCGGACCTGCTCACCCCGTACCTCGGCCGCGCCGTCGGCACACCGTCGAGCGGCCGCGCGAAGGCGATCAGCTGGCACGCCGCACCACCTAATGGTGAGCGTCTTGGGCGACTGCCTTGACAGCCCACAGCGACGACGCAGGACGATAGAAGGCCCGGGGAGGTCGCCTACCGTCGTGGCCGTGGAGGCCGCGGCCACGCTCCGATCACCGGCTGAACCAGCGTGGTGTCACGCCCTTGAGGGCTACCCTGAGCGAGACGCACGTCAAAGCACCC
>DATAAD010000015.1:0-21072 GCA_036260295.1 Acidimicrobiales bacterium | reverse complement strand
CCGCGCGGCGTGCCCCAGATCGAGGTCACCTTCGACATCGACGCCAACGGCATCGTGCACGTCTCGGCCAAGGACAAGGCGACCGGCAAGGAGCAGTCGATGACGATCACCGGGCAGACCGCCCTGTCGTCGGACGAGATCCAGCGCATGGTCCACGATGCCGAGGCCCACGCCGAGGAGGACCGCCGCCGCCGCGAGGAGGCCGACGTCCGCAACCAGGGCGACTCGCTCGTCTACCAGACCGAGAAGCTGCTGCGTGAGCAGGGTGGACCGGCGCCGGCCGAGGAGCGCCAGCAGGTCGAGGAGGCCCTCGGGTCGTTGAAGGAGGCGCTGGCCGGCTCTGACGTCGAGCGGATCCGCAACGCCACCGACGCCCTGGGCTCCGCGGCCCAGCTGCTCACCCAGCGCCTGTACGAGCAGGCGGCGGCCACGCCGGACGCCGACGACGAGATCGTCGACGCCGAGATCGTCGACGACGATCGCCAGTCGGCGTGAGGTGAGCGATGGCCGTCCAGACGGAGTGGCTGGAGAAGGACTACTACGCCCTGCTCGGAGTGCCGGAGACGGCCTCCGAGCAGGACATCACCCGCGCCTACCGTCGCCTGGCCCGGGAGCTGCACCCCGACGTCAACCCCGACAAGCCCGACGCCGAGGAGCGGTTCAAGGAGGTGTCGTCGGCCTACGACGTCCTCGGCGACCCGGCCAAGCGCAAGGAGTACGACGAGCTCCGCCAGCTGGCCAAGGCCCCCACCGGCCGGTTCGAGGACGACGGCGGCGGCTTCCGCGTCCGCTTCACCACCGCCGACGACCTAAGCGACCTGGGCGACCTCGGTGGCCTGGGCGACCTGTTCGGGGACCTTTTCGGCTCTGCCGGACGCCAGGCGACCCGCGCCCGCCGCGGGCCGGACGTGGAGGCCGAGGTGGCGTTGTCGTTCGAGGAGGCGGTCACCGGCGTGGAGCGCAAGGTGGGCAAGGCCACGGTGCGCATCCCGGCGGGGATCGAGGACGGGCAGCTCATCCGCGTCCCGGGCCAGGGCGGCCCGGGAGCCAACGGCGGGCCCCCCGGCGACCTGTACGTCACCGTGCGCGTCGCCCCCCACCGCCTGTTCGGGCGCGACGGGCCGCACCTGACGCTGCGCATCCCGGTCACCTTCGCCGAGGGGGCCTTGGGCGCCGACATCCGCGTGCCCACGCTCCAGGGCGAGCCGGTGACCCTGCGGCTGCCGCCCGGCACCCCGAGCGGGAAGACGTTCCGGGTCAGGGGCAAGGGCGTCCCCGGCCGCGGCGACCTGCTGGTGACGGTGGAGGTGGCCGTGCCGAAGCGGCTGACGGAGGCCCAGCGCCGGGCGGTCGAGGAGCTGGCCGCGGCGACGACCGAGTCGCCCCGCGCCTACCTGGGGGTGTGACGGGATGGACCCGGACGAACGTGGGCTGTTCGTGATCTCGGTCGCCGCCGAGCTCGTGGGCCTCCATCCCCAGACCCTGCGCCACTACGAGCGCCTCGGGCTGGTCGTCCCTTCGCGGACCGCGGGCGGCATCCGGCTGTACGGCCGGCGCGACCTGGCCCGGCTCCGGCGTATCGCCGAGCTGACCGCCGAGGGCGTCAACCTGGCCGGTGTGCGGCGGGTGCTCGAGCTCGAAGAGCGGAACGAGGCGCTGCGCCAGCGGTTGACCGCCGGGTGAGCGGCGGACGAGACGGGCGTACTCGGCGACGACGGCGAGGGCGGCCAGGGCTCGCAGGAACGGCGTGAACGGCTCGGGGTACACGACCCCCTCGAGGTAGTGGTCGACGAAGCCCCCGGCGTAGCCGTCGTCGCCGGCCAGCCGGCGCAGGGACTTCTCCAGCGGCGTGAGCGGGCACGGCACCCCGACGGTCATCCCGGCCACCGCCCACGCCACGGTCGGTGCGTGGAGCAGGACGAGCCACGGCCGGCGCCACGCCAGCAGCCCGCCGACGGCCACGAAGACGATGAAGGCGAGGTGGACGACCACGACGAGGTCGGCCAGCACCCGGTAGAGCATGGGTCCTGTTCCTCCGGCGACGAGCGTACGACACTTGGGCGCGTGCGAGCCCTCGTGGTGGCGGTCGCAGCCGCCTACGCCTGGTGGGCGGCCGGCCTGCGGCCGTTCACGTGGCCCGTGCTCGCCGCGGTCGTCGTGGCGGGCATCGCCGCCGTGGCCCTGGGGACGCGCCGTCGCCGGGTGGCCGGCGATGACCCGGACGGCGCCATGGTGTGGGCCGTCCTCCTTGCCCTGCTCGCCGGCTGGGAGCTCGCCGCGTACTTCCAGGCGCCGCGCGCCGACCACCCCACCTTGAGCTCGCTGGCCAACGAGGTGCTCGACTGGCGCCCGGCGCGCGCCGTGGCCTTCCTCGTCTGGGCCGCGGTGGGCGTCGACCTGGCCCGCCGGTGAGTCGCGCCGTCACCCTCGCCGGCTACGCCCTGCTCTTCGCCGGACTGGTCGCCTGCCAGATGGCGGCCCTGCTCGCCGGGCGCATCCCGACCCTCGGCCAGGCGGCGTCGAAGGTCGCCCGCCGCCCGCTCGGGCGGTGGCTGCTCCTCGCCGCGTGGCTCTGGGTGGGCTGGCACCTGTTCGTCCGTTCGCACGTGGCCTCGTGAACGGCCAGCATGGGGGCTCGCGACCCGGGGAGGCACGATGAGCGATGTGGAGAACCCCGCCGGCACCGGCGGCGACGAGGAGCACCTGGTCGCCATCGTCTTCGACAAGCCGAGCCGGGCCACCGAGGTGCTGGTGAACCTCATGCACCTGCAGCAGGAGGGGGTGCTTCGCCTCGGCGACGCCGTGGTGATCGCCAAGGACGAGTCCGGAAGGGCCCAGATCCACGAGACGGTTGACATCACGCCGGGGCGAGGCGCCCTCATGGGCGGGTGGTGGGGGTTGCTGGCCGGGCTCTTCGTCGGCCCGTTGGCCATCGCCGGAGGAGCGGCCGCCGGCGCCCTCTACGGCAAGCTCGTCGACAAGGGGCTGGCCGACGACTGGGTCAAGCAGATGGCCGACTGGCTCGAGGCCGGGCGGTCGGCGCTCCTGCTCCTCGTCACCGTCGAGAACGAGGCCGAGCTCCTGCGCGAGCTGGGCCGGTACGAGGGCGAGGTGGCGGCCACCGACTTCCCCGAACGCCTGCGGGCCGAGCTCGAGGAGGCGCTGGGCGACCGGCCGGCACGGGTCAGCGACGAGACGACCTGAGGCGGTTCGCCCAGGCGCTAGTCTGACGGCTCAGGCGGTTTTCGGCGGTTGGCGGCCCATCCGGGGCGGAGGGAAGGGAACAATCCATGCTTCGATCCAGGCGAGTGCTCCTGCTTCTTGGCGCGCTCTTCACGACCGTGCTGTCCCCCTCTCAAGCTGCGAGCGCGACGGCCGGGCTGTTGCCTGACATCCGCACCGTCGTGCCCAAGCAGGTGCAGCTGGTCAACGCCCACCAGCGAGAGGTCATCCGGTTCTCGAACGGGATTGCCAACACCGGTGCTGGTCACTGGCGGATGCGGCCCGAGGTCGTGAACTCACCGTCGGGTGTGGCCCAGAACGCCATCCAGGAGATCCTCGACGCAGACGGGAACGTGGTCGACGAGCAGCTGGTCAGCCGCTACGAGTTCCACGCCGAGCACGACCACTGGCACATCGACAACGTGGCTCTGTTCGAGATCCGCAGCGGGGACCCCATCACCGGGCCCGTCGTGGGCGGAAACTCGATCAAGGTCACGTTCTGCCTGATCGACTGGTACAAGCTCGACGACAACCCCGCCCACACCGAGGTGTCCTACTTCCACTGCGGCGCCGACCGGCAGGGCATCAGCCCCGGGTGGGTCGACCAGTACCACCAGGCCACCGAGGGCCAGGCCCTCGACGTCACCGGCATGGCCCCGGGCGACTACTACCTGGTCAGCACGTCGAACGTCGGCAACGTCTTCCGCGAGGCCGACTACACCAACAACACGGCGTGGGTGAGGTTCACCTTCGAGCGCCCGAACGGCGGCAACCCCAAGATCACCCTCACCGATCGGTCGCCGTGTGACAGCCCCGGGCTGTGTGGAGAGCAGATGAACAACCGATGAGCGTTCTGCCTTCGTCACCCGCCCGGGTGGCACGCGCCACAACGAGACCGGCAGAGACGCCGCGCTTCTCCCGATCAGGGCCGACCCGGCCGGCTCCGTAGCAGCAGCTTGGCCAGGGCCAACGCCGACACCACCGCCCACACCCCCTCGAGGAGGAGGAAGCCGACGTCGCCGTCCACCGCGGCCACGACCGCGAGGATCCCCGATCCGGCCAGGTTGAGCAGGAGGTAGACGAGGGACGTCGTCGTCAGCCGGCCCACCTGGGCCAGCACGAAGGCCGACAGGATGAACAGGGCGCCGCCCACTTCGATCACGTGCTCCACGAGCCAAGCCTGGCCGCCAGCGGGCGCCGATGGGCGGACCGAGCGCCCGGCGACGGGTGTCGGTCAGCGAGGAGCGCAGGACAGCTCGAAGGTCGGACCGGCGACCTGGCCCGGGTGGTCGGGGAGGGGCCGGGCCAGGAGGCGGTCGGCCGCCTCCCGGAGCTGGAGCATCAGCCCGAAGGCGGCCTGCACCTTGGCCGGGTCACCCTTGAAGCCGGCGTCGAGGGTGTCGACGACGTCGGTGAGCAGGTCGTTGAACGCGACGGAGTCGTCCCACAGCGCCGAGCGCGGGGGCAGGTAGAGCAGCTGCGTGGCGTTGGGCAGCATGGGTGCCACCTGCTCCTCGCCCTCCGGCACCGCCAGCTCGTCCCCGCACGGGCGACCCGCCTTGTCCTCGGGGCCGTAGCGCCGGCCCCGGCACATCTGGTCGAACGTGTAGAAGTGGGCGAGGGCGCCGTAGCGGTCCCTGACGCCGCAGTCGTCCCCCTCGCCCTCGTCGACCACGTCGTCGAGAAGGGCCCGGGCCCGCGCCCGGCAGGCCACGTCGATCCGCTGGGCCCCGAAGTAGCCGAGCTGCCGCTCGATCCTGCCGCCGTCGGGGAAGACGGCGGGCTCCCCCAGCTCGACGACCAGCCGATCGAGGCCCTCGAGGACGCACCTGTAGAACGCCCCGATGGTGGAGAACCGGTCGCCCATGGCCAGAAGCCGGACACGCGAGGTCGTCGGCGTTCCCGGCTCGGCCCCCTTTGTCTCGGGCCGCTCGATCCGGCGTGACTGCTCCAGGAACCGGCGACCGAAGGGGAGCAGGGACACCTCGACGGTGCCGACGTTCCGGATGTGGGTGGGGTACGCGGGGAACGCGGCCCGGATCTCCGGCGTACCGCCCACCGCGATCAGCGTGTTGGCGGCGATGGCCAGGTGGCGCATCTCGGCGATGGCGACGTCCTGCAGCATCAGGGCCACCTCGCACGTGCGGTCGCGAACCGTCCACCACGCGCACAGATAGGGCGGGATCGTCGCCAGCTCGAGCTCGACGGCGGCCTGGAGCACGTCCCGGAGGTCGGCCAGCGTCCGGACTTCGCAGTCGTCCATCGGGCCTACAGGCCGGGGACCAGCTCGAGCGCCGTCAGCTGCCAGTCGCTCCTGACCAGCTGCGCATACAGGCGCAGCACCGCCCGCTTCCCGGCGGACAGGTCGCGGGTCACCGGCATGCGGACGGTCGACGTCGGTTCGACCTCGCAGGTCAGCTCCAGGATCCGGTTGATGTTCCTCTCGACCGCCCGGCGGTCGCCGAGGTCGAGGCCGCCGAAGTGCAGCATGGCCGGGTACAGCAGCTGGTAGAGGGCGAGCACGTTCTTGTAGACGAAGTCCCAGGCGGCAGACGGGTCGGGACGCTCCTCCCACTGCCGGGCAAACCGGCGAGGCAGGTCGTTGTCGAACGGCATGGCCCGCACCGAGCAGAAGGAAGCGGAGGTCATGGTCACCCGGTGGGTCTGGTCGAGCAGCATGGGGAGCACCCTCGAGGGTGGGGGAACGGGAGGAGGTGGGCCGTCCCGGTGCGGGAAGAAGGCGATGGTCGCGAAGCCGGGCCGTAGCGACCGGAAGCGGATCTCCACGGAACCGTCGCCCGGCTCGGCCAGGGTGACGACGTCGTCCGGTGCCCCGAGGAACGCGAGGACGGCGGTCTCCCGGGACGCAAGCACCCAGGACTGCGGGTTCGGGCACGGTGGAGGAGGGTCGGGGAGGTACTGGGCCAGCCGGACGTGGACGGTGTCGGTCGGCAGCGCCCCGTTCTGGCGGACGTGGACCCGGAGGCCGACCACCTCGCCCTCCTCGACCCAGACGCAGCGCGACTCGGCCTCGGCTGTCACGGACATCTCCTCCAGGGCCACGACGGCCTCGGAGGCGCGGGCGACCAGGCGCAGCGTGCCGTTCACGATCTTCGGCACGTCGTCGTCTCGCAGGTCGACGTCGACGATCCCGGCTCTCTTCTCGTACCGCGCCCGGTCGTAGTCCTCCGGGGCGAGCGTGGCGACCGTCGTCGCCCGACCGCTGCCCTCCACCACGACGACCTCGAGAGGCCCGAGGTCCACTTTGCGACCCGAGCTGTCGCACTCAGGAACGGTGCCCCCCATGTCGAGGCTGAGGACCGCTTCCTCTTGGTGGACCTCGGCCACGGCCGGCCCCAGTGCGGCGTCGGCGGTCTGCCCCTCCGGGAGGGACATCGCGATCCTCGCCATGGGAGCCAGGTACCGGCCGCCGGCCGAGGAGGCGAGCTCGCCGTCGCACCACAGGCCTATCGTCCCCACGACCGAGGACACCGCAGGGTTCTGGGTGGGGGCCCGGCCGGAGTGGAGGTCGGCGTCCCACAGCTGGACGAGGCGGGTGTACTTCTCGGTCTTGCCTTTGCAGTCGGCGAACTCCTCGGCGGTGAAGTAGCGAGTCATGTACGCGGAAAGGCGGACCATCAATCCCTTCACGCCGGGTCGGCGGAGGGCGGCGGCCAGTCCCTGGAGCGACGGCGAGCGGTCGCACATCCGCCCGAACCGCAGCGAGTCCCCTTTCGGCATGCACGCCTGCATCACCGACCCTCCGACGCCTGCGATCTCGAGTTGGTGGTCGGCGTTGAGGTTGCGCCGGAGGTTGAGCCACTGCGAGCCCATGTAGGCGCCAGGAGCGACGTCGGCGTGGAGGAACGCCGTCGGAGACCTTTCGTCGCCGATCTGGAGCGACCGCAGGAGCAGGCACGTGCTCCAGAACGAGTTGGGGTTCACGTCGACGAGCCGGGCCGCGGTCGGGAACGTGGTCCCCGGGTAGGGGTCGCCGACGATCTCCACGTAGCTACCGATGAGCGGGTCGCCGTCGGCTCGGTCCGTGCCCCCGTAGGTGAGCTGGGCGCCGGTGACCATCGTCTGCGTCCGCCGGGTGTGGAGGGCGACCTCGTTCCCGCCGTAGTAGTTCCATTCCGCCGGGGGCTGGTACCAACGGCCGTCCGGCCCCGAGTAGTGCTGCAGGGTCCGGGCCCACAGAGGGAACCGGGCCCCGGCGTTCTCCGCCGAGATCGGTGGGTGCTGGGAGCCCAGGAACCCCCAGTCCAGCTCGGCTTTGACCGTGTCGAACGTCATCCACTGGTCGTTGTTGTTGGCCGTCGCCGGGTTCCACGACGCCTGTCCCTTGAAGTAGATCCGGGGGACCGACAGGACGCTCACGCTCGCGCCCCCTGCCCAGGCGCTCTCACGTCAATCGGCATCGACGAGCCACGAGATCACGTGGAGGACGCCGACAGTCTGGTTGTCGGCCCGGAGCACGAACTGCCGCGGGCGGTGACGATCCTCGGGCTTCCAGGCCCTCCGAATGCTCTCCGCCTGCTCGGCGGTCAGCTCGACGACGATGCTGTCGTCCGTCGGCCGGTTCGTCCCCGCGACCGGACGCGGGGCACCGCCCTCCTCGTCCTGCGCCTCCGTCTGTTCGGTCAGGCAGCCGACCACGGCCCCCCCTTCCGTCCGAGAGCCAGCTCTCTCGCCGTGCCCCGCCAACTGTGTGTCGGGCGTGAACTGCCGACGCCCTCGTGCGACGGTAGCCCGCCCGTCGACCGTAGGATGAACCCCGCACGAGACAGCTGGCGGCCTGGGGGCTCGGATGGGTTACATCGGCGGAGGAACGCTCTACGACCGCAAGGTCGAGCTCGATGTGATCGCCGAGGTCCTCGAGGGCGCCCGGGACGGCCGCGGGAGCGTCACCCTGGTCGAGGGTGCCGGCGGCATCGGGAAGACGAGGCTGCTGCAGGAGGCCCGGCGGCTGGCGCGCACGGTCGGGCTCCGGCCCATGACCGCACGGTGCGCCGAGCTCGAGCGCGACTTCGCCTATGGCGTCGTACGGCAGCTCTTCGAGCCCGTGGTGGCGTCGATCCCGGCGGAGCAACGGACGTCGGTGCTGAGCGGAGCCGCCCGGTCGGTCGCCGCCCTGGTGACCGCCGGCTCCGACACCCGGAGGGACGACGAGCCGTGGAAGCCGGACACGATGATGGCGACGCTGAACGGGTTGTACTGGCTCACCTCCAACCTCGCCGAACGCGAGCCGTTGCTGCTCGTCGTCGACGACGCGCACTGGGGGGACAACGCCTCCCTCCGGTTCATCGACTTCCTGGCCCGGCGGATCGAGGAACTGCCCGTGTCCGTGCTCCTGGCCGTCCGCTGGACCGAGGCAGCCGACACGTTGTGCCTGCTGACCGGCGTGGCCACGGAAGCGGCCACGCGCACCGTGCGCCTGCACCCCCTCACCGATGCTGCCGTTCGGTCCTTCGTCGCCGAAGGGCTGTGCGGGGAGCCGGACGCCCCGTTCGTGGCTGCCTGCCACAAGGTGACCGGTGGGAACCCCTTCCTCCTCGGGGAGCTCGTGAGCGAGCTCAGCGAGCGGCGGATCCCACCGGTCGCAGGCAACGTCGACGAGGTCCTGCGACTGGGCCCACCGTCCGTCGCCCGTGCCCTCGAGCTCCGCCTCGCTCGCATGCCGGTGGAAGCGGGAGTGCTCGCCCGGGCCGTCGCCGTGCTCGGGGACGGCCCCGATCCGGCGGTCGCCGCCGCGTTCTGCGGGCTGAGCCCGGAGGACGTGGTCCGGGCGGGCGATGCGCTGGCCAGGTGTGGTGTCTTCGGCGAAGACCGTTCCCTCGCCTTCCGCCACTCCATCCAGCGGGCCGCCACCTACGCCGGCCTGAGCCGGGCGGAGCGGGCCGAGGGCCACCACCGGGCGGCGCGGCTCCTCATGGACCGCCGTGCTGCGCCGGAGCAGGTCGCGGCCCACCTCCTCCTCTCCGACCCGCAGTCCCAGCCGTGGGCGGTGGACGTCCTGCGGGAGGCGGCGGTCACCGCCCTCGGCCGGGGGGCGCCGGAGGCTGCGGCGACGTACCTGCACCGGGCCCTGGCCGAGCCGCCTGAGGCGGCAGTTCGCGGGAACGTCCTGATCGAGCTCTGCGTGGCCGAGGCCCGTTCACCCGAGCCGTCGTCCTTCGACGCCCTGCGCCTCGGGCTCGAGCTGCTGGAGGATCCGCGGAAGCGGGCCGAGGTTGCAGTGGAGGTGGCGCGGGCCATCGGGATGGTGGCCGACATGGCCGCCGCCCTCGACCTGCTGGACCGGGCCATCGGCGATCTCGGGGACCGCGACGAGGCGCTGAGCCTCCGGCTCCAAGCCGAGTTCGTCACCGTCGCCCGGCTGTACCCCGCCAGTCGCGACACGGCGCTCGAACGCCTGCGCAGCCTCCGTGCCTCTGCAACACCGGGGAACGTGGCCGGGTCGATCCTGCTGGCCAACCTGGCCCTGGAGCGGGTCGAGGCGTGCGACCTGCCCGAGGCGGTCGACCTGGCCCGTCAGGCGCTGAGCGGCGGCACGTTGCTGGCCGAGGAACGATGGGTGTTCGCCTACCCGGCCAACGTCCTGGTGTGGGCCGACCTCACCGACGAGGCGGAGAGGGCCTGGACAGACCTGTTCCTCCATGCGCAGGGACGTGGCTCGATCACGATGCTCCACCTGGCCGCCATCTGGCGCTCCCACCTGGCGTTGCGGTGCGGCTCGGTGGACCATGCCGAGGCCGACGCTCGGGTGGGGCTCAACGTGTGCCGGGAACGGGCGTGGATGTTCTCCCGCTCGTACGCGGTGGCGTTCCTGGTCGACGCCTTGGTCGAGCGGGCGGAGTTGGCCGCCGCGGAGCGCGTCGTGGCCGAGAACCCCGCACCGGTCGAGCTGCACTACCTCCTCGCCAGCCTGGGGCGCCTCCGCTGCGCCCAGGGCCGGTTGGCCGAGGGCCTGGAGCTCTTCCTGCGCTGCGGCGCCCGGCTGGCGGACCAGGGAGCCGACCGCAATCCGTCGGTGATCCCGTGGCGCTCGTGCGCTGCGGTGGCCGCCGCCCACCTCGGTCGGCGGGAGCAGGCCTACCGGCTGGCCGGGGAGGAAGTGGCCGCCGCCCAAGCGTTCGGGGCGCCCCGGGCCCTCGGGCTCGCCCTGCGGGCCCAAGCCCTGGCCGAGGAGGGCGAGGCGCAGATCGAGCGACTCGAGGAGGCGGTGTCGATCCTCGGCCGATCGCCGGCCCGGCTCGACGAAGCCCGGGCCCTCGGCGATCTCGGTGCCGCTCTCCGCCGAGCCGGTCGGCGTTCGGAGGCCGAGACCCACCTCAGAGCCGCCCTGGAGCTGGCTCACAGCTGTGGCGGCATCGCCGTCCGCGACCGGGCCCGGGAGGAGCTCCTCCGCAGCGGGCTCCGGCCCAGACGGTTCACCTCGATCGGGGTCGAGTCATTGACGCCGAGCGAGCGGCGGGTGGCCGACCTCGCCGTCGCCGGCCTGGGCAACCGCGAGATCGCCCAGTCGCTCTTCGTCAGCCTCAAGACCGTGGAAGCCCACCTCAGCAGCGTGTACCGCAAGCTGGGCGTGTCGGCGCGCTGGCAGCTCTCCGACGTCTGGGCCGGCGACCAGGAGCCCGCGGGCCTGAGCCGCTGACGCCGGGGAAATCTCGGGGTCAACCTCAGGGTTGCCTCCCCGATGCCCCGCGGCGTCTGCTCGTCCATCCTTCCGGTGGTCATGGGTTCCATCGGGAGAGCATTCAAGGAAAGGGGAGTGGGCACCGTGAACTGGCTCGAGTCGATCTTCTCCAAGGACGTGCAGGAGGGCGACGTCATCAAGTCGAGGACGTTGAACGTCACCAAGGTGACCGCCATCCTCGGGTCGCTGGCGACGGCGGTCGCGGGCGTGGTCGAGACGCAGGTCGACGGGCCGCTGGACGGCCTGACCCCTGGTCAGAGGCTCACGCTCTGGATCTCCGTGCTCGCCTTCGTCGGCCTCGTCGTCATCACCGACATGGTCGTTCGGGGCGTGACCTCGTCGGCGACCCAGGTCGCCAAAGCGCTGGCGCCGGCGACGCCGCTCCCGTCGGGCCTCCGTGCGTCGTACGTCCGGCCGACCCCCAACGTCACCTGCTTCGTCGTCGCCGCCCGGGCGCTGAACGGGCAGAAGGGTGCCGAGGGAGGCGAGTTCCTGATCACCTACGAGTCCGACGGCGACTGGGTCGCCGATTGGGTGAAGGGCCGAGAGTTGGTCCTCGGCGGCGAGCGCCGGACAGCCGGCATGCAGGGCAGAGCGGCCTGACCGGCCAGGCGGACGCGAGAGGAGGAGCACGGGCGACCGGGAAGGACAGCCTGGGGGTCCTTCCCGGTCGCCCCTTCAGCCGGGGACGCCGTCGACGTAGGTGATCTTGTTCGTACGCACGGCGGGCACAGTGTCGCCCGGGACGACGATGCCGACCAGGTTGAGGGGATCGGTGGCGTTGACCGTCACCCGTTCTCCCGTCTTCGGCGCCTTGCGGACGTGCGCCAGCTGCTCCACGGCCGCCGGCAGGGCGTACTGCTCCCCGCTGAACCCGCTCACGAACCGCCCGCCGCGGACCTGGCCGCGGTCCTCGAGGCGGCGCAGCGCCCACTGGACGTCGCGCCACGGGAGGCGCAGGGAATCGTGCACAGCCAGGGCCCGGAAGACCAGGCCCCAGCGGTTGAGCAGCTGCTCGGCGACCGCCTCGGCCAGCTCCTCCCGGTCGAGCTGGGTCTCGGGGGCCGGCACGAGCGACCACCGGCCGGCCGAGGCACCGGTGGTGGCGGTGAGGCCCGCTCGACCGAGGCGGGAGATGGGCCGGGCCCGGGGGGCGGGACGGGGGCCGGCGACGCGGGCCCGGATGGGGCCGAACCCGTCGGACATGACCAGCCCACGGGCCACGCCGTCCCACAGGCCCCGCTCGACGTCTTCGGGGAGCCGGCGGGTGGCGACGCCCAGGTCGGTGGCGAAGCAGGCGCCCCGCTGCCGGAGCACGTCGAGGATCTCGGCGGTGGCGCCGACGGTCGGCTCGCTCGGCGGCGCCCCGGTGCGGGCCGCGGCCAGGAGCCACGGCAGATCGGCACGGAAGACGACGGCGATCGGCGTGGCCTTCGACGGCGCGGCCGGGGGCGTGTCCGGGTCGTCGACCGTCCGGGGCGTCAGGCGCAGCCAGGCCACGTCGCCGTTGTGGCACAGCCGGTCGAGCCAGCCGCTGTCGTAGTGGCGGACGCGCCGGGCGAACAGCTCGCCCTCCCAGCCGACGGCGGCGGCCTCGTAGCCCTGGAGCTGCTCGAGCACGGCCACCAGGCCCTGGTTGCCGGCCAGCTGGGTGCCGGGGGCCAGGTGCTGCCAGCGCAGGAGGAAGCGCATGAAGTCCTGGGCGGTGACCGGGTCGACGCTCTCGCGCCGGGTGCGGCGCGAGTAGGAGTGCATGCGGGCCAGGGGGCGGCGGGCGACCCACTCGGTCTCCGCGGCGTCGGGCGTGTAGCGGCCTTGGAGGGCGAACCCCTCCTGCTCCAGCCCGGCCAGGCCGATGCGCACGTCGCCCGCGGAAAGGGTGGTGGCCGCGGCCAGCGCCTCCTCGGTGGTGATGCCGGTGAGCTCGAGGTGGCCGCGCAGCGCGCGTCGAACAGCGTCGCCGTCCCCCGCCAGCGCGCGCCTCGCGTCGTCGACCGCTTCGCTGGCGCACCACAGGTCGGAGGAGAGGTTCTGCGCTCGGCCGCGACCGGCCAGCTCGGTCCACAGCGGCCGCCAGTCGTCCCGCGCCCGGAGGAGCACGGCGGAGCACAGCAGGTCGTGGAGGTCGTCGGCCGTCGTCGGCAGGGGGACGATCTCGGCGTGGACGGCTTCGATGGCGGCGGGGTCGAGGGCGCCGATCGAGGCCAGGTCGACGGCCAGCCCCCGCCGGAGGCGGACGGCGTTGGTGCGGCGGTTCTGGGCCTCCTCGTCGTCGAGGAAGGCGTAGGGGCGGGCGGTGATGATCTCGTGGGCCAGCACTGACGGCTCGGTCGTGTCGCGGCAGTGGACGGTGACCTCGCCGGCCTCGATCCGCCGCAGGAGCGCCTCCAGCCCGTCGACGTCGAGGGCCTCGTGCAGCGTGTCCTCCACCGTCTGGCGCACCAGCAGGTGGTCGGGGATGTCGACGGGGCCGGTGACGTTCTCCTGGCAGGCCGCGGCTTGGGGGAACACGGCGGCGAGGAGGTCGTCGGACTCCATGCGCTGGATCGGCGGCGGGTTCCGCCGGCCGCCGCGGAAGCGGAGGACCATGAGCGCCCGGTTGAGGTTCCAGCGCCAGCGGGCCTGGAACATGGGCGAGTCGAGGATGGCGTGCTCCAGCGTGTCGCGGACGGTGCGGCTGGAGATGAAGCGGGGGACCTCGTCCAGCGGGAAGCTGTGGTGGGGGCCGAGGGACAGCACGACGGCGTCGTCGCTGGCCGCGGCCTGCAGCTCGAAGTTGAAGGTGCGGCAGAACTTCTTGCGCAGGGCCAGGCCGAGGCCCCGGTTGACCCGCCCGCCGTAGGGGGAGTGGACGACGAGCTGCATGCCGCCGGTGTCGTCGAAGAACCGCTCCAGCACCAGGCACTCCTGGGTCGGGGTGACGCCCAGGGCGGCCCGGCCCACGGCCAGGTAGTCGACGATCACGGTGGCTGCGGCGTCGTCTATGCCCGCCGCCTCGAGCAGCCAGCGTTTGGCCGCGTCGGGATCTCCGGCGGCGAGCAGCTCGTCGACGGTCCGGCGCAGTCGGGAGACCTCCTGGGACAGCTCGGCCGTGCGGGCCGGGGCCTCGCCCAGCCAGAAGGGAACGGTGGGGGGCGTGTCGCCCGCGTCCCGGACGCGGACGACCCCGGCCTCGATGCGGGCGATCTGCCACGAGTGGGTGCCGAGCAGGAAGATGTCGCCCACCATCGACTCGACCGCCCAGTCCTCGTTCACGGTGCCGATGAAGGTGTCGTCGGGCTCGGCCAGGACGCGGTAGTCGCCCGTCTCGGGGATGGCGCCGCCCGACGTGGCCGCCGCCAGCCGGGCCCCCTTGCGGGCGCGGAGCTCGCCGTTCACCGTGTCGTGGTGGAGATAGGCGCCCCTGCGCCCCCGCCCGGTCTCGATACCGCCGGCGACGAGCGCCACCAGCTCGTCGAACCTCGGCCGGTCGAGCTCCATGTAAGGCGCTGCCCGGCGGACGAGGTCGTAGAGGCCGTCGGTGGTCCACTCCCTGGCTGCCACCTCGGCGACGATCTGCTGGGCCGCGATGTCGAGGGGGAGAAGGGCGGGCTCGATGGCGTCGAGCCGGCCGGCCCGCACGGCCATCAGCAGCGCCGTGCACTCCACCAGCTCGTCGCGGGTGAGCGGGAACAGCCGTCCTCGCGGCGTGCCGGCCCGGGTGTGGTTCGAGCGGCCGACCCGCTGCAGGAAGGTGGCGATGCTGCGGGGCGAGCCGATCTGGCACACCAGCTCGACCGGCCCGATGTCGATGCCGAGCTCGAGCGAGGCCGTGGCCACCAGGGCCTTGAGGTCGCCGGCCCGGAGCCGCGTCTCCACCCGGTGGCGTCGCTCCTTGGACAGGCTGCCGTGGTGGGCCGCCACCACGTCGTCGCCGAGGCGGTCGGCCAGCTGGTGGGCCAGCCGCTCGGCCAGCCGCCGGGTGTTGACGAACACCAAGGTGGTGCGGTGCTGGCGGACGAGGGCCGAGATGCGGTCGAGCACGTCGTCCATCTGCTCGGTGGACGCCAGCGCCTCCAGCTCCCCGTCCGGCAGCTCGAGGGCCAGGTCGAGGTCGCGCTGGTGGCCCACGTCGACGACGGCCGGGAGTGGCCGGTCGCCCACCAGCAGACGGCCGACGGTCTCGATCGGGCGCTGGGTGGCGGACAGGCCGATGCGCACCGGCCGCCTGTCGCACACCGCCTCCAACCGTTCGAGGGTGAGGGAGAGGTGCGACCCCCGCTTGTCGCGGGCCACGGCGTGGATCTCGTCGACGATCACCGTCTCCACCGTCCGGAGGGCCTCCCGGCCCCGGGGGCTGGTGACGAGCAGGTAGAGCGACTCGGGCGTGGTCACGACGAAGCTCGGTGGGCGGCGCACCATCAGCGCCCGCTGGGAGCTGGTGGTGTCGCCCGTGCGGACGCCGACGCGGATGTCGGGCGGGTCGAGCCCCAGCTCGCGGGCGACGGCCGCGATCTCGGCCAGCGGTCGCTCCAGGTTCTCGGCGATGTCGACGGCCAGGGCCTTCAGGGGCGACACGTACACCACCCGGGCCCGGTCGCCCGGGTCGGCGCCCTTGTAGAGGGAGTCGATGGCGACGAGGAACCCGGCGAGGGTCTTCCCCGAACCGGTGGGCGCGGCGATCAGGGTGTCGGCGCCCGAGGCGATCAGGGGCCAGCCCAGGGCCTGGGGCTCGGTGGGGCCCTCAGGGAACCGGCGCGCGAACCACTCGGCCACCGCCGGATGGAACCCGGGGCCGAGCCCGGCTTCCGAGGGCCGGACCTCCTTCGTGAGTTGGAGCATCGGCGCGATGGTACGCATCGGGTGCGACAGTCGGCCGGGGATTCGCGGGGCGGAACGTCAGCGTGAGGATCCAGGCGTGGAAGACGGCGGCGGGGAGGATCTCGGCCACTGGGGCCAGGTCGGCGGCGGACAGCAGGAGGCCGCCGGCGCAGGCGGCCACCTCGGCCCAGACGAACGTGTAGGCCAGCCGTCGCCACGCCCCCGGCGGCTGGGCGGCGGCGAAGCGCCACATGACGACGGGCAGCGAGGCGGCGAGGACGAGGGCGCTGGTCGTATGGATGCGGTGGAGGGCCGGGTCGCCGCCGATGGGCACGAAGGCGGCGACCAGCTGGCCGGCCATCCCGACGAGCATGACGGCGGTGAAGCCGGACGACACCGGGTACGCGCTGCGCACGTACCGGTGGAAGGCGATGAACAGGATGGCGGACATGGCCAGTCCGGCAGCGAACAGCCCTTCCGACCGCGGGAGGGTGCCCAGGTAGCTCAGGGGGCGCCCACCGAGGAGGTCGAACCCGGCCAGCACCGTCCCCGCCGACAGGCCAGCCCAGATGGTGACCACGCCGGCGATGCCGGCGCGTCTCAGAGACCGGTCCATCACCCTATGTACGGCGCCGCCGCGGTCGGCGTATTTACCCTTCCTGGTCGGCGGCGAGCGGTACGTCGGGGTACGCCCGGCGGGCCCAGTCCTTGGCCTCGTCGACCGTGGCGTAGGTCTCGTTGCTGTAGAGCTCGACGCCGCTCTCCGGCTCGACGTAGCACCACGTCCAGCCCTCGTCCTCGACGGCCTCCACCCGTAGCTCAGCTCGCGGCGGTTGACTGTTCTGGCTCTTCACTCGCTTCCTTCTCCGGGGCCCCGTTGTACCGTTTCGGGTGGAGCACGGCGTCGAGCGGGACGGTCGAGAAGCGCTCGGCCCGGCTGACCTGGAACCCCTTCATCAGCCGGTAGGTCACGTACCCGACGAGGGGTGGCAGCACGATGATGAGGACCTGGAAGACCCGCGTGATGGTCGCCACCGACGCACCGAGCTTGTTGGCGATGAGGTCGTTGCTCGCCGCGACCTGGAGGACGATGTAGAACATCAACGTCGTCGTCCCCAGCGCGGTGCGCACCGGACGGTCACGGGCGCGGTCGAGGATGTGGTGCGGTTCCCGATCGCGGGTCACGCGCGCTTCGAGGAACGGCCACAGGTACAGGAACCCGAAGGTGATGCCAGGAAGCAGGGCCCCGGCGAAGAAGGGGTTCGGGATCTCGAAGCCGAAGGCGCGGAGCTCCCATGAGGGGATGATCCTGAGCGCGCCCTCGGTCCACCCCAGCCACCAGTCGGGTTGCGCCGGTGAGGGCACCTGGTCGGGGTGGAAGGGGCCGTAGAGCCACACGGGGTTCACCTGGAACAGGCCGCCCATGGCGATCATCACCGCGAACACGGCGAAGAAGAGGCCGATCGAGTTGAAGGCGTACGTCGGCCACAGCCGGCTGCCGACCACGTTCGTCTCCCTGCGCCCCGGCCCCGGGAAGTCGGTGTGCTTCTGGCGCCAGATTATGGCCAGGTGGACCGTCAGCAGGCCGATGATCATCCCCGGGACGATCATGACGTGGGTGACGAACAGCCGGGGGATGATCTCGTGGGCCGGGAACTCGCCGCCGAAGACCAGGAACGCCAGCCACGACCCGATGACGGGCACGGACAGGGCGATCGAGTAGGCGATCCGGAGGCCGGTGCCCGAAAGCAGGTCGTCGGGGAGCGAGTACCCGGTGAAGCCGTTGAAGAAGGCCAGGATGAACAGGGTCACCCCGACGATCCAGTTGATCTCCCGCGGCCGCCGGAAGGCGCCGGTGAAGAACACGCGGAGCAGGTGCAGGACGAGCGAGGCGATGAACACGATCGCCGCCCAGTGATGGGCCTGGCGCATCACCAGCCCGGCGCGTACGTCGAAGCTGAGCTCGACGGTGGAGCGGTAGGCCTCCGACATGTGCACGCCGCGGAGCGGCTCGTACGAACCCTCGTACGTCGTCTCGGCCACGCTCGGGTCGAAGAAGAAGGTCAGGAAGACCCCGGTGAGGAGGATGACGACGAAGGAGTACATCGCCACCTCGCCCAGCATGAACGACCAGTGGTCGGGAAAGACCTTGTTGAGCGCGTGCCGGGTGAACGACGCGGCGGAAAGGCGGTCGTCGACCCAGACCGAGACCCGCTTAATCACGGGGCCTGGTCCAGTAGCCGGGGCCGACCGGTTCGGTGAAGTCGCCCATGGCCACCACGAACCCCTGGCCGTCGACGCCGATGGGGAGCTGCGGGAGCGGGCGGGCGGCGGGCCCGAACGTGGGCTTGGCGCCATCGGGTACCGAGAACGTCGACTGGTGGCAGGGGCAGAAGAGCTCCTGCGTCTGGGCCTGGTAGAGGCTGACGGGGCAGCCGGCGTGGGTGCAGATCTTCGAGAAGGCGACGACCCCGGCGACCGTCCAGTCCCGTGGCCCGGGGACGCGGACGTCCGGGGGGAGGCGTAGGAGGATCGTCTGGGAGTCGGCCGAGTCCGGGTGGTCCTCCGGGAACACGGTCAGGATGGTGTTGACGTCGAGCTCCTCGACGCGCACCGGTTGCCCGTTCTTGGTCACCACCCGGGTGCCCGACTTCCAGTCCGTGCGCCGCAGCGACGACCCGGGACTGGTCCCCAGCGAGCGGATCGGGAACAGCGCGGCCAGTCCGAGCGCGCCCACTGCCGCCCAGAACATCTTGACCATCAGGCTCCGACGCTCCATGGGCTCGGCGCCGGCGAAGAAGGCGCTCGCCACCGAAGCCCGCTCCTCCTTCGTGCCCGGCAGGTCCTCCCGCACCTGTACGAAGTGCCCTCCGGGGAGCATGCGCCGGGCGAAGACGATGAGCGCCACCGCCACCCCGCCGAGGGCCAGCCCGAGCAGGGCGCCCTCGAGCTGGGGCTGCCCGCCGAGGGCGTAGACGACGGTCACCGCCACGGAGGCGGCGATGGCGACCCCGAGGGCCACGAGGATTGCCGTCGACCGGGCCGGGCCCTCGTGGCCGGGACGCATCATTCCCTCTTTCGCCTTCACTCCACCTCTCCTGCCTTGGTGCCGATCCACCGGATGACGAGCAAGAGCGACCCGAGACCGACGAGCCATCCCACTGCCCCCTCGACGACGGGGCCGACCCGGCCGATCGGCGCGCCTCCCTCGTCCGTCGGGTCCTTCAGGTAGCCCATGTAGACCAGCAGCGACTCCAGCTCGTGGTCCGAGATGGCCCGGGTCCCGAACACCGGCATGCTTCCCGGCCCCGTCCGCACCGCCTCGGCGACGGCCTGGGCGTCAGAACGCCCGAAGTCGGGGATGACGATCCCCCTCGTCTTGCGGGGCGCGTCCGGGTCGGGATGGATGAGCATGGCGCCTCCGATCCCGGTCGTGGCGTGGCACGCCGCACAGTGCTCCTGGTACACCTGCTGGCCCACTGCCAGGTCCCCCTTGCTGAGGTCGATGCGCGGGACGTCGGGCCCGGGCGGGCGGAATTCGCTGGTGACGTAGGCCACGATGTCGGCGATCTCCCGCTCGCTGTACACGGGCGGGCCGGGCTCCATCTGCTTCGGCGGACTGGCAACCGGCATCCGACCGGTCCGCAGGACGAAAGCGGTGAGAGCCCCGCCGTTGGTCCCCACCGTCAGGTCCGGGCCCTGGCTCGTCCCCTTGCCGTCGTTGCCGTGGCAGTAGGCGCAGTCCCTCAGGTACAGGTGCTCCCCCGTGCTGACCGCTCCGGCGCGGTCGGCCGCTTCCGACGGGCCGTAGTAGACGGGAGGCCGGTACGGCTCGGCCTCCTCGCGGAAGTACCCGCACCCGGCGACCGTGGCCGCCAGCAGCAGGAGGGGGGCGAGCGCTCGCCTCACGCGCGTTCCCCCGCAGCGACCAGCGCCGGGTCCGGACCGGCGTCGTCCATCTCCGCGAACCACCGGACGAGGAGCCATCCCATCACCACGATGTACATCAGCGCCGGCGGTGACCACATCAGGGCGCCGGCCAGCTGCTGGTCGCTCAGGGGGGATACGTCCCACAGCCTCGCCCCCGGCTCGTGCACCGCGTACAGCGGGGTCGAGGCGAACAGGAGGACGGCGCCGAGAGCGGAGCCTTGGACGCCGGAGGCGAAGACCAGCACGATCGCCACCGGGCGGGGCACGCCGCGTCGGGTGCCACTGGCGAACACGACGCTCCAGAACAGCACGGCGGCAGCGAAGAAGCTGGCGTGCTCGAGCACGTGGAGGGGCTCGTGAGCGAGCGCGGCTTCGTAGAGCGCGGGCATGTGCCACGCCCACAGGGCCACCGTGCCGATGATCCATACGACCAGGGGGTTGGTCAGCGCGTGCGCCGTCCCCCGCAAGTCGGATCGTCGCACCAGGTCGCGCCCTCCCGCGGGGAGGCCGGCGACCAGCGCGGGCGTAGGCCTGGCGTACACCAGCAGCGGGGCGGCGACCACCATGAGCAGGAGGTGCTGCGTCATGTGCCCGGAGAACAACGTCGACGCCAGGGCGTCCAGTGGGGACATGAGGGCCGCGGCCAGGACCGCCAGCCCTCCGTAGAAGGCGGCGGCGCGCCGCTTCTCGCGGGGGCGGGCGATGCGCCGCCCGAGGCGGGCCCGGCCCCGCCCATGGACGAGGGCGGCCAGGGCCAGTGTGGCCAGGAGAACGGGCTCGAACGTCCACGACCCGGCCAGATCCGAGGGGGCGACGGCCTGGTGGGCCAGCATCACGGCGTGGTCTCGCAGACGTCGAGCATCAGGGAGGGCAGGTAGCCCAGGAGGATGATGCCGACGAAGAGGGCGGCCTCCACGCTCCCGGCGAACGCCATCCACCGGGCCCGTTCCATCCGGTCGTCCCCGTTCTCGTCCCCCTCCTGGGCCTGGAGCTTTCGCCAGCAGCCCAGGGCCACCAGTCCGGAGGCCACGGCGACGGCCAGCATGGCGCTGTTGAACACGACGGAGATCGTCTTCACCCCGACGCCGAGGATCTCACCCTTGTCGCGCGCCGACTCGGAGCAGGCGAACCACTCCTCGAGCGAGTAGTTCACCCCCAGGTGGCCGACCCACGCCAGCGGGCTGCCCAGCACGCCGAACCACAGCAGGACGGAGCGGCGGCGCTCGTCCTTGCTGATCTCCTCGCCGGCCTCCTCGAGGGCCTCTTCGCGCTCGACGTCTTCGACGCTCATCAGAAGTGGGGGGAGACGTAGATGGACAGGAGCACGAACAACCACACGATGTCCACGAAGTGCCAGTACATGGCGAAGTTCTGCACCGAAACGTGCTTCTTCTCGTCGAACGCCCCTTGCCAGGCCCGGA